>JANQIX010000031.1 GCA_028281925.1 Alphaproteobacteria bacterium
GGGCCGTTTCTTCCGGCGTCTGGAACAACGGGCCGATATCCACGTCGAAGCCCAGATCGGCGAACGCGCTGGCGATCACCTTCTGCCCCCGGTCGTGGCCGTCCTGGCCCATCTTGGCGACCAGAATGCGCGGACGGCGACCTTCGTTGGCGGCAAACTCGTCGACCATCTTGTGCACGCCCATGACAGCCTCCGCGCTTTCGCCCACTTCGCCGGTATAGACGCCGGAGATGGCCTTGATCTCCGCCTTGTGGCGCCCGTACACCTTTTCCAGCGCGTCGCTGATCTCGCCGACGGAACAGCGCGCCCGCACGGCCTGGACGCCCAGATCCAGCAGATTGCCTTCGCCTTCGTCCGCAGACCGCGTTAGCGCATGCAGCGCCTGCTGCGCCGCCTGTTCGTCGCGGTCGCCGCGCAGCTGCTGCAGCCGCTCGATCTGGCTGCGGCGCACCTCAGCGTTGTCGACCTTCAGGACGTCGATCTGCTCTTCTTCGTCAAGCTGGTACTTGTTGACGCCGACCACGGTCTGACGGCCGCTGTCGATGCGCGCCTGGGTGCGGGCCGCCGCCTCTTCGATGCGCATCTTCGGAATGCCGGCCTCGATAGCCTTGGCCATGCCGCCGGTTTCCTCGACCTCCTGGATGTGCTCCCACGCGCGGGCGGCCAGGTCGTGGGTCAGCCGCTCGACGTAATAGCTGCCGCCCCAGGGGTCGATCACCTGCGTCGTGCCGCTTTCCTGCTGCAGGAACAGCTGGGTGTTGCGGGCGATGCGGGCGCTGAAGTCGGTGGGCAGCGCCAGCGCCTCGTCCAGCGCGTTGGTGTGCAGCGACTGGGTGTGGCCTTGCGTTGCCGCCATGGCCTCGACGCAGGTCCGTGCCACGTTGTTGTAGACATCCTGCGCCGTCAGGCTCCAGCCCGAGGTCTGGCTGTGCGTGCGCAGCGACATCGACTTCGAGTTCTTCGGGTCGAACTGCTTGATCAGGCGCGCCCAGAGCATGCGGGCGGCCCGCATCTTGGCGACTTCCATGAAGAAGTTCATGCCGATCGCCCAGAAGAACGACAGGCGCGGCGCGAACTGATCGATGGTCAGACCTGCCGCCATGCCGGCCCGCGCATACTCGATGCCGTCGGCCAGGGTATAGGCCATCTCGATATCGGCCGTCGCCCCGGCTTCCTGCATGTGATAGCCGGAGATGCTGATGCTGTTGAACTTCGGCATGTTCTTCGACGTGAACGCGAAGATGTCGCTGATGATCCGCATCGAAGGCGATGGCGGGTAGATGTAGGTGTTGCGGACCATGAACTCTTTCAGGATGTCGTTCTGAATGGTTCCGGTCAGCTGCTCGTGCTTCACCCCCTGTTCTTCGGCGGCGACGATGTAGTTGGACAGCACCGGCAGCACGGCGCCGTTCATCGTCATCGACACGCTCATCTGGTCGAGCGGGATGCGGTCGAACAGGATTCGCATGTCATAGAGGCTGTCGATCGCCACGCCAGCCATGCCGACATCGCCCGCCACGCGCGGGTTGTCACTGTCGTAGCCGCGGTGGGTGGCGAGATCGAAGGCCACCGACAGGCCCTTCTGGCCGGCCGCCAGATTGCGCCGGTAGAAGGCGTTGCTGGCTTCCGCCGTGGAGAAGCCGGCGTATTGCCGGACCGTCCAGGGGCGGGTGACATACATCGTGGAGTACGGACCCCGCAGGAAGGGCGGGATGCCGGCCATGGTGTCCAGATGGTCCAGCCCGTCGATGTCGGACGCCGTATAGAGCGGCTTGACGCCGATCTTCTCCGGCGTCTCCCAGAGATAGTGGGGCGGCGTCTTGCCGGTTTCCGCTGCGAACCGGGCTTCCCACTGGCCGGCCGTGTCGGACCCGCGCGGCTCGTTGCCGGATTCCAGGCGGACAGCCGTGAAGTCAGGGATCATGCTCATCAGGCAATCGCTCCCAAGAGGCGCAGGGTGTCGCGCGTTGTCTCCAAAACGTTACCGCCCATCGCGATGAAATCGTCGACGCCGGCGGCCATGTACTCGTCTTTCTTATCGCCCGGATTGCCGGCCAGGAACAGTTTCTCGCATCCTGCGGCTTTCAGCGCCGGGGCAAAACTCCCAACCATAGTCTCATACAAGGGGTCGGCAGAGCAAAGGATGGCGATGCGCGCGCCGCTCTCTTTGAAGGCGGCAACGCAGGCGTCGACCTCGCTGAAGCCCTGGTTGTCCACCGGCTCGATCCCGGCCACACCGAAGAAGTTCTTCGAGAAGGTGGCCCGCGCCGTGTGCTTTGCGATGGGCCCAAGGTTGGCGAGGAAGAGCTGCGGTCGCTTGCCGTGCTGGGCGTGATACCGGTCGCTGGCATCGCGCAGTTCTTCGAAGGGCTCGGCCAGTCGGTGCCCGGGAAGGGCGGTCACGGTCTCGCGGTCGCCGGCCAGGGCGGCGGCGATGGATCCGATGGTGGCTCCGCTCGATGCCGCTGCAGCGGCCGCCGCAGCCACGGCGTTGCCCGCAGAGGCGATCTGGGAGACGTCGGCCGCACCCCGCGCGGCTGCCAACCGAGAGGCCGCCGCGTCGCGCAGCACGATCGTCTCCGCCGACGTCCGTTCGATTGCCTTTTCCGCCACGTTCGGGAACTCGCTCACGCCCGTGATCGGATCCTTGCGGCGGGCCAGGTTCTTCTGCCGTGCGGCATAGCCTTCTGCGATCCGCTGCGCCACGCTGCCGTCGCGCAACGCCGCCAGCATGCCGCCGCCCTGCTCGATCGTCTGGAAGGCGCGCCAAGCGGCCTGGGCCAGTTCATCGGTGCGGCTCTCCACATACCAGGAGCCGCCGGCCGGATCGATCACGTTGCCCAGATGGCTCTCTTCCATCAACACCACCTGGGAGTTGCGCACCACACGCCGGGCGAAATCGTCGGCCGCACCATAGGCCGCATCGAAGGGCTGCAGAGTGACGTGGTCGGCACCGCCCGTGGCCGCGGCAAAACCGGCGACCGTCGTGCGAAGCATGTTCACCCACGGATCCCGCTTCGTCATGATGCGGTCGGCCGAGCGCGCATGCAGCCGGGCCGCCCGCGCCGGCTCGGACGCGCCGCAGGCCTCTGCCACCCGGGCCCAGACACGGCGGGCCGCGCGCAGCTTGCAGATCGCCAGGAACTGGTCGCAGTCGATCGGCACGGTGAACACGATCTGCCGGCAAGCCTGGTCGATATCCAGGCCGGCCTCGGTCATCGCCTTCAGATAGGCGACACCGGTTGCCAGCATGCAGCCGAGATCGGTCGCCTCATCGGCGCCGGCATTGTGATAGGCGCGCGTGTCGACGCCGACGGCCGTCACTTGCGGATAGGTCGCCGCGGTATGCGCCGCCAGCGACGCCAGCTGCGCCAGCGCCGTTTCCGCCGACACCGGCAGGCTGCCGGCCAGCGCCAGCGCGCCCAGCGGATCGGCGTTGAACGCACCCTTGGCGTCCGCCGCCGCGATGCCCCGGCGGCTCCACAGCCCCTGCAGCAGCCCGGCCGCCGCTAAGAACTGGCCGCCGGCATCCAGCGATAGCGGCACCAGGTCCACCAGCACGTCGTCTAGCAGGTCGTCGAGATCGTCGACGCTGTACATCATGATGCCGCCCTGGCCGGCGAGACCCGCCGCCTCCGGCTGGTCGCCATCCAGGCCGGCCTTGCCGGCGGCGTCGAACATCAGGGTCAGCGATGTCGCGCCGCGCTCAAGATCCGCGCGGATCGAGGCGTTGGCGGTGCGCAGATCGGGGTGGGCGTGCTCTTGGCGAATATCCCAGCCGCCGGCCGCGGGCCGCGAACCGGAGGCCCCCCGGGTGAACGGGTCGGAGCCCGGAAAGCCCGAAGGATCGCCCGCTGCCGCCCAGCTTTCCTTCGTATAGACCGGCTTCAGCGTTATACCTTCATAGGTCCGGGTCAGCATTTTCTTGTCGAACGGAGCGCCTTTCAGCGCCTTTTCGACTTCGCTCACCCAAGCCTCGTAGCTGACGGCCGGGAAATCCTCCGTGAACTTCGCCTCGTCTGCGCTCATGTCTTGGCACTTCCGGGTAGGATGGGATCGAGGCCGCGCCGAATGCCCGACCACGGGCGCCCGACCAAGTCGTGCGGCCTTTGGCTGACTATGGCGAATCAGTCCGGAAGATGAAAGCTCTCGGGATGGAAGTTTGAGCTATGTCAAGCGTCTGCCGGTAGTCTTGGCCGATCGGGCCGGCAGGACGACTTGATCGCGCCATCGGAGTCCTCATCTACCCTTTGATCTGGCCGCTGCCAGGGACGGATCGGCCGCGGACGGCCCGAATGCCCGCGGCCGCAACAGGGCCGGTGACTGCGTTGGATCGCTCTGAAGATGAAACAGCGCCGGCCGTGGACGACGCATTGGCGCCGCCGCAACGCAGCGTGCTGGGCCGCTGGCTGCGCCTGGGTGCGGGCTGGTTCCTGGTCGTGACGGGCGCAATCATCGCGCCGACACCGGTACCGATCGGCCTGATCATGATGGCGGTCGGCCTTGGCATCCTCGCCACGGAAAGCCGCTTCGTCCGCAACGGGCTACGCCAGATGCGGCGGCGTTTCCCCGCGTTCTGTGCCAAGCTGAGGGGCGTGCGGCACCGCGTTCCGGGATTCGCCCGCCGCGTGATCGATGACACGGACCCGACGACCGAGCAGGCGGCGGCCGAAGCGCGCCGACAGCCTGCCGACTGACACCCGCCGCAGTTGCGACATGAAACAAAGACAAGCCCCTAGTGTTGCGCCGCAGCTACGTCAAGATTGACACGGAGTAACATCTGCCTTCATTAAGCGTCCAAGGGTAGAGAACTCGCTTATGCCGTTGGCCCGCCTGAGATTTCCTTGTTGGCAAAAGGGTTTTTCCAGGCGGCGTCAGGGCGAAGACGGACAACCGTGCCGCCGGGGGCAACGGCGCCAGGCCGTCTAGGTGATCACCGCTAATGGGGCCGCGACCGAGCAGGCCCGAAATGGGGACTGGAACGAGCGATATGGGGCACCGGAAACTGAAAGTCCTGCTGGCGCAGCCGCGCGGTTTCTGCGCCGGCGTTGAGCGGGCCATCGAGATCGTCGAGCGCGCGCTGGAGATCCACGGCGCGCCGGTCTATGTGCGGCATGAGATCGTGCACAACAAGCGGGTCGTGGAGAGCCTCAAGGCCCGCGGCGCCCGCTTCGTGGAAGAGGTGGATGAGATCCCGCTGGGCGCGGTGTCCGTGTTCAGCGCGCACGGCGTCGCCCGCAAGGTGGAGACGGATGCGTCCGGCCGCTCGCTGCAGGTGATCGACGCCACCTGCCCGCTGGTCAGCAAGGTGCATCGCGAAGGCCAGCGCTATGCGCAGAAGGGCTATGACGTGGTGCTGATCGGCCACCGGGGGCACCCCGAGGTGGAAGGCACCATGGGCCAGATCGACGGTGCGGTACATCTGGTGGAGACGGTCGAGGACGTCGAGCGTCTCGTTCCCCACGATCCGGCCAAGGTTTCCTACGTCACCCAGACGACCCTCAGCGTCGACGATACGCGCGGGATCATCTCCGCATTGAAGGCCCGGTTCCCGCAGATCGTCGGGCCCGACGTGAAGGACATCTGCTACGCCACCCAGAACCGCCAGACGGCTGTACGGGCGCTGGTTGGCCATGTCGACCTGCTGTTGGTCGTCGGCGCCCACAACAGCTCCAACTCCAATCGCCTGAGGGAAATCGGCGAGGATATGGGGCGGCCGAGCTATCTGATCGAAGATGCCCAGGCTGTCCGGGCCGAGTGGCTGGACGGCGTCGGCGCCGTCGGCATCACCGCTGGAGCCTCCGCGCCGGAAGACCTCGTGCAAGAGGTGATCAGCCGGCTGAGCGAACTGGCGGAGATCGAAGTCCAAGCCCTGCAGGGCGTGGAGGAGAACATCTCCTTCAAGCTACCGGACGAGCTGACCGACCCGACCCGGATCGCGCCGGCGCGGCGTGTGCCCGGTCGGATGGCCGCCGGGGCCTGAACATTGCCATCTTGCAGTGACACAGTAGCCGCCGGAACTCGCGGTTAGCCTGGACCGGATCGGTCCCGGAAAGGAGACAAGGGTGGGCATCCCAGTTCGCCAACAACTCGCCATCGGCCTCTACATCATGAAGCAGCGCCTGAAGCGCCGGGACAAGTATCCCCTGGTGCTGATGCTGGAGCCGCTGTTCCGCTGCAACCTCGCCTGTGCCGGCTGCGGCAAGATCGACTATCCGGACGCCATCTTGAACCGGCGGCTGAGCGTGCAGGAATGCCTGGACGCGGTCGATGAATGCGGCACGCCGATGGTCTCCATCCCCGGCGGCGAACCGCTCTTGCACAAGGAGATCGGCGAGATCGTCAAGGGCATCGTCGCCCGCCGCAAATACGTCTCGCTGTGCACCAACGCGCTGCTGCTTGAAAAGAAGCTGCACCTGTTCGAGCCGTCGCGTTACCTCTTCTTCTCTGTCCACCTGGACGGGCTGAAGGAAGAGCACGACAAGTCCGTCTGCCAGGACGGCGTGTTCGACCGTGCGGTCAAGGCCATCAAGGCTGCACAAGACAAGGGCTTCCGGGTCAGCGTCAACGCCACGATCTTCGACGGGGCTTCGCCGGAACGGGTCGCCGCCTTCCTGGATTATTGTGGGGAGATCGGGGTCGGCGGCGTCAGCATCTCACCCGGCTATGCATACGAGCGCGCACCCGACCAGGAGCACTTCCTGACCCGCCGCAAGACGAAAGAGCTGTTCCGCCAGGTGTTCGCGCTGGGCAAAGGCAAGAAATGGCCGCTTACCCATTCGTCTCTCTATCTCGACTTCCTGACCGGCAACCAGACCTATCGTTGCGCTCCCTGGGGCATGCCCACGCGTAACATTTTCGGCTGGCAGCGCCCGTGCTATCTGTTGAACGAAGGCTACGCGCCGTCGTTCAAGGCGCTGATGGAAGAGACGGAGTGGGACAGCTACGGCACCGGCAACTATGAGAAGTGTGCCGACTGCATGGCCCATTGCGGCTATGAGCCGACGGCCGTGTCCGACGCCGTGCGCAATCCGCTGAAGGCGTTGCGGGTGGCATTGCGCGGGCCGAAGACGACCGGTGACATGGCGCCGGAGATCCCGCTTGAGGGCCAGCGCCCGGCGAAATGGGTGTTCGACGGCATGGTGGCCAATGCCATGCAGGACATGCACACGGACAAGCCGAAGCGCCAGGACGTGCCCACCCAGGCCGCCGAATAGGTCGGCCTCAAGCCAAGAGGCCGGCGCCGATCTCCAGTGACGCCAGGGCACGACGGCTGTCGCGGGCCAAGGCCAGCACAGAGCGAAGCTGCCACGGCCGTACGATCAACGCCGCGATAACGCCCCAAACCCGGTTCGACCCGTCCGGCGCAACCCCGGCAAGGGCGGCCGTAGGCAGCGACCGCGTGGCGGCGTCGGCGACCACGCGCACCGCTACAAACGGCAGTCCTGCGCGGGCGGCGGCCCGCGCCACTGCATGGCTTTCCATGTCCACGGCCACGGCGCCCGTTGCGGCATAGAGGCCGAGCTTGGCGCTGGCGCTGACCACCGCATCGTCGCTGCCGGCAAGATGCCCCCTGACCACCTGCAGATGCTGCGCACGGGCGCGCTCGGCGATGGCGTCTGCCTGGCCACGATCGCACACCAGCACTTCGCCGGTGGCAGTCAGCACCTGGTCGGCAATGATGATCGTGCCTGAGGGTTGCCGCGGATCCAGCCCCCCGGCAAATCCCACGCTGGCCAATGCCGTTGCGCCGGTGCCCACAAGGCGATCGGCTGCACGGCCGGCCCTGTCAGGGCCCATCCCGTCGCACTGAATGGCAAGATCGGGACGCACACCGGAGATGCAGGCGGCCTCCATCTGCAGGCCGGTGACAACGCCGAGACCGCCCACCCCCGTTACCGGCAGCTGCGGCCGCGTCAGATCCCGTATTGGACGGTGCGATCGTTTCGGCGCATCAGCGAACGATAACGGGCAACGGCCCACAACGGGAAGTACGCGGCATAGCCGTGATATTTCAGATAGAACACGCGGGGGAAGCCGGTGCCCGTGTAGTGGCGTTCGGTCCACCGCGCCCCTTCGCGCGGATGCTCCAACAGATAGGCGATGCCACGGCGGACGGGCTCGCTCTCGACCTCGCCAGCCGCCATCAGCGCCAGCACGGCCCAGGCGGTCTGCGACGGCGTGCTGGTCTTCACCTCGCTTCGGCGACGGTGCCAGTAGGAGGCGCAGTCTTCGCCCCAACCGCCATCGTCAAGCTGCCGGGCGATCAGCCAATCGACCGCGCGGCGGACGGTCGGCGACTGTGGATCTTCACCGACCGCATTGAGGGCGCAGAGAACGGACCACGTGCCGTAGATATAGTTGGCCCCCCAGCGGCCGTACCAGGAGCCGTCCGGCTCCTGTTCTCGCTTCAGATAGTCGATGCCGGCGGCCACTGTCGGATGGTCGCGGTCGTAGTCGAGCTGCGCCAGCATGCCAAGACAGCGGGCCGTGACATCCGCTGTCGGCGGGTCCAAAAGCGCGCCGTGATCGGCGAACGGAATGTGGTTCAGGTAGTCGTGGTTGTTGTCGGCGTCAAACGCCCCCCAGCCGCCGTTGCGGCTCTGCATGCCGACGATCCATTCCGTCGCCCGCTCGATGGCTTCCCGGTTCGCAGGGTCGCCCTGGCGGTGCATGGCCATCACGACGGCCGCGGTGTCGTCCACATCCGGATAGTGGTCGTTGGCGTATTGGAACGCCCAGCCGCCCGGCCGGACATCAGGCTTGCGCTCGGCCCAGTCGCCGACGACGTCGAGGATCTGGTTGTCGCGGAACCAGGCCATGGTCTTGGCCAGCTCCGGCGAGTCGGGCTCTTCGCCCGCCTCCATCATCGCATGCGCGGCCAGCGCCGAATCCCACACCGGGGACAGGCAGGGCTGGCAATAGGTCTCGTCTTCCCCGAACACCAAAAGCCGTTCCACCGCCTCGCGTGCCACCGCATAGTCGGCATGGTCCTTGGGGTATCCGAGGGCGTGGTACGACATCACCAGGTTCGCCATGGCCGGATAGATGCCGCCCAGGCCTTCGGTGCCGTTCAGCCGCTCCGTTGCGAATTCCATCGCCTTGGCAATGGCGCGCTTGCGCGGACGCTTCGGCAGCATCGGCTCGACCGCGCGCAGCATCTTGTCGAGCAGCAGGAAGATCTCGCCCCAGGTCCTGCCGGTGGGGTTGACGTTGTAGTTCCGCTCCTCTTCCGGCGGCACCGTGAACAGCTCAGCGATGTCGCGGCCCGTGGGGTTGACCGCCCGCGGCTTCAGCGCGGTCAGGATCAAGAGCGGCACGATCACCGTGCGTGACCAGTACGACACCTTCGAGAGGTGGAACGGGAACCAGCGCGGCAGCAGCATGATCTCGACCGGCATGACCGGCACCGCGCGCCACGGCACCTGTCCGAACAAGGCTATGGCAAACCGAGTGAACACGTTGGCCCGCGCCGCGCCGCCATAGGCCAGGATGGCCTCGCGCGCCCGCACCATGTGCGGGGCTTCGACGTCGTCGCCGATCAGCTTCAGGGCATAGTACGCCTTCACCGACGCGCTGATGTCGAAATCGCCGTCATGAAACAGCGCCCAGCCGCCGTGGTCGCCCTGGATCCGGCGCAGATAGCGCGCAATCCGCGGCTCTTCGTCCAGATTGGGCTCACCCAAGAAGTGGCGCAGCATGACGTATTCGGACGGAATGGTCGAATCGGCTTCCAGCTCGAACAACCAGTGCCCGTCGTCTTTACGCAGCTTTGCCAGCTCATCCCGCATGTCTTCGACGAGACGATCAATGCGCCCGTTCATGGTCCCCAGTTCGTTATAAGCAGTGATCCCCACAGAAGGTCACTCCGACGTCAGTCCCGGCGGGGCGATTACCCACGCCATTCTTATGGCTTTCTTGGTCAGCTCTGCCCCCATCCCCGTAGAGCCGACCGTAGGCGCGAATGTACGCAAAGGTGACCGTCAACCGCAAGATCCGGCGGTAACGGTCTCTTAACCGTAGCGCCCCCGCAGCAGGGCCGAAGCCGCCCGTTGGCCCGAAGTAACGGCCCCTTCGATGGTCGCCGGCAGGCCCGTATCGGTCCAATCTCCAGCGAGCACAAGATTGTCGAGGCGCGTTCGCGTTCCCGGCCGCCGCAGCAGGTTCTCCGGTGTCTGGGCAAAGGTTGCGCGACGCTCCTTGATGATGCGGTGCGCCGGAAGCGGCCGCGCACCCAGGCGCATCGCCTTGGCCACGTCCGCCCACAGCGTCTCCGCCAACTCCGACGCCGGACGGTCTGCCAGATCTCCGGCCGCGCTGACTGTGACGCTGATCACGTCGCCGCGCGAGAAAACCCACTGTGCCGTGCTGCCCAAGAGACCGAGGATGGGGCCGTCGCCGCCGGGCAGCGGCCCGTCGACGCGAAAGTGGGCGTTCAGGATCGTATCCCCGTCCTCGGGAACCTGAAGTTCCGGAAGCAATTCGCCAGCCGCCGACGGCGGCACGGCCAACACGACCGA
The DNA here is from genome assembly GCA_028281925.1 of Alphaproteobacteria bacterium. Lineage (GTDB taxonomy): Bacteria > Pseudomonadota > Alphaproteobacteria > DSM-16000 > Inquilinaceae > JACKIG01. Next base: position 10,521 of record JANQIX010000031.1, read on the forward strand.
ATCACCCGCCTTCAGCGCGACCTCGCCGTCACCGAAATCGAGCGACACCGCCCGCCCACCATCCCGGCCGATCTGGCGAAGGCGGCGCCCGAACGCAACTTCAGCGCCCGACGCAATCAGGTACCCGACGGCGGGATCGACAAGATCGGGCCCCAGCCCCCGTTCCGCGATCAGCGGACGGCACCGTTGTTCGCCCCACGCGAAAGTCCGTCGCAGGACTGCAGCCAGCAGACTGGCAGCAGCCCGGTCCGGCGTGGTGTTCAGCACGGCCAGCGTCAGCGGCTCCCAGAACGGCCGAAACAGCGGATCTTCATTGCCGATGACGTCAGCCACCGTGGCCTGCCTGCGGGCTCTGAGGAACGCCAGACCGCTCAGGTAGTCGCTCGGCCGCGTCCCCGGAATGCGGCGGCGGCCAGCCCAGATCCACCAGGGCAGCGGCCCGGCATTGGGGCGGACGGCAAAGCTCGTTCCGTCGGCCAGGTCGGTGAAGGCAAACTGCGCACGGCCCGATCCTCTCAGCCGCCCTTGGCCGCCGCTGTCACGCATGAAGGCGAGCGCGGCACGGTTGGCGCTCAGCAGCAGATGGTTGCCATTGTCGATCAGCCGATCCAGCGCGGTGTCGTAGTAGGAACGACAGCGGCCGCCCGCCATCGGCGCACGATCGTAAAGGGCCACCCGGCGGCCCCGCCGCGCCAGCCGCACCGCCGCGGCCAGCCCGGCCATGCCGGCGCCGACTACGTGGACGGTTGCCATCGCGGCCGCAGCAACCCGCGACGCACCGCGGCCCATAGCTTGCCGACCTTGCCGCGCCGCAGAGAGCCGGATCGATCCTGCCAGCCGCGCGCATTCAGCCGGTCCAGCGTGTCGTCGTAGATCCCCATCATCAACAACGCCGGCCGCAGGTTTCGGCGATTGCAGCGCGCCAGAACCTCATCGGCGTCGTCGAACCGCTGCCGCGCCATGGCCGCCAGCTCGGCACACACCTTCGGCAACGCGCGATGAGTCAGCACCGTCTCGGCATCCCGCACTTCGATGCCGTGTGCGGCCAGCAGCTCCGCCGGGACATAAAGGCGCCCGCGCTCAGCATCCTCATCGAGATCGCGCAGGATGTTGGTCAGCTGCAGAGCCTCGCCGAGTTTCAGGGCGAAATCTTCCGCCTCCGGCTCGGTAGCGCCGAAAATGCGGATCGACAGCATTCCCACTGCGCCCGCAACCCGCCGGCAGTAGAGCCGAAGGGTTTCCATGTCGGGGGCGCACAGGCTCTCGCGCGCATCCATCTCCATGCCGTCGATGATCGCAAGGAACTCCTCGCGCGGCAGGGCATAGCGGTCCACGGGGCCGGCAAGGGCCCGCGTTGTCGGTCGGCCAGGGTCGCCGCGATAGAGGGCGTCGACTTCGCGTCGCCACGCGGCCAGGCCCGAGAGCTTCTCTTCCACCGTGCCTGGCTCGTCGGCGATATCGTCGACCTCGCGGCAGAACGCATAGACGGCGAACATGGCATCGCGACGCTCTGCCGGCAGTATCTTCATGCCCAGTGAGAACGACGTGCCCGAATGCTCCATCACCGCCTGGACGTGGCGGCGCGCCTCCTGCGTCGACGCAACCAACGCCGAAGCGTCAGCCGAAGCCGACCGGGCATCGGCCGCGTCTAGGGGTGGCCGGCCGGATGCCGGCGAGGCAGAACTCTCGGCCACGGGGCTACTGGAAGTGAACCTGGACGATCTCGTACGACTTGGCGCCGTTAGGCGTGGTCACTTCGACCACCTCGCCCACACCTTTGCCGATCAGGCCCCGCGCCAATGGCGCCGTGATCGACAGGCGGCCGCGGCTGATGTCGCTCTCGTTGGCACCGACGATCTGATAGGTAGCCTCTTCGTCCGTCTCTTCATCGGCCAGGGTAACCGTGGCGCCGAACTTGACGGTATCCCCGGACAGCTTCGACGTATCGATCACTTGGGCCCGCGAGATCATGTCTTCGATCTCAAGCACACGGCCTTCTATGAAGCTCTGACGTTCCCGAGCGGCGTGATATTCGGCATTCTCCGACAGATCGCCATGCTCGCGCGCCTCGGCGATCGCCTTGATCACCGACGGACGCTCGACCGTTTTCAGATGCTTCAGCTCCTGCAGCAGGCGGTCATAGCCCTCAGCCGTCATCGGCGCCTTATCCATCGTCACCCTACCTCTCTCAACAAAAACAGCCCGTAGCGACGGCAACGGTCGCTACCGGCTCTCTCCAGCTTAAAACACCCGGCGAAGGTAAGATTGCAGCGGGGCGACTTCAAGACGCCCGGCCTTTATGGCGGCGATCGCCTCCACTGCAGCACGCGCGCCGGCAACCGTCGTATAGTACGGGATATTGTTGACCAGTGCAGCACGGCGCAGCGACCGGCTGTCGACGATGGCCTGGGCGCCCTCTGTGGTGTTGAACACCAGCTTGACCTCTCCGTCGATCATCGCGTCGACGACATCGGGCTTGCCTTCCAGCACCTTGTTGACGCGCCCGACAGCCAGGCCCTGGCCTTCCAGATAGTCGGCGGTGCCCGACGTCGCCAGCAGGCCGAACCCCATGTCCAAGAGCCGCCGGGCCATGTCGACGAACATCGCCTTGTCACGGTCCCGGACCGAGACGAACACCGTCCCGCTCTCAGGCAGGCTGACGCCGGCGCCGAGCTGCGCCTTGGCGAAGGCCCGGCCGAAATCCTGATCCAGGCCCATGACCTCGCCGGTCGACTTCATTTCCGGGCCCAAGAGCGTGTCGACACCGGGGAAGCGGGCGAAGGGAAACACGGCTTCCTTCACCGCCGTGTGGGCCGGTGCCCGCCCGTTCAGCTGGAAGTCTGCAAGCCGTTCGCCGGCCATGATGCGGGCGGCGATCTTGGCGATCGGCGTGCCGGTCGCCTTGGCAACGAACGGGACCGTCCGGCTGGCGCGGGGATTGACTTCCAGGATGTAGACTTCGCCGCTCTTGACCGCGAACTGTACGTTCATCAGCCCAATGACGCCCAGCGCCTGCGCCAGCAATGTCGTCTGGCGCACGATCTCCTCCTGCACCCCTTCGGCCAGCGAGTAGGGCGGAAGGGTACAGGCGCTGTCGCCGGAATGGATGCCGGCCTCCTCGATATGCTCCATGATGCCGGCGACATGGACGTCCCGGCCGTCGGCCACGGCGTCCACATCGACCTCGATCGCGTCCTGCAGATAGCGGTCGATCAATACCGGGTTGCGGCCGGAGACGCGCACGGCATGCCCGATGTACCGGCGCAGTCCTTCCACATCGTGCACGATCTCCATCGCCCGGCCGCCCAGCACATAGGACGGCCGCATCAGCACCGGATAGCCGACGGTGCCGGCGATCGCCTCTGCCTCCTCCACAGAACGGGCGATGCCGCTGGCCGGCTGGCGCAGGCCGATGTCCTGCAACAGTGTGCGGAAGCGCTCCCGATCCTCCGCCAGATCGATGGCGTCGCGGGGTGTGCCGAGGATGGGGATGCCCGCCGCCTCGATCTGCTCGGCAAGCTTCAGCGGGGTCTGGCCGCCGAACTGCACGATCACGCCCTTCAGGTCGCCGCGCCTCTGTTCAGCGCGGATCAGTTCGATCACGTCTTCAGCCGTCAGCGGCTCGAAATAGAGGCGGTGAGAGGTGTCATAGTCGGTTGAGACGGTCTCCGGGTTGCAGTTGACCATGATCGTCTCAAAGCCGGCTTCGGCCAGCGCATAGGCGGCATGCACACAGCAGTAGTCGAATTCGATGCCCTGGCCGATGCGATTCGGTCCGCCGCCGAGGATCACCACCTTGGCGCGGTCGGTCGGGTCGCTCTCGCATTCCCCGTCCAGATCCTCATAGGCCGAATACATGTACGGTGTCGGGCTGGGGAACTCGGCCGCACAGGTATCGATGCGCTTGTAGACGGGCGTGACCCCCTGGGCCCTGCGTTCTGCGGCAACCGCCTCTTCTTCAAAACCGGCCAGCTCCGCCAGGCGCGCATCGGAAAAGCCCATGCGCTTCAGCCGGGACCAGCCGTTCGGATCGGCCGGAAGGCCGGTGCGGCGGACCGTTTCCTCCGCCTCTACCAGTTCCGCGATCTGGGCCAGGAACCAATGGTCGTAACGGGTCACGGCGTGGATGTCGTCGAGCGACAGCCCGAGACGGATCGCCTGCGCCACAACCAACAGCCGCTCCGGCGTCGGCCGCGCCAGGGCGGCGCGGACGGTGTCCGGCTCGACCGGCATTTCGGCGTCCGGGTTCAGCCCCGGGATCTCGATCTCGTTGAATCCCGTCAGTCCCGTTTCCATGGACCTCAGGGCTTTCTGGACACTTTCCTGGAAGCTGCGCCCGATCGACATGGCCTCGCCCACCGACTTCATCGAAGTGGTCAGCAGCGGCTCGGCACCGGCGAACTTCTCGAAGGTGAAACGCGGGATCTTGGTGACGACGTAGTCGATTGTGGGCTCGAAGCTGGCCGGCGTGATCCGCGTGATGTCGTTGTCCAGTTCGTCCAGCGTGTATCCCACCGCCAGACGCGCCGCGACCTTCGCGATGGGAAACCCGGTGGCCTTCGATGCCAGGGCCGACGACCGCGACACGCGCGGGTTCATCTCGATGATGACCAGCCGCCCCGTCGCAGGATCGACGGCGAATTGGACGTTCGAGCCGCCGGTGTCCACCCCGATCTCGCGCAACACCGCGATCGAGGCGTTGCGCATGACCTGATATTCCTTGTCGGTCAGCGTCAGCGCCGGGGCCACCGTGATGCTGTCGCCGGTGTGCACGCCCATCGGGTCCACATTCTCGATGGAGCAGACGATGATGCAGTTGTCGGCGCAGTCGCGCACGACCTCCATCTCGTACTCTTTCCAGCCGAGCACCGATTCCTCGACCAGCACCTCGCGCACCGGGCTGGCGCGCAGGCCGCCGCGCACGATCTCTTCATACTCTTGGCGGTTGTAGGCGATGCCGCCGCCGGTACCGCCGAGGGTGAAGCTTGGCCGGATGATCGCCGGCAGTCCGATGTGGTCCAGCGCGTCGACCGCCTCATCCACGGTGTGGACCAGGCGTGACTTCGGCGACGACAGACCGATCGCGTCCATTGCCTCGCGGAACAGCAGGCGGTCTTCGGCCTTGGCGATCACCTCGCGCCGGGCGCCGATCAGTTCGATGCCCAGGCGCTGCAGCACGCTTTCCTCGCCTGTCGGCTCCGGCGTGTCGAGCGTCATCGCCGTGTTCAGCGCCGTCTGGCCGCCCATTGTGGGCAGCAGCACGTCGGGCCGCTCCTGCTCCAGGATACGGGCGACGACGTCCGGCGTGATCGGTTCGATATAGGTGCTGTCGGCAAGCTGAGGGTCAGTCATGATCGTGGCCGGGTTCGAATTGACCAGGATCACCCGATACCCTTCCTCTTTCAGCGCCTTGCAGGCCTGCGCGCCGGAATAGTCGAACTCGCAGGCCTGCCCGATGATGATCGGGCCGGCGCCGATGATGCAGATGCTTTCGATGTCAGTCCGTTTTGGCATGTCTCGGCGTTCGGGTCGCGGGCTCCGCGCCGCGGCGGACGGTTCGCGCGGGTGGCGCTGCTATATACGGGCTGTACGCACGCGGGGAAAGCCGCAGCCGGCGATAGATCGATTACCGGCGCGAAGGGGCGAGGCGCCGACCCGCCCCCCGGACCGCGGAATAGGACGCGGCACCGGCCGGCCGCGCCGTGCTGGACGGCAGGGGAACCGGTGCAGACGGGTTGGTCAGCGCCGTCAGCACATGGTCGCGCCAGGCACCGTCGATGAACAGATAGTCGCGGGCATAGCCTTCCTGCTCAAACCCCAGCCTGTCCAGCAGCCGGGCCGAGCGCTCGTTGTTGGGAATGTAGTTCGCCATGATGCGATGCAGGCCCATTTCGTCGAACACGAACCGGATCGCCAGCGACAGGGCTTCGCGCATGAGGCCCTGTCCCTCGGCACCGCCGTCGATGTGATATCCGAGCAGACAGGCCTGAAACGGCCCCTTGACGATGTTTGAGAAGTTGGCCTGGGCGATCAGCGGCGACACCTCGCGCCGACCATTGCGCACCACCATCCGGATCGCTTGTTCCTTGTCGTACAGCAGCCGCGCTGCCGCCACCCACCGGATCCAATAGTCTTCAGTCAGGAACGTATCCGGAACGGGCGGCATCCACCGTTTCAACCGGCCGAAGTTGCGGCGGTGGAACGCCGCCAGATCGCCCGCATCGACCTCACTGGCCAGGCTGACGCGCACGCGGTCACCGACGAGGACTGGGGGCGCGGGCGGCATCGGCAAGGGCTGCTCACAGTTGCGCAGCGCCTCTGGGCGCGGCAGACGTCCCGCGTTTATAGGCCGCTGTCGCCATTTGCGCAAAGACAGCACAGACAAACCTGCCCGGGTGCCGTCGCTTTCAGCCTAACCCTGCCCGGCGGCTTCCATAAGCGCGATGAAGCGGCTGAACAGATAGTGGCTGTCCATCGGGCCCGGTGACGCTTCGGGATGGTACTGGACCGAGAACACCGGGCGATCCTTCATCCGAATGCCCTCATTCGTGCCGTCGAAAAGGCTGACATGGGTCGGCTCGACCATCGGCGGCAGGCTCTCCGGCACCACGACGAAACCGTGGTTCTGGCTGGTGATCTCGACCCTGCCCGTCGCCAGGTCCTTCACCGGATGGTTCGCCCCGCGATGCCCCTGATGCATCTTCTCCGTCCGCGCGCCCAGCGCGAGCGACAATATCTGGTGGCCCAGGCAGATGCCGAACACCGGTATGCCCGTTGCCACAAGGTCCCGCACGACCGGCACGGCGTAGCGGCCGGTGGCCGCCGGGTCGCCCGGGCCGTTGGACAGAAAGACGCCGTGGGGGTCGTGGCGCATCACGTCCTCCACCGTGGCCGTGGCCGGCACCACCGTGACGGTACACCCCGCCGATGCCAGGCAGCGCAGGATGTTGCGCTTGGCGCCGTAGTCGATGGCGACGACTCGGAACTTCGGTGCCTCGAGCCGTCCATAACCGTCGCTGGGCATCCAGCGCGTCTGGTCCCAGGTTTCCGTCTGCCGGCGTGTCACTTCGATGGCCAGATCCATGCCCGCCAGACCGGGCCAGTCCTGAGCTTGGCGCTGCAGCGCTGCGAGGTCGAAGCGGCCGCCCGGATCATGCGCGACGACGCCGCTTGGCGCGCCGCCGTCGCGGATGCGGCGGGTCAGGCGTCTTGTGTCGATGCCGGCAATGCCGACCAGATCATTGGCCTTCAGCCAATCGTCCAGATGCCGGGTGGCGCGCCAGTTGGCCGGCTGGGTGATGTCCGCCCGGAGCACCAGTCCGCGGGCTGCCGGCGTAGTGGTCTCAACGTCTTCAGGATTGGCCCCGACATTGCCGATATGGGGAAAGGTGAAGCTGATGATCTGTCCGGCGTAAGACGGATCGGTCAGGATCTCCTGATAGCCGGTCATGGACGTGTTGAAGCACACTTCGCCGACAGCACTGCCGGAGGCCCCCAGCCCCCGGCCCCATATCACCGTGCCGTCGGCCAGCACGAGAACTGCCGTGGTGCCGGGCGGCGGGGCGGCGGCGTGATCGTTCGCAGTCGGCATGCTGGACTTCCCCCTATGGGGCTGCTTTCTATGGACCGGGCGGGTGGACGCTACTGATAGCGCGACCGTCCCCAAGGCGTCGACCCCATGGCGAGGGCGATCGCGGAAATCGGACCAGTGCAGGGGGCAACGCGCAGCGACCGAGACCGGGAGTGGGTCAGGGGCTTGGCGTTGCCATAGGAGGATGTCCCAGCATGTTACGCCAACAGCTGAACGAGGCGCTGAAAGAGGCGATGCGCGCGAAGCGGCAACGTGCCGTCTCCACGCTGCGGCTGATCCTTGCGGCCCTGAAGGACCGGGACATCGCCGCACGCGCCAAGGGCAACACCGAAGGTCTCGACGATGACGAGATCATGTCCATGCTGCAGACCATGATCCGCCAGCGGCGCGAGAGCATCACGCTCTACGAACAGGGCGGCCGGCTGGAGCTGGCCGAGGCGGAGGCCGAAGAGATCACGGTGATCCAGAGCTTCCTGCCCAAGCAGATGGACGAAACCGAGACCCGCCAGGCCGTGGCCGACCTGATCAAGGAGATCGGCGCCGGCGGCCTGAAGGACATGGGACGCACCATGGCCGAGCTCAGAACCCGCTATGCCGGCCGCATGGATTTCGCCAAGGCCAGCGCCTTCGTCAAGACCTCGCTCGGCTGACGCCTTTCTTGGGTGTACGCGTGGCAGACGCCATGCGTACGCCGTGCTGTCGCCACATTGGATGCGCAAGAGAACAGCGGCTGGCAAGCTCGCGATGCGGCCGCGCATCGGCGTTTCACGGGCGGCGATCCGAACAACGACCACGGGGGAGGCACGCCAAGGCCGGTTCCGGCCGACGGCGACGCTCCCGCCATTCTTGGGGGAAAGCGAACCGATGGCGAAACTCCACCATGCCCTTCTCGGCGCGACGGCACTGGGATTGGTGCTGTCCAGCGGCGCCCTGGCGGATGATCTGGAACTGCAGCGCGTGATGCTGTCGACCGGCGGCGTCGGCTATTTCGAATACGAGGCGACCGTTGGCGGCGACGCCGATCTGAACCTGAGTGTGCGGCTGGACCAGGTGAACGACGTGCTGAAGAGCATCGTCGTCTATGACGACCAGGGCGGCATCGGCGAGATCAGCCTGCCCGGACGCGAACCGCTGTCGGACGTCTTCCGCGAACTGCCCTTCGACCAGTCGGCGCTGTCGTCGCCGGTTGCGCTGTTGAACGCGCTGCGGGGCGCTGAGGTGGAGAGCTTCGGCTCGCGCGCGATTTCCGGCCGCATCATTGCGGTCGAGCAGGAAACCCAAGAGACGCCCGACGGCGGCATCGTCTACCGCCACCGTCTGAGCCTGTTGACCGAGCTTGGCCTGCAGCAGCTGGTGCTGGAGGAGTCGGACGCCGTCCGCTTCGTCGATCCCGACCTGCAAGAGGCGGTGGACGAGGCCCTGGCTGCCCTGGCGGAGCACAATGCGCAGGAGCGGCGCGAGATCGCGATCGCGACTACCGGCGATGCGGAGCGTACGGTGCGTGTGGCCTATGTGGTCGAAGCACCCCTGTGGAAGAGCAGCTATCGCCTGACCCTGTCGGACGATGCCGATGCGACCACGGCCTCGATCCAGGGCTGGGCGGTCCTGGAGAATCTGAGCGGGGAAGACTGGGAGGGCGTTGACCTGACCGTCGTCTCCGGCAATCCGGTGACCTTCCGCCAGGCACTCTACACCGCCTACTACGTCGCCCGGCCCGAGGTGCCCGTGGAGGTGCTGGGCCGCGTCATGCCACCGATGGATGAAGGCGGCGTGGGAATGCCGGAGGACCGGCGGAGGCTTGAGGAAGAGGCGGCCACGGGCGGCTTAGTAGGCGTGATGTCCATGGAGCCAGCGCCGGCACCGGCAGCGCGAATTGCGGATACGGAAGCCGACGATGGCTATCAGCCTCCGGGCCAGATGGCGCCCGTGACCGCGGCGGAAAGCAGCGACGCGACCACCCAGGTGGTCTTCCGCGTGCCGCACCCGATAGACGTGACCAGCGGGCATTCGCTGCTGGTGCCCATCGTGGCCCGCGACGTGCCGGCGGAGCGGCTGTCGCTCTATCAGCCGTCGACCCATCCGCGCCACCCGCTCGCCTCCGTCCGGCTGGCGAACGACGGCGAATCGGGGCTGCCGCCGGGCGTGCTGACGCTTTATGAGCGCGCGTCGACGAGCGGCCTCGTCGCCTTCGTCGGCGATGCCCGCCTGGACGCCCTGCCGGTCGGCGATGACCGCATGCTGAGCTTCGCCGTCGACCAGCGGGTCACGATCGACCGCGAAATCCGCGACACCCGCAGCACAACCGAGGCCAGCATCGTCGACGGCGTTCTGATGCAGACCATCACCGAAGAGCAGACGACGACCTACGTGATCGAGGGTGCCGCGCAGGACGACCGCCTGATCCTGATCGAGCACCCGCGCCGCAGTGGGTGGGAGCTGATGACGCCAGGCGAGGACGCCGTGGACGAGATGACCGACGGCCACTATCGCCTGCCGGTGGAGGTCGCGGCCGGAGAAAACGTGCGGTACGAGGTGGTGCTGCAGCGCCCGAGGCTGGACCGCGTGGTGCTTTCGGACCTGAACCTGGCCCAGGTGCTGTTCTACGCCGAAGACAGCGACCTGCCTGAAGAGATCCGCGAGACCATCGCGACCTTGGCCGAGTTCCAGGCCGCCATCGCAGACACCGAACGCGAGCTGCGCGAGCTGGAGCAGTCGCGCGACGACATCACCCGCGAACAGGGCCGGATCCGCGACAACCTGCGCGCCGTGCCGCAGGACAGCGATCTGCACCGCCGCTATCTGGCCACCCTGGATGCTCAGGAGACGGAACTGGAAACGCTGGCCGAACAGATCGCCACGGCCCGCGAAGAGCTAGGCGAAGCCCGCGAGGCACTGGTTAGCCACGCCCGTACTTTGTGACCAGCAAGGGGCGCCCCGATCGCCCGGGGCGCCCCAGGCCCGACCGCCCTAGCCCGCATTTCCCGTCACAGCCATTTCCGGCCGTAGGGCCTGCGGTACTCGCTTGGCGTCGTGCCGACCATCCGGGTGAACAGTCGCCGGAGCGGCCTTATCATGACGGCGGCGCCTCTGACGCTGTTTCCCGCGGCCGCATAGTCCCCCCGGCGGTTCCACACGCCACGGGGGAGCACATCGTGGTGATCCGAGCCGGCACAGATGCCGGCGTTCAGCGAAATCACCCCAATGCTGCAGGGGGCGCTGCAAGTCGAAACGGAAGATGGGTTGCCGTGATCCGCACCGGTGAGGCCGTGATGCTGGAGGCGGAGCAGCGGGTGCGCTATGCAGCGCCGAGGGGACCAGCCGAGTATATCGCGATCTGCCTGCCGGCCTTCAGTCCCGAAACGGTAAACCGGGCCGCAGTCGGCATCGGCCCCGGTCCGGAGCGTGAGGACACTGCGAGATGACCGAGACCCTGGACAGGCTCAAGGCGCGCTATCCGGGGGCGCAGACCTTTACCTTCGGCGACAGCAGGGCGCTTTGCGGCGAATTGCTGGCACTTGTGCGCTCCGGTCGCAAGGCGGCGACCTGTGGCGCCTTGCGGGAGTTCGAAGCGGCAGGCGAAGCCCTTCCCGTCATCGGCCGACGCGACATCGCTCTGGACTGGGACGGAACGCCTGCCCTGGTGATCGAAACGACCGAAGTGACGCTTCGCCGGTTTTCCGATGTCGATGAGGCCTTCGCTTTGGCGGAGGGCGAAGACGACAGTCTTGAGGGCTGGCGCGCCGGCCATACCGCCTATTTCGAGCGGAACGGCGGGTTTTCGCCGGACATGATGCTGGTCTGCGAGCGGTTCGTGCTGGTGGAGGACCTGCGCGGGAACGAATGAAATCCGGGTTCTCCATTGTAAGGCGGATTCCGGCGCGCCCGATCTACGCCAGACCGGACGGGTGCCCGCCTCAAGCGACACTGAAGCTTGAGAGGTCGAGGTCGCCGCTCCAGCGCCAGGCGCCCAGGAACGGTTCGCTTCCGGTCCGACGGCCATGGAGAACCCAGGCCGGATGATGGATAAGCGCGCCGGGAGCCTGCGGCGCATAGGGCATATCTCCAACGGTCCATTCGGCCACGCCGGCGATGACATAGTGCGTTTCCTCGCCCGAATGGCTCGAAACCGGATAGTCCGTCCCGGCATCCGAAACCAGCAGGCCGCCCCTCACACCTTCCGCGGCGACGTGGCCATCCGGGCCGATCAGCTCGGCCGTGTACAGCCGCGACGATACGTCGGCGGCCAGACCCTCGCCCTCCCAATGCGTCCAGTCGATGTACGGGCGACAGGCGAGAACCAGAGATGCGACAGGAAGGGCCCCGGGAAGAGCGCAGGCGGACTCCAGCAGTGCCCCCGGATCGGACGTAGCGTGGGCGCGCCGATAGGGCTGTCCCATTGCCGCCCGAAGCGCAGCGGCTGCCAGGTTTCCGCCCTCACGGCCCTCTAGGGCAAAGGCCTCAGCCAACGCCGCAAGCAGTGTGTTGAAGGTCGTCCGTTCATTCGGCTGCAGCATTACGCCAGCCGGCCGCCCTCGTCTCACAGAGCCGGAATACGCAGGCGGTTCGTCATGGGGAGAATCACGCCTGCCTACACGCCGCTGGCCGCGATGTGCTGGCGGAAGGCGCTTTCGAGGTAAGCCGCCGAGTTCGGGCCGGCCAGCACGTCGCGCCTCTCGCCGTCGCCGTCCAGTAGCAGCAGGGTCACATGGCCGACGCCGTGCGCATTCGCCAGCCGGCGCCCCTCATCCGTGCGGATGTTGGCGACCAGGTATTGCAGCTCGCCGCTGTCGAACGCCTCCAGCGCATCCCGCACCTCGCGTTGCAGCGCTCTGCAGGTCGGGCATTGCGGGTCGTGGATCTGGACAACCGTGGGAATGCCGTTGCCGATCCGGGACAGATCTTCTTCCCGGATGGTCGCCCTCACCTCGCCGACGAAGTACCAGCCGACACCACCGACGGCCGCCAGCACCAGCCCGCCGCTGGCCACCTTTCTGAACAGGTCGCGCCGGCCGGACGGACTCTTGGGGCCTTCAGCACTCGGCTGCGTCTCGGCGCCAGACTGGCGATTGGCCCTCTGGCCGGAGTTGTGTTTGGGCTTGTGCTTCTGTCGTTTCATCGCGCTTGTCAGCCTCCAGTCGGGTCCCTCTTGCGGCGCTGCTCAGCTGTGCCTGGACATGCTGGCGTCGGTTCAGCCGACCTCCGTCTTTCTCTGACATTCCGATATGCACGGGCTAATCGGCTTGTTCCATTCAAGAAACCGTGTGCACCGCGTCTTGAGAGCGCCGAACCGGGGCGGCACACCGTCATTGTTCTCGTTAGACATTACGCAGAGGGATCGATCGGCTCGATCCCGACCCATGGCTCGGCCCGTTTCTAGGCAGTGCCGACCCCTGCCGCGACCTCTCGGGGCCGTTCGTGCCGGCGAGCCGCCAGCGCTCCATTCAGTTCCGCCCCCAAAACGAAAACCATCGCCATCAGGTAGAAGAAGAGAAGGGTGATGACGATTCCGCCCAAAGCGCCGTAGGTCGCGTCATAGTCGGCCAAGGTGCGCAAATAGAGTGAGAGGCCCGTAGAGCCAAGGAGCCACAAAAACAGTGTGATCATCACCCCGGGCATGACCAGTTGCCACGAGATAACGCGGTTGGGCAGGAACCGGTGGACCGCGAACACAAGCCCGAACAAGGCGACCGCCCCGATGCCGTAGCGGATGGCCGTGAACACCACCCGATCTGCGATACCGACATCGACGATGCGCTCCACCAAGGCCCAGATCACCGGGCCGAACACGACCGACAGCGACGCGGCCAGCAGCATCAGCGCGAACACGACGACCAGGATGAGGCTCTGGACCCGGCGCTTCCAAAGGGGTCTCGGCTCCGCCACGTCATAGGCCTTGTTCAAGCCGATGCGCAGCGCCTCCAAGCCGCCGGAGGCCACCCAGAGCGTGACCAGAATGCCGAAGGTCAAGAGCCCACCGCGCTGGGCCTCGATGACCGAGCGCACGACCGGCTCCAGCGTTCCGGCCACATCTTCCGGCATGAACAGGAACATCAGGTCGATCAGCTCGTTGGCCCCCTCGCTGTCGACCAGAAAGCCGGCGAGCGCGGCCAGGAATATCAGGAACGGGAAGATCGCCAGCATGGCGCTGAACGCCAGGTGACCAGCCAGCACGGTGCCGTTGTGGTCGACGAACCGTTCGATCGTCGTGAACGCCACGTCGATCGACGGCCGGGACCGCAGCCGTCCGATGATGCGGCGGAGCCAAGCGGTCATGCTGCGGCAGCCGGTCCGGTGCGGTCACGCATCGCGACGACTTCTCCCAAATCACACCCGTTACCGGCGACTGGCGCCGATGCTGGTACAGATACCGCGGCTCCGCTCGCTGCGGAATGTCGGCATATGGCGCCATGTGGAAATCGAGCACGCAGGTGCCGTAGCCGTCGGCAATACTGGAATGCGGAACCATTGGCTGGTGTGGCTGGATGCCGTGCAAAGGAGGAGTCGATGGATCGAGCCAAAAGGGTGCCTGCGATTCCGTTCATTCTTGTCGCAATCATCGTGGCGTTGGCCGCCAGCCCGTCTCGCGCGCGACCAGCCTGCGATCTGCTGAGACAATGCGCCGCTGACCTCGCAGACGAGATGGCAAGGGGACCTGAGTCGGGATGCGGTCAGGTTTGGCCTGCCGCGACCATCGCACAGTATCGCAGACTGAGCGCAACGCCCTTCGAGACTGCCGAGAGCACAACCAACATCTGCGATCCCATGTTCCAGGTGATCGCAGTCAATACGCTGAACTTCTACGAGCAGCGGCAGATCTGCACCATGCCGATCTGGTGCAAGCCGGAGAATCACGACGATCTCCCGGCGCTACCGAGCCCATGAGTTGGTGCCCGCAATTTGCCTCGCACTCGGACCAGTCGAGCCCCCTTACCCCCGTCGCGGATCGGAGATCATTTTCGGACGGCGGACAAAAAGCGCCCTTGCTGCCTCGGTTCATTGCAGACCAAGCGCAGGGCGGAGCGCATCGCTCAAGCATTGTGTGATACGGAGCGTCTCTAGGGCGCCTGCGGGATCTGCGCTGGAATAGGTGATGTTCAGAGCGAATTGCTCAAGAACCATCTCTGCACGCCGTGTCGTCAGGTAGATCTCCTGCGGGATCAGAGTTTCGACCGGGCTGGAGATGGCGTGGGGCAGCGTCATGTAGCCCGACAGCAGGCCGTAAATCTGCCGGGCGCACAGTGCGGACTCGCCGCCACAGACCCGCCCGCAATAGCGACGCAGCAGTTCGGCCTCTGGAGCCTCCGCGAGAAGCGCATCGAGGACCGCTTCGCCGCCGTCCGGCGGCGGGTCGGCGTTGCCGAATGGAAAGCGACCGCGTGTCACGTAGATCCGCATCGGGTCATGCGGCGCAAAGATCGCATCGAACTCCGGGTCGAAGGCCCGCTCGGCCAGCGAGGCGAAGATCCAACCCTGCATTGTCCGCGCTTCGAATTCGGCAACGCCTCTCTCGCGAAGGGCAAGCGCCTTCTCAGTCGCAACGTAACTGGCCGCAGCCCAGCCCATGGCCTGCATGTCGTAGGTTTCAGCGATTCCGACAAGCCGCATCGCCTCCGACCAGCTGCCTTGGTTGAAGAGAATGCTCAAGACGCGCACCGTCGACCTCGGCTCGCCGGCTGCCGCCGCTCTCAGGGCAGTTTCGGCGCTGAAGCTCCCTGATTCGTCGGGCTCAACCGGGCCGATGAGTTCGGCAAGCTCGGAGCGTTCCGCCGCATGCCGCAGCCACGGAACCCCGAAACGCCCATCGTCGTAGCGAAAGAGCGCTCTCCGATCCGCGGACGAGAGCCCCTCGAGCCAGGGCGTACGGATCAGCCCCCGATCGTAAATGGTGCCGAGCAGAATCTGCGCCGCGAGGTTCTCCTGGCGTGCAAGATCCGCGAGAACCGGCAAGGACTGCTCGTCGTTTCCCTGCAGCCAGCCCTCGAGCGCGTCACGGAAGGCGGGGCTCTCTGCGCCTTCAATCTCCGACGGCGGCAGCGCGAGATCCTCGGCGCGAGGAAGAGCCGGTGCCGCGACGACCGCGAGAGCCAGCATGAACGCCCCAATCATGTTCCCAAGCACGCTTTCAGCCCCCACCAGTTCGTCACCACTGAAAGTTCAAAAACAGGCCTCAGACGCGTGCATCTTGGCGTGGGCGCCACTTCAGATCCAGAACGGCGTGGCGTGCAACCTTAGGTCCGCCGAGGGGAGAGGTTCGGTCGCGTGTATTGTGCGCTCTCCTTGAAGCAGCGATGGTTGTGCTAGACTTGATGAGCCGCCGCGTGAAGACGGACGGCGGGAGGTGCTGCATGAACCTGGCGGAATGGCTGGCGCGCACGGCGCGCGTCGCCCCAGATGCGCCGGCTCTGTTGGCCGGCGAAACGGTGGTGGCCGACTATCGTGAGTTCGCCCGCCGGGCCGGAGCGATCGGCGGAGCCCTCAGCCAGGGCCATGGTGTTCGGCCCGGCGACCGCGTCGCGCTGTTCATGTCGAACCGCACGCAATACCTCGAGGCCCTCTATGGCGCCTGGTTCGCCGGGGCCGGCGTCGTGCCGATCAACGCTAAGCTGCACCCGAAAGAAGCGGCATTCATCATCGAGGATGCCGAGGCGGCCGTTGTGTTTCTCTCTGACGACGTGGGCGACGCGCTGCGGGCGATCATGCCCGCTTGCGTCCGCGAAGTGATCTCGGCCGATGGCCCCGCGTTCGAGCGTCTCTACATGGCAGAAACGCTGTCAGCGCCGGTGCTGCGTGGCCTCGATGACCTGGCCTGGCTGTTCTACACCTCCGGCACGACGGGCAAGCCCAAGGGCGTGGTGATGACCACGGCCAATCTGCACGCCATGACCTTCGCCTATTTCGTCGACGTTGATCCGGTGGCGCACGAAGACGCCATTCTCTATGCCGCGCCGATGTCGCACGGGGCGGGCTTGTACAATTTCATGCATGTGCTGCGCGCGGCCCGGCATGTGGCGCCGGAGTCGGGCGGCTTCGACCCGGCCGAGATCCTCGGCCTGTCACAGCGCCTCAGGAACGTCTCCATGTTCGCCGCCCCCACCATGGTGCGCCGGCTGGTCGACCATGCGAAGGACACGGGGTCCGACGGTAATGGTATCAAGACCGTCGTCTATGGCGGTGGGCCGATGTATGTCGCCGATATCGAAGAGGCTGTGTCGGTGATGGGGCCACGCTTCGTACAGATCTATGGCCAGGGCGAAAGCCCGATGACGATTACCGCGCTCTCGCGTGCGCTGGTGGCCGACCGCAGCCATCCGCGCTGGCGCGAGCGCCTCGGCTCCGTCGGCATGGCGCAAAGCTGTGCACTGGTGCGCACGGCCGATGAGGATGGCCGCACCCTGCCGCCGGACGAACCCGGCGAGATCCTGGTGGCGGGCGCCCAGGTCATGGGCGGCTACTGGCGCAACCCCGAGGCCACGGCCAAGACGATTCGCGACGGCTGGCTGTGGACCGGCGATGTCGGCTCCCTGGACGTGGACGGCTTCCTGACACTGCGCGACCGCTCGAAGGACGTGATCATCTCCGGTGGGTCGAACATCTATCCGCGCGAAGTGGAAGAGGCGCTGCTGCAACACCCGGACGTGCACGAAGCCTCGGTGATCGGCCGACCCCACCCCGAATGGGGGGAAGAGGTGGTGGCCTTCGTGGTGATGCGCGAAGGGGCGGATCTGGACCGCGAGGCGCTTGACAGGCTATGCGTCGACAGCATCGCCCGGTTCAAGCGGCCTAAGGCGTATCTGCAGTGCGACGCACTGCCCAAGAACAATTACGGCAAGGTGTTGAAGGGCGAGCTGCGGGAATGGCTCGCCAAAGGGGGGACGTCGACATGAGTGAGCGGTGGCTTGAGGGGAAGACGGCGCTGGTGACGGGATCGGTGCAGGGCATCGGCCTGGCCGTAGCCAAGGCGCTGGGCAGCGCCGGGGCGCGCGTCGGCATCCACGGCATCGCCAGCCCCGAACAGGCGGAAGAGGCCGAAGCCGATGTCCGCGCCGCCGGCGCGCCGGAGACCCGGTTCTTCGATGCCGACCTCACTGACTGGACCTCGATCGACCCGATGATGGATGCGGTCGCCGCCTGGGGTGGTGCCGACATCCTGGTGAACAATGCCGGCATCCAGAAGACCGTTTCGCTTGCCGAGGCCGAGCCGGAGACGTGGAACGCGATTCTGGCCGTCAACCTGTCATCGGCCTTCCACACCATGCGCCGGGCCCTGCCGGTGATGGCAGAGCGGGGATATGGGCGCGTGGTCAACATCGCCTCGGTGCACGGCCTGGTGGCCTCGGTGAACAAGGCGCCCTATGTCTCCGCCAAATTCGGACTGATCGGCTTGTCGCGCGTCGCTGCGCTGGAGTACGCCGCGGTCGGATCGCGCGAGACCGGCGGCGTGACGGTCAACTGCATCTGCCCGGGCTGGACCGAAACCGCGATCATCGAGCCACAGATCCAAGCGCGCGCAGCCATGCATGGCGGCGACCGGACGGCCGGCATCGCCGACCTCTTGACGGAAAAGCAGCCGTCGCGCCGGACGTCGGACCCGTCGGAGATGGGGGCCGTGGCCCTCTGGCTGTGTGCGCCCGCCTCTCACAACATCACTGGCATCGCCGTGCCGGTCGACGGCGGCTGGACCGCGCAATAGCCGAGGCATCCCCTGCAGCCCTGCGTCGGCCCACCATACGCTTTCGTCTTGATCACGGCCGTAATCGGACAGCATTATGACGGAACGTCGCGTGATGCTGCTGATGCGTCCGCCGAACAATCACAATCCGAACAGGGAGACATGATGTGACCCACTGGTGCGTTCGTGGCCTTGGCGGCCTTGCCATGCTGGCCGCCGTCAGCGGATCGGCCATTGCTGAAGATCTGCCGTCCAACCTCCATTTCCTGGTCCCCGGCGGCGCCGGCGGCGGATGGGACGGTACGGCCCGGGGTACGGGCGAAGCACTGACGGGCGCGGAACTGATCGAGAGCGCGTCTTACGAGAACATGTCCGGCGGCGGCGGCGGCGTTGCCATCGCCCACCTGATCGAGACGGCGGACCGCCAGGGCGACACGCTAATGGTCAACTCCACGCCGATCATCATCCGGTCGCTGACCGGCGTGTTCCCGCAATCCTTCCGCGACCTGACGCCGATCGCCGCAGTGATCGCCGACTACGCCGCCTTCGTCGTGGCCGCCGACAGCGAGTTTGAGAGCTGGGACGACGTGCTGGCCGCCTATCGCGAAGATCCGGATTCGGTGAAGATCGGCGGCGGCTCCGTGCGCGGCGGCATGGACCATCTTGTTGCTGCGCTCGCCTTCCAGGCGGCGGGCGAGGATCCGCTTGCGGTTGCCTACGTCGCCTATGACGCAGGCGGTGATGCGCTCGCTGGGCTGCTGACGGGCGAGACGCAGCTTCTGTCCACCGGCATCGGCGAGGCGCTGGGCCAGATGGAAGCGGGCCAGGTGCGCATTCTTGTCATGACCGGTGACGAGCGCATTCCCGAGGCACCGGATGTCCCGACCCTGCAGGAACTGGGCTATGACGTCAGCTTTGCCAACTGGCGCGGCTTCTTCGGCGCCCCGGGCCTGTCGGACGAGCGCGCGGACGCCTACGCCGCGGTCTTGAGCGAGATGTACGACACCGAGGCTTGGGAAACCGTGCGCGCGCGCAACGGCTGGACCAACTTCTTCCGCCCCCGTGCGGAGTTCGTGGAGTTCCTGGAAGAGAACGAGCAGGTCATCGGCGACATGATGCGCCAGCTGGGCGTTCTCTAGGACCGGCTTAGCCGGGGTCCTTGTCCGGGGTCCGCTCTCAAGCAGACGGACCCCGGTCTCTGACCAATGCAACCGCCGGTTCAGGGTGTTTGCCCGTGCTGACCAAAGACCGCATAAGCGGATTGTTCTTTCTCGCCGTTTCGATCGCGTATGGCGCCCTGGCGTTCGACATACGCCAGATGCCCTTCGGCGCGGCTGAAGTCTTTACGCCCCGCACCATGCCCTTCGGCCTGTCGCTGCTGGGGATCGTGGTCTCGATGGGGATCATCCTGAGGTCGCCGCCGGGGGATAAGGCGGCATCGACGCCTTGGGCCAGCTTCGCCTGGCACCGCGTGGTTCTGCTGGCCCTGGACATGCTGGTGTATGCCTTCCTGATCACGCGCGTCGGCTTCATGGCATCGACCACACTGTTCCTGATCGTGGGGTACCTGATCCTGGGCGAGCGGCGGCCTTGGATCCTGGCAGTCGCCTCGCTGCCGGTGGCGGTCGTCTTCTGGCTGTTGCTGGATCAACTGCTGGGTATCTATCTGGGGCCGCTGTTGGGTCATTGGGGGCCCGATTTCTCCGGTGGGGAGGGCTAGGCGGCCATGCTCGAAGGGATCCTGACCGGCCTTTCCACGGTCTTGCAGCCGACCAACCTGCTGATGGTGATGGTGGGCTGTTTCGCCGGCACCTTCATCGGCATGCTGCCGGGGCTGGGCCCGATTTCCGCCATCGCGCTGATGATCCCCATCACCTATGGGTTCGACCCGGCCGCAGCGATGATCCTGATGGCCGGCGTCTATTACGGCGCGATCTTCGGCGGCTCCACCTCGTCGATCCTGATCAACGCGCCGGGCGTCGCCGGCACCGTCGCCACCTCGTTCGACGGCTATCCCATGGCGCGGCAGGGTCAGGCCGGCAAGGCCCTTGCCGTTGCGGCCTACGCGTCGTTCTCCGGCGGCACGATCGCCGCGGTCTTTCTGCTGATCGCAGCACCAGCGCTCGCCTCAGTCGCTCTCAGCTTCCAGTCGTCTGACTATTTCGCGCTGATGGTTCTTGGCCTGACGGCGGTGGCGGCCTTTGCCGGCCGCAACTTCCTGAAGGCGATCATGATGACCGTGCTGGGGCTGATGCTGGCTACGGTCGGCTCGGACCCGGTCGACGGCATTCCGCGCTTCACCTTCGACAAGATCGATCTTCTGGACGGCATCAGCTTCCTGTTGCTGGCCATGGCGACCTTCGCGCTGTCGGAGGCGATTATGACCGTATTGAAGCGCGAGAAGATCGCCGACGCCGCCAAGGCGGCCACCAAAGGCAGTATGGGCTCGCTGAAGCTGAGCCGTGGCGAGGTGCGCGAGATGGTGCCGGTGGTTGGCCGGTCATCCGTGCTCGGCTTCTTCATCGGCGTGCTGCCGGGCGCCGGCGCCACCATCGCCAGTTTCCTTGCCTACGGGATGGAGCGGAACTTCGCGCCCGGCAAGAAGAAGGAGCAGTTCGGCAAAGGGTCTATCCGCGGCCTGGCAGCGCCGGAGACCGCCAATAACGCCGCCGCCTCAGGCTCGTTCGTGCCGCTGTTGACGCTGGGTATTCCGGGGTCCGGCACTACCGCAGTCATGCTGGGGGCGCTCATCTCCTACGGCGTCAATCCAGGCCCGACGCTCTACACCGACCGGCCCGAGGTGTTCTGGGCCGTAATCGTGTCGATGTATATCGGCAACGTCATCCTCCTGATCCTGAACCTGCCGCTGATCCCCTATATCGCGCGGCTCTTGACCATGCCGTCGCACATCCTGGTGCCGCTGGTGCTGTTCTTCAGCCTGATCGGCGTCTACCTGGTCTCGTTCAACACCTTCGATCTCTACATGATGGTCGGCGTGGCGGCGCTGGCGGTGGGCTTGCGGCTGTTCGACTACCCCATGGCGCCTATGATTCTGGGCTTCGTGCTCGGCGAATTGATGGAAAGGAACCTGCGCCGCGCGTTGACGGTCAATGACGGCTCTTTCTCCTTCCTCTGGGAACGCCCGATCACGCTGGGCATCATGATCCTGACGGTCATCGTGCTGGCAGTGCCCCTAATCAACGCCCTGCGCGACCGCCGCCGCGCAGCAGCAATCGTCTCCTCCGGCGAAGGGGGATAGCCTTAGCCGCCGATGGCGGACAGGCGCGAGGCGGAAAGCGCTGTTCGATCCGATCTGAGGAAGGAGACATGCCATGCAGGTCACCGGAATGCTCTACGGATCGCGGCTGCTGCAGCATGTCGGCTTTCCGGCCACCGAGGTGCTCGGCCCCTCAGCCACCGAAGATGAGATCCAGGATCTCATCACCCGTCACGGCCTGATCTTCATCAAGCCGCTGTTCAAGGGCGGTGTGGGCAAGAAGGCCAAGGCCGGCCTGATCGGCAAGGCAACGGACCTGAAGGTCGCCCTGGCGGAGAAGGAACGCCTCTATTTCGCCGAGCACCGCCACGAGACCGCCTACGCGAAGGCCAACGGCGTGACCTTCGAAGCCGGTGTGCCGGCTGAACATGAGGTCTATTTCTCGATCACCGACGACACCCGATATCGCGCTCCGACCATGACGCTGACGCATCGCGGCGGGGTGGACATCGAAGAGATCCCCAAGGGCGACGTGGCCACGATCCCGTTCGACGCGCTGACCGGGCTCAAGGCCTTCGTCGTCGCCAATGCGCTCAGCGATCTGGGCGCGCCTAAAGAGATCGTCTCCCCTCTGGTGCAGCACCTGCCGAGGCTGTGGGAGCTGGTGCACCACTATGGCATGACGACGCTGGAGCTGAACCCGATCCGGCTGCGCGCCGACAGCGACGGGCGTCTGACGCCCATGGCCTGCGACTTCAAATGCGGGTTCGACCGAGATGATCCCAGGGTCTCTCGCCTCGGCCTGCCGCCCCATCTCTTCACCTCCGACGTTTCGGATTTCGAGCAGGAGGTGAACCAGCTTCGCACCCACCAGGGCCAGTCGGACGTCTTCGTGATCAATCCTGAGGGCACGATCCTGGCGCCGACCTTCGGCGGCGGTGCCAACAGCCTGGTCACAGAAGTGCTGGGCGACGCTGCGATCATCTCCTCCGATTTCGGCGGCAGCCCGCCGTACGACAAGATGAAGGCGGTCGCCGCCATCTGCTTTCGCCATTTTCTGAAGCAGACCAACGTCTTGTTCGTCGTCGGCGGCAAGTCGAACAACACCGATATCCTGACGACATTCCGCAGCATCGGCGATGCGCTACGCGAGGCCTTCTCTCAACAGGGGCCGGTGCCGCTCTATGTCGTCGTGGGCCGCGGTGGCCCCAATCTGGTGCGCGGCATGGGCTATCTGGCCGACACCTGCGATGCGCTGGGGCTGCCTTACCGTTTCTTCGGCTTCGACAGCGCGATCTCGGAAGTCGTGACCTATGCCAAGCGCATCGATGCCTGGATGAAAGCCGGGGGTCGGGCGGAGCTCGCCCGGAAGCTCGGCGTGAACCGAGCGGCCTAAAGGGACGCGAACGATGCGGCGGCAGGGCGTTGCAGGTCTTCCCTACTACCTCGGGATCAACTCGCTGGCCGAGATCGCAACGCGCCAGGACCGGATCGTTGTGCTGAACGCCATGGGAGGCGAGAGCCGCCGGGTGACGCCCATGAGCCACGCCTATTCGGGCGGCAACGTCGTGTTCGGGGTCTCGCCGGGCCGCCGTGGTGAGATACTGGCCACGCCCGTGGGCGATATCCCGATCTACAACAATGTCCGCGAGGGCATGGCCGACGGCCACAGGTTCGACACCGGCGTGGTCTACCTGCCGCCGTCCGGGGTGCGCGACGGCGCGGCCGAGCTGATCCGGGTCAATCGCGACCTGAAGAAGATCATCATCATCACCGAGAAGGTCGCCGTGCACGATGCACGCGAAATCCGCGCCTTGGGCCAAGCCAACGGCGTCGACGTCATCGGCGGCAACTGCCTGGGTGTGGCGGATTCGTGGAACCGTGTACGTATCGGCGGCGGCCTGGGCGGCGACAGTCCGCAAGAGGTGCTGCTGAAGGGATCGGTGGCGATCTTTTCGAACTCCGGCGGCTTCACGACGACCATCGCCCAGTATCTGGCGACCGAGGGGTGGGGAACGACGGCCCTGATTTCATCAGGCAAGGACGTCTATATCCACTATGCGGCGCGCGACTTCGCCCACGCGTTCCGCAACGACGACCGCTCGAAGGCCGCTGTCTTGTATGTCGAGCCGGGCGGCTATTACGAACACGCCGTCGACTTCGGGAAGCCTGTCGTCGCCTGCGTGGTGGGACGGTGGAAGACAAAGCTGACCCGAGCCGTCGGCCATGCCGGGGCGCTCGCAGGGTCCGGCGACAAGGCCGAAAACAAGGAACGGTGGTTTATCGAGGCGTTCGGGACGGGCGGGATCTATACGCCCGAAACCCCCGCCGCATCGGCGAAAGGCGCGCTTGTCACCAACATTGCGGACATCCCCCGGGCGCTGACCGAGGTGATGCGGTTGAACGGGGTCGACCCCGATTTCGCGCCCACCGGCAGCCTGGCACTGAAACCCTGGATGGCCAACGACCAGGGCTTGAACCTGCCGACCGACATCGCCTTGCCGACAGTCCGAGCGATGGCGCCCTATGACGCGCAGATCAACGCACTCAGCGGCCAAGTCGGGGCCGTGATTGCGCGGCAGCCCATGAAGGACAAGTCTGGCGCTTCGGTCATGGACCCGAAGACGCAAGAGGCACGTATCCACGGGCATTCGGTGCTCGACCTCGCGCTTGAGCCGCTGGAGGCCGTGTTTGCCCTGCCTCTGGTTCGCGGGATCGCCGGTCCGGACGACCGCGTGCTGGTCAATATCGCAGTGGCGGCCGAAGAGATCCTGGCCGGCGACGCCGCTCTCGCAGCCGCCGAAGCGGCGCGGGAAGCCGGCAACGCACCTAATGTGGTACTGGCGGCGGCCCTGGCGATGATCGGGCCGAAGCGTGTGGAACGGGCCCTCGCCTGCTCACGCGCGCTGATCGATCTGTTCGCCCGCTCCAGCCTCGCCGACGGACACGACGAGGGCTTCGATCTCTCAAGCATTACCGTCGACGACGCGACGCGCGCACTGTTCTTGGCGGCCGAGGCAGACGCCGACGATCCACGCCCCGAAGCCATGATGCAGGCCGCCAGCGCGGGCGGCGGCAAATCCGTGTTCCTCACATTCCTTGCCGGCCTGGGCGAGCGCGTCTCGCGCGACGCAATCCTGGCCGCCATCTGCACCACGATCGCCTGGCGCCCGCTGATGCAAAAGCGCATCACCCGGCTCACGGCAGAAACCATGCCGTGGTACCTGCGCCTTTACGGGGTGATGATCGGCGCCTCCATGCCCGCGCGACATCACCAGCCGGGCTCCCTTTGCGGCATCCCGCTGGAGGACCGCTTCGGCGCATGGTCCGTTGCCGATGTCTGCTTTCTGGCGATCACCGGCAGGGCGCCCAAGGGGGAGGAGGCGCTGCCGCTGCAGATCCTGATCGGCCTGTTGATCTCCAACGGCCCTGGCTCGATCACTGGCCAGGGGGCCAAGGGCGCGGTTGCCGCGGACGGGCCGCAAACGCCGGAACGGGTCCAGATCAACAAGGCCATGCTAGGCTTCCTGACGCACAGCGGCTTCAGCCATGGCGGTAATGGATATGAGGGCATTGCCTTCCTGCTCGAACAGTTCCGCGGCGTCGAACTGAAGGACCCCACGGTTCCGAGCCACGGTCTCGACCTGGCGGCTATGGCGAGAGCCCTTGCGGAGCGCTACGACGCAGAAAAGGCGGCGGCGAAAGACGTCGGGGCAGAGGTCCCTGCCCTACCCGGCGTCCACCACCCCGTCTTCCGGGGCGAGCCGGTCAATTTCGACCCGCGCGAGCGGTTCATCGCCGCGTTCATGGAGCGGCGCGGCGACTACAACGTGTTCCACGCCTTCTACCGTGAACTCGTCCAGGCGATGTACGATGTCGGCGCCTCACCTTACGTGTTCTGTGTCAATGTCGATGCCATCATCGCAGCCCTCCTGCTCGCCCTCTTCTGGAAAGAGTACAAATCGGGCCACCTGAACGAGCAAGACCTCGAGACGGCTGCCTTCACCGTGTTCCTCTACGGCCGCATGATCGGCTCCGCCGCCGAAATCGACGACCACCTGAACCGCGGACGCAACATGGACACCCGCACCCCACCGTCGGCCTGCGAGTACGTGGTCTAAGACCAGCCCGCCGCTCTCGACGAAACCGTGCCCGGCTCAATGGCTGTGCTATATTGTGTACAAACGCACACGCAGGAACGGTGGACGAGGTCATGCGCAGCACGACAATGACAGTGCGATTGCCGGAAACGACGAAAGAGCAGCTAGGGCGGTTGGCCGAGCGGACCCGGCGCAGCCGTTCGTTCCTCGCCAGTGAAGCGATCGCAGCCTATGTGGCCCATGAGCTGGCGATCATCGAAGGTATCGAGCACGGCCTCGCTGACATGGAAGCCGGCCGAGTCGTGCCGCATGAGGAAGCCATGCGGCAAATTCGGGCAACGATCGAGCGCGCGCAAGACGATCGGTGAGAGAGGTTGTCTGGTCCTCCGAAAGCTTGCGTGATTTCGACACCGCAATCCTGCATGTTGCGAAGGACTCTCGTAACACCGCTTCAATAGTTGCCGATCGGATAGAAGCAGCAGTTGCCCTGTTGGCCGAGATCCCAATTGGCCATCCAGGCCGCGTCGTCGGCACCTATGAAAAGCGCGTTCTGCGGACGCCGTACATCATTGCCTACGCGCTGACGGATGACGCGATCACGATTGTGCGCATCATCCATGAGCGGCAGAACTGGTCGAGCGGCGAGTGGCCCGACCAGTGAACGATAAGACCTGCCGTGGGCATGGACTGCGGCGCGGGCAGGCCGGATCGAACGGCTGCTCCGCGCCGACGTCACACAGGGGCTTACGGTGCTTGGCACACCGCTGATGAAGCAAACCCTACAGACGATCAGTTGACTTCGTCGTCGCCGTCCTCGTCATCGACTTCATAGTCGTCATCATCCGCATCGTCGTCCGACCATGCGCCGCGACGGGGGTGGTCGTCGAGGCTCAGCTGCCCGTCGCCGTTGCGATCCATGCGGCTCACCAGATCACTGAAGGGGCGATCCAGTTCCGCTTCGGTCACAAGGCCGTCGCCGTCCGCGTCGTGGAACTGGAAGTGGTCGACCATGCGCTCGCGCATATGGTCCAGCCACAGCCCCTGGAATTCGTCGAGCGTCAGAGACTGGTCGCCGCTGGCGTCGAATTCCGCCAGGCTTCCGGCGAGCACGGTATCGATCTCCTCCTGCGTCACGGCGCCATCGCCATCCGCGTCCAGGCGCTCCAGCATGCGCAGGCCCTGCCCACCGCCGGGGCCGCCCTGATGACCGAAGCCGCCGGGCCCCATCGGTCCCATGCGCTCGAACTGGCCGTGCCCACGACACCCGTAGTCACCATCCCGCCAGCCGTCCCTGGCCTGCACGACACCGACCGTGCCGATAACACCCACCAGGGCGGCGCTGGCGATCACGACTTTGCTGAAGGTCTTCATCGAACTCTCCCGTCATCGGTTGCGATGACCGGGATGTAGGGGCCACCTGTCGCAGAAGTTCACCGGCCGGACCCCGACTTTGTCGCCTTCCGTCGCAAGCGGGGCCATTGACACACTTCGTTACACTTCTTCCAGATACGGACCCAGTGAACCGGCCATATCTTCACCAGTCATCCCCAACCGACCGAGCCCCCATGGACCCGGCCCCGCATATCCTGGTCGTCGACGACCACCGCGAGATCCGCGACCTGCTGGCAAAATACCTTGCCAAGAATGGCCTGCGCGTCGACACCGCCGGCAGCAGTGCGGAGGCCCGGCAGGCGTTGAAGGCTGCAGCCGTCGACTTGGTGGTGCTGGACATCATGATGCCG
The DNA here is from genome assembly GCA_028281925.1 of Alphaproteobacteria bacterium. Taxonomy (GTDB): domain Bacteria; phylum Pseudomonadota; class Alphaproteobacteria; order DSM-16000; family Inquilinaceae; genus JACKIG01. The sequence continues at coordinate 37,840 of JANQIX010000031.1, forward strand.
GGCGAGGACGGCCTGTCGCTCTGCCGCCATCTGCGTGAGACCAGCGATACGCCGGTCATCCTCTTGACCGCCATGGCGGAAGAGACGGACCGCATCGTCGGGCTGGAGATCGGCGCCGACGACTATGTGACCAAACCGTTCAATCCCCGCGAGCTTCTGGCACGCATCAAATCCGTGCTGCGCCGCGCCAGCAGCCTGCCGCGCCCGCGCGACCAGCTGGAGCCGGCGACGCGGCGGCTCGGTTTCGACCGCTGGACGCTGGACGTGGACCGGCGCGAGCTGGTCGGCCCGGACGGCGTTGCCGTGCCGCTGAGCACCGCGGAATTCCGGCTGCTGACGACCTTTCTGAAGCGCCCGCGCATGGTGCTGTCGCGCGACCAGCTTCTGGACCTGACCAGCGGCAGGGCGGCCGAGGTTTACGACCGCAGCATCGACAACCAGGTCAGCCGCCTGCGCCGCAAGATCGAGGCAGACCCGAAGGCCCCGGCCATCATCAAGACGGTTTGGGGCGGCGGCTATACCCTCGCCGCCGATGTGCGCGAGTTGCCGTGATGCGCGTGCTGCCGCGAAGCTTGGGCGGACAGCTGATCGTGTTGCTGCTGGGTGCGCTCTTGGTGGCACAGGTCCTGATCGCCGTTATCTTCCTGGACGAACGCGCGGTGGCCTTGCGTATGGCAGGCCGCGAGCAGGTGCTCGAGCGGACGGCCGCTGTGGTCCGCTTGTTGCAGGACACGCCCGATTCCCTGCATGGCCGCGTACTGGCGGCGGCAAGCACACGCACCTTGGTGTTCTCGCTGACCCCGGCCGGCGTGGTGACGGCGAACGGAAGCCGTCCGATGGAACAGCGCCTGGCCACGATCCTGACCGACATGATCGGCGAGGGCGCGGTCGTTCACGTCCGCCTCTACGAGAACGAACGCCCGTGGGTGCCCCGCCCCCATCACCATGATCGCGATGACGACTACGAAGACGATCGTGGCGATGATGATGATGATCGCGATGAAGACGACGACCGGCAGAGGGACCACCATTCCCCGCGACCGCTGATGCTCAGCCTGGCGGCGTCCGTGGCGTTGTCGGAGGGACATTGGCTGAATGTGGAAACGGCCCTGCCCGCACCCCAGCGTGCCTGGGCGTCTCCACCGCTGTTGTTCACCGGCATCATGGCTGCCGCCATCCTGGCCATCGCTGCGCTTACGGTGCGGCGCATCACGCGGCCACTGCGCGCGGTGGCGGATGCGGCCGAGAGGCTGGGCCGCGGCGACAACCCCGAGCCACTGGCGGAAACGGGACCTGACGAGATCCAGCGGACCACGCGGGCCTTCAACGCCATGCAGGCGCGGCTCGCCCGCTTCGTCGCAGACCGCACGCGCATGCTGGCGGCGATCAGCCACGACCTGCGCACGCCGATTACCACCTTGCGCCTGCGCGCGGAATTCGTGGACGACGATGAGGCGCGCACCAAGATCCTGGCCACCCTGGACGAGATGAGCCGGATGACCGAGGCTGCACTGGCCTTCACGCGGGACGAGGCGAAGGCGGAAGACACCCGTGTGGTGGATCTCGCCGCTCTCGTACAGAGCCTGGTGGACGACTTGGCACCGCTGGGTGGGGAGGTGAGCTTGGAGGGGCCCGACCGTCTGCCCTATCCGTGCCGCCCGACGGCGCTGAAGCGCGCGATCCGCAACCTGATCGAAAATGCCGTCCGGTACGGCGAGCGTGCCCGCCTGCGCCTGGCGGCGTCACCCGAAGGCCCGCGCATCACCATCGATGATGACGGCCCCGGCATCCCCGAGGAGCGGCTTGCCGATGTGTTCGAACCGTTCGTCCGGCTGGAAACATCGCGCAGCCTGGAAACCGGGGGCGTTGGGCTGGGCCTCGCCATTGCCCGCAGCATTATCCGCCACCACGGCGGCGACCTGACGCTGGCCAACCGCCCGGAAGGCGGCCTAACCGCGACGATTGCCCTGCCTCCCGCGACGCAGTGAGCGCCTGGGCGCCTTCTCTTCGTTCGGCACCCCCAAGGGACCGCGCGATGACGCTCATGGCCTAAGTGCTTATGTCGACCTGCCAATCGAGCACACTTAGGATCCCGTCCACCGCGGTCCCGTCTGACGCCAGCGGGATCATGAGAATGAAGTACGAGACCAGCCTGTCGTCCCGGCTCAGGACTTCCCGGTAGACGACAGTGGGTTGGGCAGCGGCGATCATGTCCCGAATGTCGTGAAGCGCGATCTCGTAGTCTTCCCTCTTATAGAGTTCGTCGACGAATGCGCCCTTCAGGCTGCGACCGAAGAGCGAACAGACCCCATCTCCCGCCAGCACCACACGGATACGGAATTCGGGTTCGTTGACGATTTCCAGCAGTGACAAATGGGGAAAGGCCCGCCTCGGCAGCTCTACGGGATCGATTGACTTGCGCCCGATGAGGGATCCTCTGACCTGGCAGCGCTGGCGCCACCAGTCCAGCATGACAGCCAGCAACGGTGACCGCGCCACCTCCGCAACCGGAAGCCTGCGATGAAGCTGCCATTTCGTGGCCGGCGCTATGCTCGTCGAGACCATCGCCGTCTCTTTACTCGATCATTCATAATCTAAATCACATACCACTTGAGGACGAAAGAAAAAGGCCACAAGAGCGTGCTGAGGTGGATCTTTCGTCTGAGCCTTGTCCATGATCGACACGGTGTGCCGACTGTCTGACGAATATCATTCCAGTCTCGGCCGGACTCAGGTCATGCACATGGACTCCCAAACTAACTTGTCTGCAGATGGAGTAAGCCGGAGGTTCCCGACGTCACCAGAAGCATGTCGGTGCCATAAGCGGCGCGGTGGCGAGGCGGGCTCCTCGCGCGTCGCGCCGCTCAATCCTGAGGGCTGATACCCAGCTCGCGCTGCCGCTTCTTGGAAAGTCCAAGCGTGACGATGTGATGGGATTGCCGCAGATACTCCCGCAGCTCCTCATTTGACAGCCCCGGCTCCGCGAAATGCTGGATCCACGTCATGCCCCGCGACGCGAGATATGGCGCCGGCCGCAAGCCCGGCTGATCCTTCAGGATCTCGAACGACAGGTTCGTCACCTTGAAGGTGAAGGCCGGAGCCCCGACGCCCCAGCCGCCAATAGCGAAGACCTTCCCGCCGACCTTCCAGACATGCGCCCCACCCCATTGGACGACATAGGTAGTCGCCGGTAAGTTACGGCAGAAGGCGTTGAACTCGTCGTACGTCATGTGAGCGCGCTGCGATTCGGGGGACGTAGTACTTAGTCCACTAGCCCTCGAACCCCTTAAGCGGGTTGATCCTGACGGAATTCCATGCATGCGCTGCCGCGCTTGAACATCCAATCGGAAGCGAAACATTCAAAGGTTTCGTCACGGAGATAGAAAAGGAAGTGCCGATCCTGTGATGTTGGTTGGCTCAGTATTTGCCAATCGGTAGGAAGTGGTTGTAGTTCATCGTTCCCCAGCAGCTCATAAAATTCCCCCCATTTTGGAGCGGTCTTGCTGTATCGACACTGGCCAGCATACCAGCCGTGGTCATTGGTCGCTCCGAGCCTCCACATCGAGCAGTGTTCGAAAATCAAGCAGCCCTCTTGGCCCTCGTAGGCCTCATAAGCCCAGGGATTGAGAAGGAAGGTCAGTTGGACCCCAGTCTCCCTGACAGTAACCTCTGGCTCAGGGGCATTCGGCTCGGCATTCCAATCAATATTGAGATGCTTGAAGGTTAGGCTCGACATGACTTCATCATGACCAATTTCATTCAGAAACCAAAGCCCACTCAAGAAGATTTCTAAATCCAGCGAGATCTGTTTCAAGCTCTCTATAGGTCGACATTACTTGGCTGGCTTTGAGTGGTGTATCACCGAGCCTCGGAATAAATGGTGTGCACAAGGCCACCGGATCCCGAGGCCGGCCGCAATCGGTGCCGTCGAGCGCGCCCTAGTTGCGGGACGGATAGTATCCCTCCAGGCATATGATGTAGTTGATCGCGGTGGAGGGCTGCATGGCGCTGATCTGGGCCGGGGACGCGACCGAGGCGCCGGAGCCCTCTGCCGCTTGGCCGGGGCGTGGCGTGGTCCATTCGTCGCCCGTCATTGTACCCAATGGCATGGTGTTCAGTCCCGGCCCCTGACCGGAACCGATAGCGACCCGGCCGCGCATGTCAGGTAGCGCGAAGGTCGTACGCCCATTGCCGCCATACGTCGTTCCGATAATGGAGAACAGAGCTTGGTAGTCGGCGACTGGGAGCTCCTGCCCATGCGCCAAGGCGTAGCCTCGCGGCGCGTAATTCCCGACGAACATCTTCATTTCGCCAATGAAACACTCTTGCGCCATGGCCGGCATGGTCGCCGACAGCGCGGCAAGCGACACACAGGCACCGGCCGCAGTCTTCCAGATCGTCATTGTGGCTTGGCTCCTCGTTCGAGGGGGGATCCCCCGTTGTGCCAACCCCGATCCGGGTTGTCACCGCATCCGCCACGCCTGCGTCCGGCCCAGCACGCGATTGGCGAAGATGTGGTGAAGGATACGCACACCGGCGTTCGTGTAGAAGATCATCATGCCCATGGCGGCGGCAGGCGCGATGTCGCCCGCATCGTCCATGTTGAGCACCGCGACCGAGGCCAGCGTGGTCGACGGGCTGTAGAGGAAGACCACCGCCGACACCGTCGTCATGGCGTTGACGAACAGGTAGATCCAGATCTCGGACATGGCCGGTAGGCAGACCGGCATCGAGACGCGCGAGAAGGTGCGCCAGAAAGGCTGCTTCAGCGACGCGGCCACGGCCTCGAATTCCGGGTCCATCTGCTTCAGCGCCGTTGCGGCCGTCAGGTGAGAGACGGTGTAGAGATGGGTGATCGTGCAGATCACCAGGATCGCCATGGTCCCGTAGAGGAAATTGAACGGGTTGGCCGGGTCGTTGAAGAAGAAGATATAGGCCAAGCCCAGCACCATGCCGGGCACGGCCATGGGCATCATGGCAAAGAGCTGAAAGATGCTGCGGCCCTTGGTGAAGCCGTTGCCCTTTTCCACCAGATAGGCGCCGAAGAAGATCAGGAACGTGCCGATGAACGCTGTGTAGAGCGCCATGCGGATGGAGTTGCCGTAGGAAGCCCAGCCGCCGCCGTCCATCTGGTTGAAGGCGAAGTTGCGCAGGCTGAGCGACAGGTCGTACGGCCAGAACTGGAAGACGGCTGCAAGCTGGCACATCAGCAGGATGCCGAGGATGAACAGCCCGACCACCGAGCAGATGCCGAGGAATGTCAGGTCGCGCTGGCGGTGCGGCTTGGGCTGATACGGCACGGCCCGAGCCGAGAGCAGGGCCACCTGCCGGCGCGTCACCATGCGGTCGACGGTGAAGGCCACGATGGCCGGCACCAGCAGGATCATCGACACCACCGCGCCCATCTGGAAGTTCTGCTGGCCGATCACCTGGCGGTAGATGTCGAGCGCCAGCACGTTGTACTGGCCGCCCACCACCTTGGGCACGCCGAAATCCGTGATCACCAGCGTGAAGACCACGAAGAAGGCCGAGATCAGGCCGTACCGGGCACCCGGCAAGGTCACGGTCAGGAAGGTGCGCAGCGGCGAGGCACGCAACGCCGTCGCGGCCTCATAGAGGCGCGCATCGGTGACAGACAGCGCCACGAGGAGGATCAGCACGGCGTGCGGAAAGGCGAAGAACGCGCTGGCCATGACGATGCCGATGGGGCCGTAGATCGACTCCCCCATCAACAGCGGCGTCAGGATCCCCTGATTGCCGAACAGATAGACCAAGCCGATTGCCGGCAGGAGCGACGGCACCAGGATCGGCACCATGGCGATGGTCTTGAACACCGGCCGTAGCGGCATCAGCGTCCGCGTCAGGCCGTAGGCATAGGCGAAGGCGAGCGGGATGACGATGCCGGTGGTGATCAGCGCGATCGTGAGGCTGTTGACGATCGAGACGCGCAGCGCAGGTGTCGCAAAATAGTGGTCGAAATTGCCGAGGCCATAGCTCCGGGCCGGGCGGATCTGCACCCTCGCGAACTCCCGGCGGTCGACCTCGATCCACGCGTCACTGTCGCTCAGATCGCCCGCATGCAGGATCAGGCCCTTTTCCGGCGACAGGTCGCGCAGCCGGAACTGCTCGATATCCTGGCGCGCGCCACGCGGGATGATCTGTGCCGGCTGTTCGCGCGTGCGCTCCGATGCGCGCAGGCCGTGATTGACCTCGTAGTCCGACCGTTCCACCCAGTCCGCGAGGGTTGCGCGCTCGACCCAAGCCCCGTCGCGGAAGAACTCCACCTCCACCTGATCGAGGGTGAAGTGGTAGGTCTGGACGGACTTCGTCAGCACCAGCGCCAACGGCAGGATGAGCGCGAAGGCGAGGTAGACGATGATCACCACGATCAGCCCACGCATCGAATAGTCGTCGCGGCTGAGCTTCGACTTGATCGGTTTGGCGGGCGCCGTCGCCCCGGCCCCGTATGCCGCCTCCACCGTGGCCATGGCGCTAGTCCTTCGGATAGACGTGCAGACGGTTGGCCGGAAGGGCCACGGGGATCTTCGCACCGATGTCGAGGTTAAGCCGGCGCATCAGGTTGGCCGAGATATCGGCGCGCAGCGTCACCTCGCCGATGGCCTCCCCGCCGACATAGGCCCGCACGAACGAGCCGAGGAATTCCAGATCGCGGATCTCGCCGACGAAGTGGTTCTTGTCGCGGGTACCGGCCTCGGTCAGTACGATGTCTTCCAGCCGGATCGCCATAGTGGCGGCGGCCGGCGTGGCGGCGCCATCGGTCTCGCACTCGCAGCACAGGTCCGGGCCCACGCGGATCTCGCCGCGCGCGACGATGTCGGCCGGGACGAAGTTCATCTCGCCGATGAAGTCGGCAACGAAGGCGGTCGCCGGGCTGCTGTAGACCTCATGCGGCGTGCCCACTTGCTCGATCACGCCGACATTCATCACCACGATGCGGTCGGCCATTGCCAAGGCCTCTTCCTGGTCGTGGGTCACCATGATCGTGGTCACGCCCAGCCGCCGCTGCAGCGCCTTGATCTCCAGGCGCAGGTGCTGCCGCACCTTGGCGTCGAGCGCCGACAGGGGCTCGTCCAGCAAAAGCAGGCCGGGCTCCGTCGCCAGGGCCCGGGACAGGGCGACGCGTTGCTGCTGACCGCCGGAAAGCTGGGCCGGATACTTGTCGCCCTGGTCCGCAAGACCGACGGTGTCCAGAAGCGACCGCACCCGCTCGCGGATATCCTGCCGCTTCAGTCCGCGGCCGTGCAGCCCGTAGGCGACGTTTTCGTTGATCGTGAGGTTGGGAAACAGGGCGTAAGACTGGAAGACGATGCCGAAATCCCGCATCGACGCCGGCAGGGCGGAGATGTCGCGTCCACCCTGATGGATCGTGCCTTCCGACTGGATGTCCAGCCCGGCAATGGCGCGCAAAAGCGTGGTCTTGCCGCAGCCCGATGGCCCGAGAAAGCAGACGAACTCGCCGCGGTCCACGTCCAGCGAGACATCGCGCAAGGCCGTGAAGCTGCCGAAGCGTTTGGTGACGTTGGCGACGCGCAGATAGGGCTGCTCGCTCATCTCTCGCCCTCCCAGGGCAATGGAACGGCGGCGGGTCTGTGCCCGCCGCCGCCTTCCCGTTCCGTCCGGCTCAGTTCTGCGGTTCGGACTTGGAGTCGTAGCGCTCCTGCCACTCGCTCAGGATGCGCTCGCGGTTCGTTGCCGCCCAGAGGAAGTCGCTGTCGATCATCGCCTCCAGCGCGTTCTCCGGATAGTGCTCGACCGGCTGCGCCAGTTCCGGCACGGCGAGAACGGCATAGCCGACATTGTACTCGCGCATCGCCTCGTCGGAGATGGCGAAGTCCATCAGCCGCTCGGCCTCTTCCTGGAAGTCCGTGCCGGCGACGATGGCAGCCGCTTCCATGTCCCAGCCCACGCCTTCGGAGGCGAGTACCAGCTCAAGCGGCGCGCCTTCCGCGATCGACCGTGCGCCACGGAACGCGAAAGAGATGCCGATCGAGACCTCGCCGCGGCCGGCGTCGCGGCACGGCTTGGAGCCGGAATGGGTGTAATAGCGGATGTTCTGGTGCAGCCGGTCCATATAGTCCCAGCCGCCCTCTTCCCCGAACATCTGCAGCCAGGATGAGACATCGAGGAAGCCGGTGCCCGAGGAATTCGGGTTCGGCATGGCCACGTGGTTCTCATAGACCGGATCGGTCAGGTCTTCCCAGCTGGCGGGCATGGGTAGGCCGTGGCGCTCCGCCTCCACGGTGTTGACGCAGATGGCGGCGATCCACGCATCCAGCCCGACCCAGGCCGGCGGGTCCGCCTCGTCGCGGAAGCGCGGGTCCAGCCGCTCTAGTCCCGCCGGCGCGTAGGCCTCCAGCATGCCCTCGCTGTCCATCAGCAACAGCGACGTGGCCGCCAAGCCCCAAACAACGTCGGCCTGTGGGTTGTCGCGCTCGGCCAGCAGGCGGGCCGTGATGATGCCCGTGGAGTCGCGCACCCATTCAATTTCGATGTCGGGGTTGGATGCCTCGAAGGCCTCCTTGAACCGTTGCAGATCGTCGGCCTCGAAGGCGGTGTAGACCGTCAAGGTCGTCTGGGCATTGGCCTGTGCGGCCGCAAGCGCGATCAGCGCAGCCGCAGGCAGGGTCAGGATCCGCATGGGGGGTGGCCTCCATAGTATCGGTCTTGGTGATGGCGACAGGGGCATTGCGCGAATGGCGTGCCGCGCCGTCGCATTGGCAAAGTCACTGTACAGATGCCTCTTTGCGGTTTGATGACGGCCGCTCCTCGAACCGCACTTGGCTTCGCAGCGATGAGCATTGCATGGGCATTAGGTTCCGCTGAGGTGTTCCGCCTAAGGTGGACGGACCGCACCGCTGGAGACTGCAGGTATGGCACGGCTAAGCCTGACTCGGATCGAAGACGCCGTCTCCAGAATTTCAGGCGTGTTCCTGAACACGCCCCAGTTCGAGATCGCGTCGCTGAACCGGGCCTTGGGCTGCCGCGTCATCTTGAAGGTGGAGACGATGAACCCCATCCGCTGCTTCAAGGGACGGGGAACGGACTTGGTCGTGGCCCATCTGGCAGACGGCGATGGTCCGAAATCCGCCATCTGCGCCAGCGCCGGCAATCTCGGCCAGGGCCTGGCCTTCAGCGGCCGGCGGCGGGGTATAGAGCCCATCGTCGTCGCGTCCGCGGCCGCCAATGCGATGAAGCTTGAGCGCATCGGGGGCCTGGGCGCGGCGATCCATCTGGTCGACGGCGATTTCGAGATGGCCCGGCAGACCGCCAGAGATATGGCCGCGGCGGACCGCCTCTTCCTGGTGGAAGACAGTGAGAACCTGGACACCTGCGAAGGTGCGGGCACGATCGGGCTGGAGCTGCTGCGGGACCCCGAACCGATCGACGTGGTGCTGGTCGCGCTGGGCGGCGGCGCCATGGCCACCGGTATCGGCCATGTCGTCAAATCGCTGGCTCCGGAGGTGCAGGTGATTACGGTTCAGCCAGCGGGCGCGCCCGCCATGACCCTGTCCTGGCGCGCAGGCCAGGTGATCGTGACCGACACCATGGACACCATCGCCGACGGCGTCGCCGGCCGATGCCCGATCCCGGAGGTGCTGGCGGACCTGCTGGAGATCGCGGACGACGCCGTGCTGGTGGGCGAAGAGAGCATCATCGCCGGCATGCGCCTGCTCTACGACAAGGCCGGCCTCGTGGTCGAACCCTCCGCAGCGCTGGGCATCGCGGCTATTCTGGAGGCGCTTGGCCGTTTCGCCGGCAAGCGGGTTGCCACCATCATCTGCGGTGGCAATGTGGTGCCTGACGATTTCCGAAGATGGGTTCCTTAACCGAGTGCATAGAACGAGGCTCTTGATCGCTTGATCGGTCGCGCACATTCGCGGGTTGGACCGACGCCTCCCTGCATGATCTGTCCCCCGCGCGTGCTCTGATGCCGGGAGCGGATCGCGCGGCTGCGGATGGCCCTTGCCGAATGGCCGTTGACAGCCCGGCGATTTCCAGCATCTTAGATACATGAGCAAGGTGATCCGCCCCAGCCTGCGACGACGACGTGGCCGCCCGTTTGGGCGCGCGGCTGCGTGAGGCTGCCCGGACCGATCCCGCGAGCGTTCTTCTTCCCCACCCCGTAAATTCCGCGCGGACGTCCTGGAAGCGGCTCGGCCGGTGCCCCAGAGCCCCAGCCCCCGACTTCGTTTGAGGACACGTCAGCGCACCATGTTCGAGATCACCACCGAAAGGCCCGAAGACGGCCCCGCCATTGAAGACCTGCTGGACCAGGCCTTCGGGTACGACCGCCATGCCAAGACGTCGTACCGGTACCGGCGCGGGCGCGCACCGGTCCGCAGCCTCAGCCTCGTGGCGCGGGGGCCGCTGGGGCTGGTGGGGTCCATCCGCTATTGGCCCGTCGAGATCGGGCATGGCGGCGCGCCGGCGCTGCTGTTGGGGCCGCTGGCCATTCATCCTGCCCATCAGGGCGTCGGGATCGGCCGGGGGCTGGTCTATCAGAGCCTGGACATGGCGTGGTGGGCCCGTCATCGACTGGTACTGCTGGTCGGTGACCTTCGCTATTACGGCCGCATGGGGTTCCGGCCGGCCTCACCCTTCGGCATCGCCATGTCGGATGAGCAGCCGGAACGCCTGCTGGCCGTCGAGCTGCAGCCAGGCGCGCTGGCCGAAGCTGAAGGCCCGGTACTGCCCTGGACCGGCGGGCCCGGTGGCAGTGCGCGTCGCAGCCTGCGGGTCGCAGCAGAGTAGCTTGGACGTGGCCGCCGTCTCCGTCGGGACGGCATCGGATTAGATTTTCGCGATGCCGGCGCGACGGAATACCGAACGTCGCGCGTGCAAGTGTCAGATCGGTCCATGGGCACGATCCGCCAAAGGCACCTCGCCAGCGGATCTCAGGGGCCACCTCCTCAGAGCAACCCCGACCGATCGAGGCACGCCGCGCCGATGCGCGGGCGGGGCTCGCGGGCTCGCCACGCAAGGAAACTTAAGAGCCCGAAGCGAAAGGCAGGACAATCATGCGCAGGGCAATCCGATTGAGCCTCACGGCGATTGCGCTGGCAACCATCAGTTCCGCAGCACTGGCGCAGCGCGGCGTCGGCGATGACGAGGGGATCGTACGATCCGGCGTCGCCGTAGAGCCCGCCGCCGTCACCGGCACCATCGTCGAGGTCATGCAGACCACCTGCGAGGCCACGACGGGACGGTCGCCCATCGGCGTCCACCTGATGGTCGAGACGACGAACGGCGAGAGCGTGAACCTGCATCTCGGCCCGCTGGCCGCGATGGACGAGGTGCTCCCGGCCCTCCAGGCGGGTGACGGCATCGAAGCTGCGGCTTTCCGTACCGAGGCCATGGCGGACGGTCACTACGTGGCCAGGACGCTGACTATCGGCGATGACACCGTCACGCTGCGCGGCGACGACCTGCGGCCCGTCTGGGCCGGTGCCGGCCGCACGATGGCCAGAGGGCCCGGCTTGGGCGGTGGACAGGGATCCGGCATGCCCCGCGGGCAGGGTGGCGGCCAGGGCCTCGGTCTAGGCCCCTGTCAGTGGTAGGGTCGACAGGCGCCGTCTCGCGTCTTGCAGGCGGCGCCCCTACCGCTCCCACTCGAACCGGCCGGGTCCGGGCTCGTCCCAGGTCGCCTGCGGCCAGCCCACAAGATCCGTCAGCGCCTCAGGCGTCGCCGGCTGGTCAGTGGTGCAGGCCTCGTAGGTCTGCACCTTTTCGCCCGATCGGGGATCGACGAAGACGAACTGCGTCGTCTCCAGCCCATCGGTAATCGCCACCTCCATCATGGGTGAGGGCAGCAGTCCGCCCACGCACGGGCTCAGGAAGAAGCGCGCGGTGAACGCGGCCGGCGGCGCGCAGGTCAGGCACAGCTCGGCCGCCTGCGCCATCGCGGCACAGCGGATCGTCCGCTCCGCCGGATGCTCGATCAGGAATTCGCCGGCCGGCCAATCCAGCGACAGCGACAGCTCGCCCTGACCGTCTTCGGTCTGGCAGCGGGCAAAACCTTCGGCGGCCATGGCGGGTGCTGCTGCCCCCAGCCAGGCGATCGCGGCGACAACGGGCAGTGTGGCTTTCAGGCTCATGCGCTTTCTCCGGGGGCCTGCCGCCGGCTGTGGCGACGCCATAGCATGATGAAAACCGGTGTCAGCCATATGGCAATGGTGACAACGCCGAGGCCGGCGGCGATCGGCCGCTCGAAGAAGGCCAGATAGTCGCCGCGCGAGCGGATCAGCGAGGTGACGAAGGTCCGCTCCAAGAGCTGGCCCAGCACAATGCCGAGGATCGCCGGCGCGATCGGGAACCCGTTCTCCTCCATGATGAAGCCGATGACGCCTAGCGCGAGCATGGTCGCGATGCCGAACACCGTGTTGTTGATGGCGTAGGCCCCGACCATGCAGAACAATAGGATCACCGGCATGAGGATCCGGCGCGGCACCCGCAGCACCTGCTTGGCCGATTTGATGGCGACATAGCCGAGCGGCAGCAACAGCAGGTTTGCCGCGAAGAAGATCATGAACACGGCGTAGATGTTTTCCGGGTTCATCAGGAACACGGTCGGTCCGGGATTCATGCCCTTCAGATAGAGTACGCCAATGACGATCGCGGTGACGCTGTCGCCGGGAATGCCGAACACCAGCGCGGGGACCCAGGCACCGCCTAAGGCAGAGTTGTTGGCGGCACTGGCGTCCGTCAGCCCTTCCACGTGGCCGGTGCCGAACTTCGCCGGCTCGCGGCTGAACTTCTTGGAAAGCGCATAGGCGATCCAGGCCGCAATGTCGGCGCCGGCACCCGGCAGCGCGCCGATCAACGTGCCCAAAAGGCTGCCGCGGGCGATGTTGACCTTGTACCGCGCAATGGAACGTCCGATCCCGCTGAGCAGGTTGCGTACCGCGGCCACGCCGGCTTGCGGTTTCACGCCACCCAGCATGTGGCGCAGGATCTCCGACACCGCGAACATCCCGATCATCGCCGGGATGAAATCGATGCCGCCGTAGAGTTCGGCATAGCCGAAGGTGAAGCGCGGCGTGCCGGCCGGGTTGTCGAGGCCGATCGAGGCGATCAGCAGGCCGATCAACAGCGAGAGGAAGCCACGGATCGGCGAGGCCGTGGCAATGAAGACGGCGCTGGTAAGTCCGAGGCAGGCCAGCCAGAAATACTCGAACGAGCTGAAGTTCAGCGCGATTTCCGCCAGCACCGGCGCCACCAGCACCAGGGCCGTAGTGCCGATCAGCCCACCGATGACGGAGCAGACCAGCCCGGTGCCCAGTGCCCGTTCCGCCTCGCCCTTCTGGGTCATGCGGAAGGCCTCGTCGACATAGGCGGCCGAGGCGGGTGTGCCGGGGATGCGCAACAGCGCGCCCGGGATATCGCCGGCGAAGATCGCCATGGCGACGCAGGTGACCATCGCCCCGATCGCCGGCACCGGCTCCATGAAGAAGGTGATGGGCACCAGCAGCGCCACGGCCATGGTCGCCGTCAGACCCGGGATCGAGCCGACGAACAGCCCGAAGCACGCCGCCATGAAGATGGCCGCGAGCGTATCGACGCGGAACACAAGCTCAGCGGCGAGAAGGATCGCGTCCATGGCCTACCACGCGATCGGCATCAGCAGGCCCCACGGCAGCGGCACGCGAAGCAGGCTGTAGAAGGCATAGTGTACCGCCAGGGTCACCACCACGGCGACAGCGACCGACGGGATCGGGCCAACGCCCTGCAGCAGCAAGAGCGCACCGACGATGACGATACCGAACGGGATGAAGCCCACACTCTCGCCGAACACGATGTACAGCACGATCAGCGCCAGCGTGATCAGGACATTCAGCCGGCCGCGGCCCGACTGCGCCCAGTCCGCGAACTGCACCGCCCCGGTCGTCGGCCATTTGCGCAGACCGGTGACGACCAGCGGAATGGAGAACACGATCAGCCCGATAGCGATCACCGTCGGAAACACGTTCGGGCCGATATCCTGGCCCGGCATGTCCGGCAAGGTTCGGGCATAGAGAAGGACGGCGAAGCCGAGAAAGATCAGCACGGCGCCCAGAATGGCGTCGTTGATCTTCACGTCAGCCTCGCCGTCCCTATAGGACCGACGGATGTCAGGCTGGCGTCACTGGGCGAGGCCAACCGCCGTCATCACGCTGCCCAGGTCTTCATCGCTCTTGGCCATGAACTCACGGAACTCATCCGGCCCGGCCCACAGCAGACCATAGCCGCGGCCCAGCATGAATTCCCGGAACTCATCGCTCTGGTGGACGGTCTCAAGTGCCGAGACCAGCGTCGCCACGACATCGTCGGGCGTGCCGGCCGGAGCGACGATGCCGCGCCAGGCGCCGAGCGTCCAGGTGGAGCCCACGGCCTCTTCCGTCGTCGGCACGTCGGGGAAGATGGCGTCGTGCTCCGGCGACATGATCACCAAGCTCTTCACACGGCCGGCTTCAACAAGCGCGCGGGCTTCGGGCATGGAGCAGGCGACCAGATCGACGCCGCCAGCCACCAGATCCTGCAGGCCCGGGGCCGCCCCTTCGCTCGGCACCCACTGGATGACGTCGGGCGCCAGACCGACATCCTGCAAGAGTCCGGCCAGCGCCAGATGCCAGATGCCGCCCTGGCCGGTGCCGGAGGCCTGCAGCTGCCCGTCTTCGGCGGCTTCCAACAGGGCGTCCAACGTGTCGTATTCGGCATCGGCCGGTACATGGATCGCGGCCGGATCGGCGTTCACGAGAGCGATCGGGGCATAGGCCTCGTGTGTCAGGTCGGTCAGGCCCTGCCAGTGCATCATGCCGATTTCGACCGTGGCCACGCCGATGGTGTAGCCATCGGGGTCTGCCGTCGCGATCGCCTGGTGGCCGACCACACCGCTGCCGCCGGTGCGGTTGACGACGTTGACCGGCTGGCCCAACTCTTCTTCCAAGAGGCTGGCGATGATGCGGCCCGTGGCATCGGTGCCGCCACCGGCACCCCAGGGAACGATCAGGGTGATCGGCCGTTCCGGGTACTGGGCATCGGCCGTGGCAGGCAGCGCGGCGACGCCAGCCAGCGCCATGGCAGCCACTGCGGCAAGGCTCAGGCCAAAGGATGATTTCACGATTTTCCTCCCATATGTGTGCGGATTGCTCCGTTGCATGTCTGGGTTCAGACTACACCGGGCGCACGAAGTAACCATCCAGAGAATGCGACAATCTGGCCAGCCTGACAATGTGACAGCTGCTAGACTCGTTCACGGTTTGCCGGGGAAGTCGTCGGGCGAATTGCGCCCGGAGCAAAGCCGAACTAGGTTACATGTCACCAGATAACGGAGAGTACCCGGCGACGATGCTGAACAGGAAGCAGAGCAGCCGCGACAAGGTGCGCCTTTACCGACAGCGCATGCGCGCCCGTGGGTTTCGGCCGGTGCAGATCTGGGTGCCCGACACGCGGACCGCGGCCTTCCGCGCCGATGCGCATCGTCAGTCAGCCGCTGTTGCCGAAAGCAGGCATGCCGAAGACGACCAGGGTTTCATCGACGCGATCTCCGATTCTCCCGAGCCATGAAACGAGGCGAGGTCTGGACGGTTTCCGGCAGCGGATATGCCGGCAAGCCGCGGCCCGCGGTGATCATTCAGGATGACCGGTTCGACGCGACGGCATCCGTGACCATCTGCGTGTTCACCTCCGATCCCACGGAGGCGCCGCTGTTCCGGCTGCCGATCCAGCCCAGCGAAGGAAATGGGCTGCGGTCAAACTCACGGCTTATGGTCGACAAGATGACGACCGTCGGCAGAGACAAGCTCGGCCAGAGGATCGGGCGCCTCAATGGCGATGACGTGGTCCGTCTGAACCGGGCAATCCTGGTCTTTCTCGGCTTTTCCTGAGGACGCTTACGAAGCCCCAGCGATTGCGTCGAGGCGTTCCTGCAGGAGGCGGCGTTCGTCGCTGTCGGGCGGGAGTTGCGGCAGCAGGCGGTTCCACAGGCCGGCGGCGTCTTCCTCGCGGCCGTCCGCATGGGCGGCTACGCCCAAGAGCCACAACGCCATGGCGTTCTCCGGGTCGGCCTGCAGCAGGCGCTGCAGCACCACGACGGCTTCCACCGGTGGCACGCCGTCGGTACTGGTCATCATCAACGTCTCGGCCTGGGCCGACAGGATGGCCGGATCGTCGGGCGCCAGATCCGCTGCCCGGGACAGGGCCGTGGCGGCATCGTCCAGCCGGCCCATGACGCGGTAGGCCTGTGCAAGGCGCATCCAGCCGGCAAGGTCCTCCGGCTCCTGCTCCAGCCGGGCGGCCAGCCCGTCGACCATGCCGCGGATCATGTCGGCACGCTCGTCCGGCGACAGCTCCGCAGCGGCTGCGACAGCGTCGGCGTCGGGACCGTCGGGAGCCACAGGCACGGCCGCTTCCGGGTCGAGGCCCAGCCGCTCGGCCGTCTCGATCACCCTCTGCGTCACCAGCGGGCGCCAGGGCGCATTCGCCGGGCTGGCGCTGAGCAAGGCCTGCCAGTCGGCCAGCGCACCTTCGTCGTCACCGGCCTGGGCACGGGCGAGTGCGAGGTAATAGCGCGGGCGCGGGTCCGAGGGCCGCGCGGCCTGGACCTGCTCGAACGCCTCGCGCGCCTGCTCCGATACGATGCCGGACGCCACCTCGACCAAGGCCTCGGCATAGGTCGCGACGATATCCGGGTCGCCTTCGCTAACGCCCACCGCGCGAGCCAGGGCCGCGACCGCGTCCTCGAACCGGCCGACGGCGCGATAGCGCTGGCCGAGATCGGTCCAGTCCGAAGCACTGCCGCCATCGGCTTCCAGCCGGCGGGCCAGTTCGGCCGTTTCCGCCAGCATCTGGCGATGGGCTTCCATAGCACCCGGATCGCGGGATGCCAGCGGCTGGGAGGGAAGGTCCGGCCGGCCGGCCGCCAGATAGGCGCTCAGCGTCGCGATCGGCAGCAGCGCGGCCAGTGCCAGGGCCAGCCATCGTGCCGGGCGCCCGGAGGCCGACCGCCCCCCCCGCGCCCGGTCGGCGGCGAGCATGCGGCGGGCCACCTCGGTTCGTGCCGCTTCGGCATCGTCCGGCGAGAGGGTGCCGCGTGCCTGGTCGCGCTCCAGCTCCGCAAGCTGGTCGCGGTAGACCGCCAGGGCTTCGTCGGCTGCGTCGCCTTCGGCCGTTCGGCCGCGGGCCAGCACGGCCACCAGCGGCGCGACAAGGCCCGCCGTCAGCACCGCCGCCAGAATCCAGAACATCATCGGCCGTCACGCTCGCGCTCGGCCGCCAGCAGCGCATCGACGCGCTGCCGTTCGTCCGCGGTCAGCGGATCCGGTTCGGGGCGGACCTGCCCTCGCGATACAACGAAGGCCGCAATCACGGCACCGATCACCAGGACCGCAGCCGGCGCGAACCAGAGAGCATAGGTGTTGTCCTGCACCGGCGGGCGCAGCAGCACGTAGTCGCCATAGCGGTCGGTGACGAATGCCATGACCTGTTCATCGCTGTCGCCCGCGGCCAAGCGCTCGCGCACCAGCACGCGCAGGTCTTGCGCCAGCGGTGCGTTGCTGTCGTCGATCGACTGGTTTTGGCACACCAGGCACCGCAGGTCCTGCGAGAGCTCACGGGCGCGTGCCTCCAGCACCGGGTCGTCCAGCACCTCATGCGGTTCAACGGCGGCCGCCGGTGACAGCCATGCAGCGAGCAGCAGCAGCGTCAGAATCCGCCTCATCCCGCAAGCTCCTGCAACAGCGGCAGCAGCGTCTCGTCCACCAGATCCGGTGTCAGCGGGCCCGGATGGCGGAAGCGGATGCGTCCGTCGGCATCGACAAGGAACGTCTCCGGCACGCCGTAGACGCCCCAGTCGATCGCCGCGCGCCCATCCAGATCGACGCCGATGCGACCGTAGGGGTCGCCATGCTGGGCGAGCCAAGCCTGGGTATCGGCCGGCTCGTCCTTGTAGGCGACACCGAGCACGCGAAAGCCGTCTTCGCGGGCGAGGCGGGTCAGCAACGGATGTTCCGCCAGGCAGGGCACGCACCAACTGGCAAAGAAGTTGACCAGCGTCACCTCGCCGCCCAGATCGGCCGATGCCAGACCGTCATCGCGCCCCGGCAGGGCCGGCAGCGCAAAGTCCGGCGCCGGCTGGTCGATCAGCGCCGACGGCAGCATCGACGGATCATCGCCGCGGATCAGCGGCACGGCAACCCAGACCGCCAAGCCCGCGAAAGCGATCAGGGGCAGAAGGAAAACGATCCGGCGCATGGACCTATTCCGCAGGCTGTGCGGCGGCGGATGCGGGTGCCCGGCGCGCCGTGATGGCGACCCTGAGGCGCCTGTCGGCCAAGCTGGCCACGCCGCCCAGCGACATGACGATGGAGCCGATCCAGATCCACGGCACCAAAGGATGGTGATAGAGGCGCACCGTCCAGGCGGCGTTGCCGGGCTGCTGGTCACCCAACACGGCGTAGAGGTCGGCGAACATCGTCGTGCGGATCGCCGCTTCCGTGGTGGCCATCCGGGCCACGGGATACCAGCGTTTCTCAGGTTCCAGCACGGCGACGGCCGCATTATCGCGATAGACGGTCAGGCGTGCACGCTCCACGACATAGTTGGGGCCCTGGGTCTGCAGCACCTCTTCGAAGGTCACGTCATAGCCCGCGATCTCCACCGTATCGCCGGCTGCCATCACCTGGATGCGCTCCGACAGGAAAGCGGTCGAACCGACCATGCCGGCAAGGGCGATGCCCAGCCCGGCATGGGCCAGGCTCAGCCCCCAGGCGCTGCCGGGCAGGCCCTTGGCGCGCTTCCAGCTGGCACCCAGCGGAATGCGGAACAGCCTGATGCGCTCCGCCAGTTCCACCAGAGAACCGGCGATCGCCCAGGCCGCCAGGGCAAGGCCAACCAGCGCCATCACCGGTGCATCGGTCGTGCGGTAGAGGGCGAACATCAACGCGACCGCCGTCAGGCCCGCCACCGCCCCCAGCCGGCCGAGCACGCCGGAAAGATCCGCCCGCTTCCACGCCAGCAGCGGTCCGATGGCCATGGCGACCACCAGGGGGATCATCAGCGGCACCACCGTCGCCTCGAAATAGGGCGGGCCCACGGACACGCGATCGTCGCTGATCGCCTCTAAGAGCAGAGGATAGAGCGTGCCGATCAGCACCGTTGCCGTCGCCGTCGACAGCAGCAGGTTGTTCAGAACCAGGGTCCCTTCGCGGCTGACAGGCCGGAACATGCCACCGGGGGCCAGCATGGGCGCCCGCCAACTATAGAGCGCCAGAGCCCCGCCGACGGTCAGCACAATCAGAGCCAGAATGAAGACGCCCCGATCGGGGTCGACGGCGAAGGCGTGCACCGATGTGAGAACGCCCGAGCGCACCAGGAACGTGCCCAGGAGGCTGAGCGCGAAGGTGAGGATGGCCAGCAGGATGGTCCAGCTCTTCAGGGCGTCGCGCTTCTCCACGACGACGGCGGAATGCAAGAGCGCGGTGCCAGCCAGCCACGGCATCAGGCTGGCATTCTCCACCGGATCCCAGAACCACCAGCCGCCCCAGCCGAGTTCGTAATAGGCCCACCAAGAGCCAAGCGCGATGCCCAGGGTCAGCCCGATCCAGGCCGCAAGGGTCCATGGCCTGACCCAGCGCGCCCAGGCGGGGTCGACCCGGCCTTCGATTAGGGCGGCCACGGCGAACGAAAAGGCCATGGAGAAGCCGACATAGCCGAAATAGAGAAACGGCGGATGGAAGGCCAGGCCCGGGTCCTGAAGCAGCGGGTTCAGATCCTGCCCGTCGAAGGGCGGCATCCCGTCCACCCGCAGGAACGGGTTGCTGGTCAACAGGACGAAGGCCAGGAAGCCGACGCCGACCGCCCCCTGCACTGCGAGAACCCGCGCGCGCAACGTCTCCGGCAGGCCGTTGCCGAACAGCGCGACCGTGGCGCCGAACACCGCCAGGATCAGCACCCATAGCAGCATCGAGCCTTCGTGGTTCCCCCACACGCCGGTCACCTTGTACAGCATCGGCTTCGCCGAATGGCTGTTCTGAACGACGTTCAGCACCGTGAAGTCGGAGACGACATAGGCGTAAGTCAGCGCAATGAACGCCAGCAGGATCGCGGCGCACTGGCCGAGGGCCGCCGGGCGGCCGGCCAGCATCCATGCGGCCCGGCCGGTGGCAGCCCCCACCATGGGCACCACCGCCTGAACGATGGCCAGGGCCAGGGCGAGCGTGAGGGCGAAATGGCCGAGTTCGGGGATCATTGCACGGGGTGTCCCGCCTGTTCCAAAGCCTCAGCCACCTCAGGCGGCATATAGTTCTCGTCGTGCTTGGCCAGCACCTCGTCCGCCTGGAACACGCCGTCACGGTCCAGCATGCCGTTGGCGATCACGCCCTGGCCTTCGGCGAACAGGTCGGGGACGATGCCGACATAGACGACGTTGACCTCTTCGACCATGTCCGTGACGGTGAAGGTGATGGTCATCCCGTCATCCAGGCGCTGGACACTGTCGTATGCCACCAGGCCACCCAGACGAAAGCGCTGGCCTGTCGACAATCCCTGCTCGTCGACCTGGCTCGGTCCATAGAAATAGAGCAGGTTGTCTTCCAGCGCCGTCAGCGCCAGGGCGGCGGCCGAGGCGACACCGGTCAGCGCAACGACCAGCAGGCCCATGCGACGATGCTTACGGCGCATCCTTCTGCCCCTCCGCGGGCTGTCCGCCACGTTCCGCCTCGCCGCCTCCGCCGCGGCGCAGGTCCTTCAGCGTCGCCAAGGTCCGCTCGTTGGCGCGCAACCGGCGCACTGTCGTGAACACCAGCAGGATCATGACGATCGCACACAGGCCATAGGCGCCCCAGATGTAAGCGCCGTATCCCCCCATGGACACGAACTCCTGAAGCTTCTCCATCATGCCCTTTCACCGGCACCCGCGAACGGTGCCAAGGTTTCCGGCGTAGCCGCAATTGTAGCCTTCAGGCAACCGTTCAACGCGCCGGCCAGCCACAGGCGACCCCAGGTCGCAGAGCCGCCCGATTGCGGGAGCGGGCGCGTCATGCCGACGCGCCATAGGCCTGGGCGGCCCGCAATACTTGGATCTTGCGCTCCAGGATCTCGGCACGCGTGTTCAGCAGAACAAGCGCAATGAAGAACGCCCAGAAGGCTCCGGTCATGACCAGCAGCGGCCACAGCATGCTGGGATCCACCGCTGGCACACCGATCCGGCTGACTGAAGCCGGCTGGTGCAGCGTATTCCACCAGTCCACCGAGAACTTGATCACCGGCAGGTTGACGGCCCCCACCATCGTTAGGATGGCGCCGGCCTTGAGCCCACGGGCCGGATCGTCGAAAGCGCTGACCAGGGCGAGATAGCCGATATAGAGAAACAGCAGGATCAGCACACTGGTCAGCCGCGCGTCCCAGACCCACCAAGTGCCCCAGGTCGGCTCGCCCCAGATGCTGCCGGTGGCAAGGCAGAGGGCCGTGAAAGCCGCGCCGATGGGGGCGATCGCCTTGCAGGTCAGATCGGCCAGCGGATGCTTCCAGATGAACCCCACCGCACTGGCCACGGCCATGGAGGCATAGCCGAACATGGCGAGCCACGCTGACGGGACGTGGATATACATGATCCGCACGGTTTCGGACTGGCGGAAATCCGGCGGCGAGCCGACCAGGGCGAGATAGAGCCCGACGACCATCAGCGCCGCCGACAGGCCAGCCGTCCAGGGCAGCACCGCGGCGCTCAGGCGCAGGAACCGATTGGGATTGGCAAATCGATGCATCGTTCGTTCCCGGCACGTCTGCTGGCCGGCAGCTTTCCCTCGTATCCCCGGCGTCGTCCATCCGTGTCTGCCACGCGACGCTCGACCAGATGGCACATCGACCGACCATAATCGAGCCTATCCCCGATGGCCACGGCCCTGGCGGTCGCACAGGGGCCAGCGAGGGCCGCTTTCTCCGCCGCAGCCGGTCCGGACTCTGTCACGAGTTGTGATTTCGCCGAGGCTTGCCTAGCCTCTGGTGTGATCTGCTTGATCGGGGGCGGGGCGTTGTCCGGATTGCGTGCGGAATTCCTGATCATCGGCGGCGGCATGGCCGGTACGTCGGCGGCGGCAGAGCTGGCTGCCTTTGCGCCCGTCATCGTGCTGGAGCGGGAAAGCCAGCCCGCCTACCACAGCACCGGCCGGTCGGCCGCGATGTTCGTGGCAAGCTATGGGCCGAAGGCGGTGCGTGCCCTCAACGCGGCCTCGCGACCGTTTCTGGAGGCGCCACCGGACCGGTTCGCCGATCACCCGATCCTGACGCCGCGCGGCATCCTGATGATCGGGCGGGAGGACCAGGCGGAATCCATGGCGCGCGTCGTCGCCGAGACAGGCGACGAGGCCGGCCTGGCGGCAATCCCGGCAGAAGAGGCGCTCAGCCGCGTGCCCGTGCTGCGGCCCGGCTATGTCGCCTGCGCGGCCGTGGAGCCGGAGGCCAGCGACATCGACGTGCATGGTCTCTTACAGGGCTACCAGCGCATGCTGCGTGCCCGCGACGGTCGAATCCTGACGGACGCGGAGGTGGAGCGGATCGAGTGGACGGGCGGGCACTGGCAGGTCTTCACCCGTCGCGGGATGGTGGAAGCCGGGGTGCTGATCGACGCCGCCGGCGCCTGGGCCGACCATGTCGCGACGCTGGCGGGTGCTGAGCCGGTCGAGCTGAGCCCGAAGCGGCGAACGGCGATCACCTTCGATCCGCCGCCCGACCTTCTCACGTCCGACTGGCCGCTTGTCCTGGACTGCGATGAGCAGTTCTATCTGAAGCCCGAGGGCGGACGCCTGCTGGCGTCGCCGGCCGACGAGACACCGATGGACCCATGCGATGTGCAGCCGGATGAGATCGACATCGCGACGGCGGTCGACCGGGTGGAAACCGCCACCACGCTGACGGTGGGCCGCGTGACCCATCGCTGGGCGGGCTTGCGCACCTTCGCGCCCGACAAGGTTCCGGTCGCCGGCTGGGATAATGCACGAGAGGCGTTTTTCTGGCTCGCCGGCCAGGGCGGCTATGGTATCCAGACGGCGCCCGCACTGGCCCGGCTGACGGCCTCACTGGCACGGCAGAAAAGCCTGCCGGGCGAGATTGCCGACTGGGGCGTCGAGGCATCCGATGTGTCGCCGCAGCGACTTAGGAAGGGACCCGAATGACATCCCTCTATTCGGCGCTTCGCCGCGTGTCGATGATGGGCCTGTTCGTGCTGGCCGGATGCACGGCGACCGAACGTGCGGAAGAGGCGGAACTGGCGCAACGCGCGCTTGTCGGCCTCACGAAGTCCAACCTGCTGGCCTGCGCCGGCACCCCGGACCGCACGAGCGGCGGCGGCGATTTCGAGGTGCTGACCTACGAAAGCCGCAGGCTGGGCACGCCGGTCGACACGAACACGCAGGTGTTCACCAACAGCACGCGGTCCAGCGTCGTTGCCGGGACCACGTCAGGGTCGCGGATATCGGCGCGCAATCCGGTTACCCGCGAGATCCGGTCGGACTATTGCGAGGCCGCTTTCACCGTGATCGACGGCACGGTCACGGATGTCCGCTATCGTAGCCCCGGCGGATTCCGCATTGCCGGATTCGGTACGCAGCATTCGGGTTGCGCCGACATCGTCGCGAGCTGCGTCGGCGAGATTCGCGACGGTATCGAAGAGTAAGACCGGTATCCCCCCGAGATTGCGGCGGACCAGCAATATGAGCCAGCAAGAAACCGGAACGCCCGAACAGATCGTTGCGGTCATCGGTGAGATCGCCGCTCGCGGCGAGATGCCCACCTTGGAGAGCGTGCACGCTGCCATCGCCGAGGCACCCCTGGGGCTGATCCACCAAGAGCTGCAAAGCTGGCGGTCACGCCTGACCGACGACCGCGCCGATGACGGCGACCAACCGGCGGCAGGTAGCCACGAAGACGGCGCCGTCGTCGAAGTGGGGCTCTCAGGCGGGCCGCGTACGCCTGAGGCCCTCGTCGCCGTTGTCGATCAGCTCTATGTGACCATGACGTCGGAAGTTGCTGCGGCGGAAGACAGGGCTCGCGCCGCGGCAGTTGAAGCCGTTGAGGCTGCGGAACGGGAAAGCGAGACCCTGCGCCGCGAGATGGAACGCGCTCTTGCCGAAGCCGATGCCCGCGTCCGCACCGCCGAGGGAGAGGCTGCGACGATCGCGGCCGACAATCGACATCTGGTGTCGGAGAACCAGCGGGTGAAGGCGACGGTAGCCGAGATGGAGACCGCCAGAGAGCTGGCATCCGGCGAACATGAGGCGCTGATGCGTGAGCGTGAGGCGCTTCAGGCGGAACGGGACGCCATGGCCGCGGCCCTGGAGGAACGGGAACAGGTGACGGCCAACGCAGCGACCGCTCAGCAGATGGCGCAGGAGATGCCGATTCTCGAGGCGCGCATCGCTGCGCTGGAGGCCGAACGCGACCGGCTGAGGAACGAGCGCAACGCGGCCCGTCAGGCTGCCATCCATGCCAAGGGGGAGCGCGACGCCCTGAAGGCCGTGATGGGGACGGCCAAATTCCAGCGGGTTCCGATGCGCCGCCGCTAAGGGGCGCCGGGCACAGCGCGATTACTTGGGGCCTGCGTTTCCGCCGCGCGTGCCACGGCGCCCTGCCAGATAACCAGGGCCGGAACCACCAGCAGTTCCAGCGCCAGCCCCACCAGATGAGGCCATTCCGGTGCCCCCATCAGAATGAGCGAGAGCAGCCGGCCAAGCCCGCCGACGAAGACAGCGGCTGCAGCCAGCCGAAAGCGCGTTCGGTGCCGTTCAATGCGGCGAACTGTAGAGTAGAAACAAAGGCCGATTGCCAGAAAGACGCCGGAGAGGAACCGGACATGGCTGTCGAGGCTCGTGGAATCGGCCTCAGAGACACCGAAGGCGGCCGGCCCGAGCACAACGCCGGCCAACCCTGCAGTCGTCGGTACAGCCGCTAGCACGGCAACAACGACCTGCAGGGCACGACGTCCCGCCGCCGTGGTGACTGTGTCGGGCAAGCGACCCTCTCCCCGATCGTCCCGAACCACGCCGATAATGATGGATCCGGCCGCAACCCTCTTGCCAGGGGACGCGCGATGCCTCAAGGCCTCGGGTCGGTTGGGGGCTACGCTCCTACGTCGAATAGCCGATGCGGAAGCCGCCCCAATGGCGGCCGCGGATGACGATCGGCGCCGACATATCCTTCATCAGAACGAAGTTCCCGTCGCCCATGTCGCGACGATAGTTCTGCAACAAGAAAGCCTTGTAGTTCCGACCCGCTGCCAGACCGACCCGGTCATTGAAGATGCGGCGGTTGCGGCAATTGGCTGTGTTCCACTGCACGTCGGCCGATTGGGGTCTTGAGAACTTCCGATTGTGCGTCGGCAGATAGCCATTCCGGTCAACCGCGGCGCAGAACAGGATTCGCCTGTCGGACGCCAACAGCGCTTCCTGGATCGCCGGCAGCGTACGGTCGGTGAACTCGGTAAACCGTGTGCGGAACTGCACGGGATTGGTGCCCGGGATCTCTTCATACTGCTCGTCGAACAGGTCGGATCCCATTACTTCGCCACGATCCAGCGCCTCTTCAAACGCCTGCCGGATCGCGTCGGCCGTTTGTTGAGCCGCTGTGATGAACGGACTGTCGACCGTCTGCACGCCCGACCCCGCGGTCAAACCGACCAGATGCTCGCTCACATCGACCAGTGCGTTCAGCCGGTTGCGCGCCTCATCCAGGTCCTGCGAGGTGCATCCGAGATCCTCGTTCAGTGCCTCCACCTTGTCGTGGAAGACTCTGCAGTTCCCGTCGATCTCGGCCGTGGCCGCCTCGATGGCCGTCGCCTGACCTTCGAGCCCTCGCATCGACTGGCCGACGTCTTCGATCACCACGGCTATGGCACCGGTGCCTTCGCGCACTGACTCTGCCCGCTTCATGCCGCCATCAATGCTTTCGACGATACTGCGCGCCTGATCGGTCAACTCTCTCAGCG
Source organism: Alphaproteobacteria bacterium (assembly GCA_028281925.1). GTDB lineage: Bacteria > Pseudomonadota > Alphaproteobacteria > DSM-16000 > Inquilinaceae > JACKIG01. Next base: position 63,815 of record JANQIX010000031.1, read on the forward strand.
TGCCGTCGATCTCGGCCGTGGCCGAGGCAGTCTGGCCCGCCAGCGCCTTGACCTCGCCGGCCACGACCGCGAACCCGCGCCCAGCGGCCCCAGCCCGCGCGGCCTCGATCGTGGCGTTCAGCGCCAGCAGGTTGGTCTGCTTGGCGATGCCCTCGATCGATGCAGCGACCTTCGAAACGCGTTCCAAGGCATCCTGGAAGCCGGCCAGGCGGGCCTCGGCATCCGTCACCAGCTGCACCAGATCGCGAATGTCCTCCAGCGCCCGGCCAACCTGGTCGGAGGAGTCGGCCATCTTTTCCGCCGCGGCGCGCGCGGAGCTGTAAGTGGTCTTGGCGGTCTCCGTCAGACTGCGCTCAATCTCGCTGATTCGGTCGGCCGAGTTCCGGATCTCCGCAAAACTCTTGGTCTGTCCCTGCGTGCGCAGGGCGACGTTGTCCACATTGCCGGCAACGTCGGTGATCTCGATACCCAGCTTACCGACGTCGTCCGCGACAGCCGAGATCAGCTGCTCAATCCGCTCTTCCATAACAGAATGTTTCCCCACAGGCGCCGATCGGGAAACGCTATGGCATCGAAATTAAATCTTGATGAAAAATGTTTCCCGCTGCCTGCATATGCGACTCATCCGGCCGTCGTCGCCAGCATCGCACGCATTAGGACGTCCGCGCCGGCAGCTACATCTTCGTACCTGGCGTTCTCTTTTTCGTTGTGGCTCAGACCACCCTCACACGGCACGAAGATCATCCCAGTGGGCACGCGGCGCGCGGCGTAGCAGGCGTCGTGCCCGGCACCGCTGACGATTTCCCGATGGCTGTGCCCACCGGCGACCGCGCCGTCCCGAACGCGACCGACGCAAGCCGGGTCGAAGGCCACCGGCGGGGAATGCCAGATCTGGTCGACCTCGACGCCAAGCCGACGGTCGTCGGCGAGTTCTGCCGCGGCACTGCGCAGGGACCGATCCATGGATGCCAGCACATTGTCGTCGGGATGGCGCATATCGACGGTGAAGCGGGCCGAGCCCGGAACCACATTGATCGATCCCGGGCCGGCTTCGACGATGCCGACGGTGCCAACAGCATTCTCGTGCTCCAGCGCGATGGAGGCGACCGAGCAGATCAGCCGTGCCGCCCCCTGCATGGCGTCGCGGCGCATGGACATCGGCGTGGTTCCGGCATGGGAATCGCGGCCGGTCACATGGATCCGGTACCAGCGGCTGCCCTGGGCGCCCTCAACGATGCCGATCGTCTTGCCTTCGGCTTCCAGGATCGGGCCCTGTTCGATGTGCAGTTCATAATAGGCTGCGAGTTCCATGGCTTTGGGATGAACCGACCCACCATAGCCGATCGTCGCGAGAGCATCGCCAAAGCGCACACCGTCGCGGTCGGTCATCGCGAACGCATCGGACTGGTCCGCAACCCCAGCGAACACGCCGGAGGCGAGCAGGCCCGGCGCGAACCGCGCGCCTTCCTCGTTCGTCCAATTGATCACCATTGTCGGTGCGGCAGTCTCGACCTGAGCGTCATTCAGGGCACGGATGACTTCAAGCCCGGCGAGCACACCCAGGATGCCGTCGAACTTGCCGCCGCTGGGCTGCGTGTCGAGATGCGAGCCGCAGGCAACGGGGGGGGCATCGGCATTGGTGCCCGGCCGCTTGGCATAGATGCTGCCCATGGTGTCGATGGTGATCTCGCATCCGGCCGCCTTGCATGCATCCACGAACCAGTCCCGCACCTGCCGGTCTTCCTCGCTCAGCGCAAGTCGGCGGACCCCGCCAAGCGGCGTGGCCCCGAACGCCGCCGTCTCCATGATGGTCGCCCAAAGCCTGTCGGCGTTGATCCGGGGTTCGCTCATCCTCTGTCTCCCTGTCGTGCCGTGGCCCCTTGCCGGCCACGGCCCCAAGACGGCAGCATCTGCCGTGTCCGCATACTCATGCCCCGTTTCTGCCACGCCTGCTGGCGAGTTTCACCTCTGATGCCGTTTCGTTGCAGGATCCCGGTCAGGTGGCAGGCGCGCGACCCAGCACGATCGAACCGAACCGCCGGCGGGCTGCACCCTGGCTTGGCAGCCTCTTGTGGTTGGGCCTTGCGCTGGTTGCGGCCGCAGTGGCCATGGCCGTCACGCCGGCATGCGGCTTGGCCCTGCCATGGGGTGGTCGCATCCTCGATTTCTGTCATGCGCCTGTCGTCGAACCAGATGCTGGCCGTCAAGACCTACAGGAAGCGATGGCAACCCACCGGATGCTTGAGCGCGAACTGCATCGTTTGCGGCTGCAACTCGCGCTCGTTCCCGACTGCCCGACCACGGAAGTGTCGCCGGAGACAGCAGCGGTTCCGCCGCCCACCCTGCCTGTCGCACCCGATCCGGTACCAACGCCCGAACCCGATCCGCCGCCACCGGAGCCTGAAATGGCCGCCGCGCCACCCTTCGAGCCTCCCCAGCCCGCCAGCCGACCGACCGCTCCACCGCGGCCGGTTCCGCCGCCGCCACCTGAACCCGACACGGCGCCGCCGGATGACAGGCTGAGGATTCCCGAAGACGTGGATCGTACGAGGGATCTGACCTTTCTCGCCGGCTGCTGGCGCACGGACCCGTTTCGTCACTCGCCGGCACAAGGGTCGCCCGGTACGTCGACCTATTGCTTCGATGCGGAAGGCCGCGGGTCGCTGACCTTCCGCCGTAGCGGGATCGCCTGCACGGCGCCCGCGCACGTGGAGATCCTGCCCGGCGGACGGTTGCGCATCTGGGATGCCAACACGGTCTGCAACGACGGTACGCTCTGGTTCCAGGACCGCCTGGACTGCGCCGGCGCGGGCGGCGGTGTCGCCCAATGCAGCGGCGAATCCGACGGAGACGTCCGGTGGGTCGTCAACCTGCACCGGGTCTGAGCGGGGCCGTAGTGTTCTCCGGCCCAGGCACAACCCAGCCTCGAAAGGCGGCATGGCCGGCCCTTGTGCTCTGGGGGCTGCTGGCTGTGATTCTGGCAATGGGGGCCTATCTCAGCCTCTGGGCCTGCGGCGTCGGCGTTCCCGGCAGCGATCGGCCGCTGTTCGACTTCTGCCCTGACGCAGCTACCGCGGCACCCTACCCTTCCCAACTCCATAGTGAGCGCTTGCGCCAGCGAGCGCTGCAAGAGCGCCTGGACCAGTTGAGGCTGTCGATGGCAGCAGCGCCCGACTGTCCGGTGCCGCGACAACCAGCCGACGATCCGCCGACCGTTGCCGAGGTCATCGAGCGCGAAGAGCCGCCCCCAGAGGTCCCACAGATCACCGAACAGGATTGGGAAGACCAGGATGTGACCTTTCTGGAAGGGTGCTGGAGCCTGATCTCGGGCATCGAGATCACTGATGTGGCCAGCGACGAACTCTACGGTGTGGAGGATTGGCAGATCTGTTTCGACGAAGCGGGCAATGGCAGTCAGACGATCGTGTTCGAAGACGGCACGGCCTGCGATGGCGAATTGACCGCACAGTTCCTCGACACTGGCAGCCTGCGCCTTCAGGACCAGGCCGATATCGGGTGCACCGGGGGTTTCCGCATCTTCCGCATGATCAACGATTGCGAGCGCCTGGACGACGGCACGGCCCGCTGCCTCGGCCGGCAGCCCGACCAGGGCACGGCGGATATCGTTTCGCTGTTCCGGCGGTGACGGGCAAGGCGGCGTCCCTTACCCGGCGCGCACTTCCACCGACACTTCCATATCCAGGAAATCGTCCGGCGCGCCGATAAAGGTGCCGCTCAAAGGCACGGCTTGGCTCGGGTCGCGTGCCGCCGCCACCCGGATCAGGTTGCGGCCGCCGACTACGCCGTTGGTGGGGTCGTATTCGATCCAGCCGGCACCGGGCAGGTAGATGGTGGCCCAGGCATGGGTGTCGCCGGCACCGACCACGCCGCCATCCGCGCCGTCCAACGATGGATCGTAGAGGTAGCCGGTCACGAACCGTGCGGCAAAGCCGAGCGCCCGCACCGCTTCCATCATCAACAGCGCGAAATCCCGGCACGTGCCGGATCTGAGCGTCAGGGTCTCCGCCGGGGTCTGAATGCCGACGGCGTACCGCCGCTCATAGGAAAAGCCCTCATGAATGGCCCGGTTGATCGCCGAGAGGATGTCGCGGGTATCCGACAGGCCCTGCTCGCGGACGAACCGCTTGGCCCAGCGGTCGACTTCATGGTCAGGGTCGGGGTAGTGCCGCTCGCGCAAGCGCACCAGATCCGGCTGTTCGGCAATGGGATAGCTGAAGGGATACGACTGGGCATACTCCTCCACCGGGAAATCCGTGTCCTCCAGGCCGTAGTTCTCCACCGTGATGCGGCTCTCGAACCGCAGGGCTTCGGCCCGTTCGGCGAAGGTAGCGATGGCGATGGAGTTGCCGAACACGTCGTGCAGCCAGCGCACGGTGGCCGCCGGCTCGATCTTCAGCGCAGTGGTGACCAGGCGCAGATCATGGCTGTCACGCGGCCGGAACACCAGCCGGTGCGGTCCGAACGCCACTGGCTGTCGGTAGCGGTAGACGGTGACGTGGCGAACGGTCAGTCGGTGCATGGCCCTTGCCGCCGGACAAGCTGCGCGCTCGGACGACGCGAACGCCCGATACCGGTTCGCTGCGAGCGCGACGAACGCTACCCCGCCGCAAGGCAGTTGGGCAATTTGAAGATGACGCTCTCTTGCGTCACCGGGACCTCTTCGACGGTGACGTCGAAACGGTCACGGCATGCCGCCAGCACCTCGTCCACCAGTATCTCCGGTGCCGATGCCCCGGCAGTCAATCCGAGGCAGCGGACCCCGGCAAGCCAGCCCCAGTCGATATCCGCCGCACGCTGCACCAACCGCGCCTCGCGGCAGCCGACTTTGACCGCGACCTCCACCAGCCGCTGCGAGTTGGAGGAATTGGGCGCCCCGATCACCAGCATACCGTCGCACCGGCCAGCGATCGCCTTGACGGCGTCCTGGCGATTGGTCGTGGCATAGCAGATATCTTCGCTGCGCGGCCCGGCGATCAAAGGGAAACGGCGCCTCAGGGCTTCGATGACATCGGCCGTGTCATCGACCGACAGCGTCGTCTGGGTGATGTAGGCAAGGGCGTCCGGATTACGCACGGTCAACGTGGCGACATCGTCGACGGTTTCGACAAGCTCCACGGCGCCTTGCGGCAGTTGGCCGACAGTGCCGACCACTTCCGGGTGGCCGGCATGACCAATCAGGATGATCTGCAGGCCTTGGCGGTAGAGTCGCTCCGCCTCGCGATGAACCTTCGTGACCAGCGGGCAGGTGGCATCGACGTAGAACAGGCTGCGTGACTGCGCCTCTTGCGGCACCGATTTGGGTACGCCGTGGGCGGAAAACACCACCGGAACCCCGTCGGGGACCTGCGACAACTCATCGACGAAGACTGCGCCCCTGGCCTCCAGGCCCGCAACGACATATCGGTTATGCACGATCTCATGCCGCACATAGACGGGCGGTCCATGTTTCTCCAGCGCCCGCTCGACGATCTGGATCGCCCGCTCCACGCCGGCGCAGAACCCTCGCGGCGCGGCCAGAAGGACGGTCAGCGGCGGTCGCTCCAGGCTCAGGCTCCCGACCGCCGGACTTGTGCCTGCCACAGCCATTGCCTACAGTCCTTCCGACTTCCCGACATGCTCCGACTGCCCCGGAGATGGGGCCCGAAATGCAGCTCTCACATCGCTACTGTTCCGACCCTAATATAGGGTCGATTGCCCAGAAAAACGGACACCGGCCCCCTGTCGCACTTCGTCGCGGACTGCTGGCGGCCCTATGTGTCGTCGCCGCTGGCGGACTTGCCGCCTGCGGCAGCGACGATGAGGTGGCCGAGGACGGCGATCTGATCACCGTGGATGAGCCTCGGCCGGAACCGGCGCCGCTGGCGGCGCGCCGCTGCCCGCAGGTCAACATCGTTTCCGGTCTGGAAGAGGTGGTGCAGTTCCGCGGCACCAGCACCGATCCGACGGACGTGGTGGCGCGGGGGACGATCGGTTTTCCGAACGGCGGATGCGAGTATGACACGGTCGCCAGCAACGTCACCGTGGAGATGACGGTGCCGATGAGGCTGGAGCGCGGCCCGGCCATGGCGCCCGGGGAGTCGATCGACCTGCCCTATTCGGTCTGGGTCGTCGATCGGCGTCGCCAACCGCCCGGCGACATTCTGATACGCGAACAATTCTCAGGCGCCGTGCAGCTTGAGGAGGAAGCGCTGGCCGGGTTCTGGGAGGAGGAACTCGTACTGACGATTCCGTTGCCGGGCGGCGTCCGCGACGGCGAGGCGTACGAGGTCTTGCTCGGTTTCCAGATCCCCGGCGGTCAGCTGAACCGTCCGGGCGGCTGACCCCAACAAAGAAGGTGCCGCGCCTCAAGAAAGACGCGGCACCCTAAGAACTGATCCTTCAATGGCTGGCGTCAGAGGTCGGCGAGGATCTTCTCGGCGCTGGAAACGTCCAGGCCGCTTTCGTCCACCGCCACTTTCTCGACCTTTCCGTTCTTGGCGACGATCGCGAAGCGCTTGGAGCGCTGGCCGAGCCCAAAGCCGCTGCCGTCCATTTCCAGGCCCAGGGCCCGCGTGAACTCACCGTTGCCGTCGGGCAGCATCATCACGGAGTCTCCGACGCCGCCCTGCTCACCCCAAGCCTTCATCACGAACGGATCGTTGACCGCCATGCAGACGATCTGGTCGACACCCTTGTCCTTGATCGCGCTGGCATGGTCGACGAACCCTGGCAGGTGCCGGGCCGAGCAGGTCGGCGTGAACGCGCCCGGCACGGCGAACATCACCACCGTCTTGCCGCCGAACAGCTCCGACGTATCGACTTCCTGCATGCCATCCGCCGTCAGATGCTTCAGCGTGACGGACGGAATCGTGTCACCTACCTGGATGGCCATCCCTGGTTCCTCCTGATGCGAGGCTGCGAGAGGCAGCGGCCCGGTTGCCGCAGCCGTGTTCGCCCCACACCTAGGGTGGCTGGCCTCAGCTGTCCAGCCCTGCGCGTTGCAGGGCTTCGACAACGGCGCCGTTTGTCAGGAGTTCCGGCAGGACGATGCCGTCCGGTGCCCCAGGGCCATAGACCACGTTAAAGGGGATGCCGTAGCGGCCATGGCCTGCCAGGTAGGTCGCAATCGCTTCGTCGGGCCGCGTCCAGTCGGCCCGCATAGCGGTTACCCCTTCGCCGTCGAGCAGACCTGCAACGGGATTGCGGTCCAGCACCAGGCGTTTGTTGGCTTCGCAGGTAATGCACCAATCGGCCGTCACGTCGACGAAGACGACGCGGCCATCCGCGACCAGCCTGTCAATCGAAGCCCCGTCGAATGCCGTCCAGGCCCCTTCGATGACCGAGCCCGTGGCACCGGCCGGCCGGTCGAACTGTCCCGGCACGAAGAATGCGGCCAATATCACGGCCAGGGCCGTCGCAACGCCGGCCGGCCGGATGCGATCGGGAAGGCGGTGGCGTATCCACAGCGCCAGCAGGACAGCCGCCATCAACAGGCCGACGATCGCCGCCGCCAAGCCGGAGACCTGAGCGGTCAACACCGTCAGCAGCCACACGGCGGTCGCCAGCAGCGGCAGGCTCAGGATCTGCTTCAGCCTGACCATCCAACGGCCGGGGCGTGGCAGCCAGGCGGCGAGCCGCGGCCAGGCGCCGACGGCCAGATAGGGCAGCGCCATCCCGATGCCAAGAGCCAGGAAGACTGCGACGATCTCTGTCGCGCCGCGCGACAGGGCAAAGCCGATGGCGGTGCCAAGGAAGGGCGCTGAGCAGGGTGTGGCCAGCAGTGTCGCGAACACGCCTGTGCCGAAGCTTCCGGCCATACCCGAGCCGCCGCCGGCGCGCAGGGCCGCATCACCGACCCGCGACGGCAGCAGAATCTCGAACCAACCCAAGAGGTTGGCGGCAAAGAGCGTGAGCAGCGCGATCATGAAGATCAGGAAGACCGGCTGCTGGAACTGCATGCCCCAGCCCACGGCGCCACCGGCCGACTGTACCGCAATCGCCCCACCGGCAAGCACGAGGAACGAAACGATCACCCCGGCGGCCGACGCCAGGAAGCCCAGGCGCGTCTCGCGCCGGCTACGGCCGCCATGGCTGATCGCCGACAAGAGCTTGATCGACAGCACGGGCAGCACGCAGGGCATGAGGTTCAGGATCAGTCCGCCGAGCAGAGCCAGGGCCAAGATTGTCCACTGCCCCGGTGATGCGGTCGCCCCACCGCCACCGTTTGCGGTGATGGCCGGCGTCGCCTCCATCGCGCGAACGCCGTCCACCAGCGTCAGCGTGACGGTTTGTCGCGCCAGCTCGGCGGTGTCGTCCGGCCGCTGCAACAGCGGGATCTCGGCCGTCAGAGCCTCGCGCGCCGAAGCGAAGGTGAAAGTGGGGGCACCGAACGCGAACCCGTCGCCGGCTTCGACGAAAACGTCAGGGGCATCGAAGGAAAAGGCCGATGTCGCTTCGACAACCAGCGTTGCCGCGTCGCCGCTTCCGCTCACCGACACGCGGTCGATTGCCAGCCCTGCTGCGGCGCCGTCACCGGGGACACGGGCAACGGCGCGGTCGATCAGGTTCGCGCGCCGGGCGTCGGGCACGGCCTCTCCGGCCGGCAGGTCCAGCGAGACGTCCAGCGTGGCCGGCACGCAGAGATCGCTGCACACCAATAGGTCGACCCGCGCCGCAAGCGCGACGGGCTCACCGATCTCGGCCGGCGCGATCGTCAGTGGGAAGATCACTTCGTCTTCATAGCCGAAGGTCTCAACGCCCAACATGACGTGACGTTCCGGCGCCGGCCACCGAATGGTCGCGTCCGCGAGATTCGCAGACCCTGCCCAGTCCAGCTGCGGCGGCAGGCCGGCATCCCCGGGCGACCGCCAATAGGTCTTCCAGCCTTCGTCCAGATGCAGCTGCAGGGCGGCAGGGATACTCCCAAGCGTCCCGGTCGCATCGACCGCGGCGATCAATCGCCCTTCCACGAAGGCTCCGGGGTAGAGCTCGAAGGATTGCCAACGCCCTTTGGCAGCATCGGCCGCATCATTGGCCAAGAGCGCCAGGCCGGCGACCACAATCGCGACGGCACGTCGGCACAGGGCGCCAAGCCCGGCGGATATGCGATCGCTTCCCCTCATGCTCAGATCACCCGCATCCTTTGCTTCTTGGCGCCCCGTCTCGATTTCGGTCGCCGGTCACATCGCGTTGACATTTCATCGTATATAGTTGGTATCGGTCTGTTAGGGGTGTCACAATTGAGCCAGGCTTGTGTGATAGCAGGATCTCGCAAGCGCCGCATCGAACCCTGCCTGCGGGAGGCACGAGAGGGGAATAGGCCGCTCGGCACCAGAGGAGAGCGACAAGGGTGTATCTGACTGGCCAGCTGTTGATTGCGATGCCGACGATGCCCGATCCGCGGTTCGAGCGAACGGTCATCTATATGTGCACCCACAGCGACGAAGGCGCCATGGGGCTTGTGGTCAACAAGGCGCTGGAGTCGATCAGCTTTGCGGAATTGCTGGAGCAGCTTGAAATCGGCCTCGACTGGCCGACCGGCGGCCACTACCAGATCCTCTCAGGCGGACCGGTCGATGCGGGCCGCGGCTTTGTGCTGCATTCCGACGATTTCATGCGGGAAGGCACGAAGGCTGTTCAAGACGGTGTCGCACTGACCTGGACCATCGATATTCTGCGCGCAATCGCCGGCGGTACCGGACCGCGGCAGCATCTGCTCGCGCTCGGCTATACCGGCTGGGGACCGGGGCAGTTGGATGCGGAGATCCAGGCCAACGGATGGCTCCATGCCCCGGCCGACGATGGCCTGCTGTTCGATACGGATCTGGACGCCAAGTGGGAGCGGGCAGTCGCCAAGATCGGCGTCAGCCCGTCCATGCTCTCCGCCGAAAGTGGCCACGCCTGAGTCTCTAGGTCAGGCGGCGGCAAGGCTCCGCCGCGCCGCACGGCGGCGGACTGCATCTCCAAAGGCCCGGAACAGCGCCGCCGATGGGGGATCCTCCGCAAACCGCCACTCGGGATGCCATTGGACGGCCAGTGCAAAGCCGTCCACGCCATGCAGGTTGGTGACGCGCACAGCCTCGACCTGACCGTCCGGCGCCACGGCATCGACCGTCAGCCCGGGCGCCAGCCGGTCGATGCCCTGCCAGTGCAGCGAGTTCACCGGGAACGTGTCCAACCCCGTTAGGGCGTTCAGAGCGCCGCCCGGCGTCAGCCGCACGTCATGGGCGTGGGCGAACTTGATCTCCATGTCTTCAGACTGCGGCGCGCGGTGGTCCATCCGCCCGGCAACCTCGTGCACCTTCTGATGCAGTGTTCCGCCGAGGGCCACGTTGAGTTCCTGCAACCCGCGGCAGATGGCGAGCACAGGAACGCGAGCCGCCAGCGCCGCGTCGATCAGCGGCAGCGTCACCGCATCCCTGTCCGCATCGTGCAGCGTGCCGGCGTCGCTCGCGGGGCCGCCGTAGTGCTGCGGCTCCACATTGGAGAGGCTGCCCGTCAGCATGAGGCCATCGACCCTGGCCACAAGAGACCGGACATCGACCGGCGTTCCAAGCGCCGGCACCAGCCAAGGCATCGCCCCCGCCCCGTCGGTAACCGCGCGGACATACTTGTCGCCGACAACATGGAACGGCCGGTCGCCGACGAACTTGTTGCAGCAGGGAACCGCGACGACCGTGAAGGGCTGTTGCCTGTCTGTCTGCACCATCTGGCTCTCTCTGCCCCGGGTACGCGGCATTACATCGCCGTATCGTGACTTGGGCTGGGCGACCGATTGCGACATATCCAGAGCATGTTGCCTGAGACCGTGCAAGCGCTGTTGAGTTGGAAGGCGGCCATCGTGTTCGCCTGGATCGCCTCGCTTTTCGCCATCGAGCGGGTGGTGCCGGCGGCCCTGCGCCCGGACGGCGAGGGGTATGGCGGCTGGCGGCGCGTGGTCCGCAACCTTGCTTTCTGGCTGATCAATGTGGGCCTGTCGCCGCTGATCGTCGTGCCCGTGTCCGTCTGGGCGGCCGGATTTGCGTTCGGATCGGTCGGCGCCTGGCGGCCGGACTGGTGGGCGGGTGTGCCAGCGTTGCTGCTCGATCTGCTGGTGCTCGACGTCCTGATCTACTGGTGGCACAGGGCCAACCACACCGTACCGTTCTTGTGGCGGTTCCATGAGATCCACCATCTCGACCGGTTTCTCGACACCACGACAGCGCTGCGGTTCCATTTCGGGGAGTTGCTGTTGAGCGCGCTCGCCCGGGCGGCGATCATCATCCTGCTCGACATTCCCATAGCCTCCATCCTGGTGTTCGAGGTGGTGGTGCTGCTGGCCACGGTGTTCCACCACTCAAACCTGCAGCTTCCCCGGCGGTTCGAAGGGCTCTTGGCGCATCTGATCATCACGCCGTCGATCCACTGGGTGCACCACCATGCCATCCGAAAGGATACGGACAGCAACTATGGGACCATCCTAAGCGTCTGGGACCGTGTGTTCGGCTCGGCTAGCCGCACTTCGCGTTGGGCTACCATGCCGATCGGGGTGGAACGGCTGGACGAAAAGCCGCTCTCGGCACTGTTGGCCCGCCCATTTGCCGGCCTCTGGCCGGGACGCAATCGCCGCTGAGGGGTGCCGATCCCCGGCCAAGCAGCCTACCAATATACTTCAGTGTGTTCATAATACGTTGGCGGTCGACCCGTTAGGGTCGAAAGTCGCGAATTTTCCCCGCCGCTGCTCGCCTGCGGCCTGGGTTTGTGCGATCTAGAGGTACCCTTTCCCAGCTTCCTTGGATGGACGAAGATGTTCGGCACTTCTCTGTTGAGCCTGCTCCGGCTCCGGCTGACCGTCTTGCTGATGATCTGTGCGATCCATCCTGAGGCTTGGGGCCAAACAGCCCCAGACAATGCAGACGGCGCCGTGCTTCGGCTTCTCAACTGGTCGGAATACATGGACCCCGAACTGCTGGATGCCTTCGAGCAGGAAACCGGCGTCACGGTCGAAGAGCTCTACTTCGAGAACGACCTGGTACGGGACCAGATGGTTCTTCAGACCGACGGCGGCCACGGGTTCGATCTGTTCGTTCTCGATGATCTGATCCTGCCATTCTACATAGAGCGCGGCTGGCTTGCCCCACTGGAGCCGGAGCTGATACCCAATCTGTCCAACATCGCCCCCCGTTGGCAGACTCTCGGGCCGCAGTTCGAGGATTATGCCGTACCCTATTTCTGGGGAACCTTGGGCATCGCCTATCGCGCCGATCTGATCGCCGAACCGATCACCAAATGGCGGCAACTCCTTGAGCCGGCAGAAGAGTTGCGCGGCCGGATCGTTATGCTGACAGATCCGTACGAGTTGGTGGGCAGCGCATTGTTCGCTTTGGGACACGCGTACAACACCAGCGTCGATACCGAATTGGCGGCGGCGGCCGCTCTGCTCGACCGACAGCGGCCGCACCTCTATGCCTACGGCTATATTGCGCTGACCGAAGAGGCGGATCTCGTCACCGGCGACGTGTATGCTGCGACCATGTATTCCGGCGAAGCCCTGTACCTTCAGGAATTCAACGAGAACATACGCTATGTCATTCCCGAGGAGGGGTCGCGTGTGTGGGTCGACTACATCGCGGTTGCCGAAACGTCGGCCCAGAAGGAAGCGGCAATGCGGTTCATCGACTTCCTGAACGAACCGCATAATGCGGCACAGCTGGCGCAATACGTCTACTTCGCATCGCCCAACACGGCTGCGGAAGCATTGCTGCCCGAAGATTTCCTGACCGATGACGTCATTTACCCGCCTGCCAATGTGCTTGAGCGGTGCGTGTTCTATGACGCCGCGATGCCGGCTGCGGCGATCCGTGCGCGTACGGAAATCGTCGCAGACCTGACACGCCAGCGATGACGCGCGATGAGGCTGCAGGTCAAGCTTCTCGCCATCGTCGCGACCCTCAGCATCCTGCCGGGGCTCGGGCTCGGCGTCGCGGCCTATCTTGAGCTGCGCCAGCAGGCCATCGACCGGCTGGTGCATGAGGCAAGAACCGTCTCGCAGCAAGTAGCGCGCCACGTCGCTTCCCGGATGGAGGCGGCGGAGGCCAACGCGCGGCTGTTCGCCGATGCCTATATCGTCGAGCGGTATATGCTGACAGCCGACCAGATCGAACGCTATCAGCTGATCCTTCCCGCGCTGCTGGATCTGTTTGCGACGTACCAGAGGACATATCCGGAGTTCGTGGAGTTCCGGATCGTCTTGCCGGACGGCACCGTCGACGCGCGGCTGATCGACGGCGACGCCTCGATGGCGCTCAGCGACGATCAGGTGGTGCGTGAGATCGGAGGCCCGACAGAGTATGGATATCAACCCCACTCGGTCGTTGTTCGCGACAATGCCGGGCAACCGCGGCTGCTCAGCATCCGACCGATCAGCCTGCAGGATCAGCGCGTATCTCCGTTGACCGCGCCGATCGTCCTCAGGGGGTATCTTGTCGCCACGGTCGATCTCCGGTTTATCGAAACGCTTTTGACCGACGCCCGCATCGGCCGTGACGGCCATCTGCTTCTTGTCGGCACCGATCACCAGGTTCTCTTCGACGAGGAAGCGACGGGCTGGCAGATGGACGCCGATCTTGCGAACCGGCTGCGGGCGGCGGCCGTGTCCGGCGACCCCATTTCGGCGGATCATCATGGAATTGCGACGGTGATGGGCAGCGAACTGCCGCGGTCCGACTTGATGCTGGTTTGGGCAATGCCGGAAGCGGAGTTCGAGCTCGCCGCAAAGCGCCTCGCGGCCGTCGTTGCGGCCGTGATTGCCGTGACGATTCTTGCCACGTGCGGGCTTTTCTACTGGGCCTTACGCCGGATGGTTCTTTCGCCGGTGGCATCGCTCATGGATGCGGTCGGCGCGATCTCACGCGGCCGCCTTCAGATCGACGTCCCGGTGAAGACGCGTGACGAGATGGGGGCACTGGCCCGTGCCTTCGAGGCCATGGGCAGCGACCTGCACCACTCCCAAGAACAGCTCAGGACCCGTTCGTCCGAACTCGAAGTCGCGCGGGACCGGGCGGAAGATGCCAACCGGGCGAAGTCTCAGTTCCTGGCGACGATGAGCCATGAGATCAGGACCCCCATCAACGGCGTTCTGGGGATGGCCGAGTTGCTTGGCGGAACCGACCTAACCGATCAGCAGCGCAGCTTCCTCGTCTCCATCCAGATGTCGGGAGAGGCGCTGCTGCATGTCGTCAACGACATTCTCGACGTCTCGAAGATCGAATCCGGCAGCCTGCATATCGAGTACGAGGCCTTCGACCTCAGATCGCTGATGGCCGGCGTCGACGAGATGATGCGTCCACAGGCGGTCAAGAAGGGCCTGCATTACGCGTCGGAGGTGGCGCCGGAAATCGCCGAAACCGTGGTGGGGGATATCCACCGTTTGCGCCAGGTACTGCTGAACCTGCTGGGCAATGCCGTGAAGTTCACACCGTCCGGTCGGATCACGGTCCGCGCGAGCCTGATTTCTGAGGATGACCATCGGATGCGGATCTTGTTCGAGGTGGAAGATACGGGCATCGGCGTGCATCCGAGCAAGAAGGCGTCGATCTTTCAGGCGTTCACGCAGGCCGACGGAACCTTCACGCGGCGGTTCGGCGGGGCGGGGCTGGGGCTGGCCATCTGTCACCGCCTGGTAACCCTGATGGGCGGCGAGATCGGTGTCGACGATAGCCCGAGTCAGGGGTCGCGGTTCTGGTTCACACTGCCTTTGGCGAAGACGAGCGCATCATCGCATCCGGCCGCCGCACCGTCGACGGCGATTGCGGTCCCCCAGCCGGAGGTCGCGGCAGCCGGTTGGTCCAGCGGCGCGAGAGTCCTGGTTGTCGATGATGACACCATCAGCCAGGAGATCTGCGTTCTGATGCTTGAGGGTCTCGGCTGCACGGTCGATGCCGCCAGTTCTGGTCGGGCTGCCCTGTTGAAGACGGCCGAACGGCAATATGATCTGGTTCTGCTGGATTGCTCCATGCCCGACTTGGACGGGTTCGAGACCGTACGACGGCTGCGCCAGCGAGAGCAGAAAGGCGCGACTGCTCGGACACCAGTGATAGCCTCGACGGCGAACGCGTTTGAAGATGATCGCCACCGGTGCCTTGAAGCCGGTATGGACGACTATCTGCGCAAGCCGTTCGGCGCTGCGGAGCTGCGGATCATGCTGAAGAAATGGACGGGAGATCGACCGTCAGGCCGGCCTGAAGACGCGATCCAGAGTGCCCGAGGCTGACCGACACAGCCGATGATCGTTCAGTATCGGAATTCACTTGTGGCTCGGGTCCCGTCCGTGGGTTACGCTGGCTGCCGTCAAAAAAAGGGCATTTGGGAGGCCTGTCGCATGACACGCAACGCCCTGACCGCCGGCTTGATGCTGGCAGCTCTGGTCGGATGCACGACCACCGCACCAACCGGCGGGGCGCCGCCCGCGCCGCAAGCGGAGGTGGTGTTCTCAACGGATCGCGAGATCGAGGTGGCGGTGCCCCCCGGCGGCACCATGCAGGATGCACGCGATGCTGCGCGCCCCTTCTGCTCGCCACTCAGAGGCCGCCTGTCGCCCGGCCGGACGCTGAACACCGGCAACATCTTGTTCCGCTGCGATCCGCTGTAGCGGTCGCCAGCTGCGTCTATCGCAAACGCGGCAGTACCGAATTGGCGGCGACGAACAGGTCGGCATCCAACGGAACGCCGTAGCGGGCTTCGTTCAGCAACACCTGCGTGGCCACCCCCTGAGCATCGACGACGGTCCAGCTGGAGAGCTGCATGGGGTTGGCGCGCAGCACAAGCGTGAGCGTGCCGGCCGCCGGATCGTCGGTCTGGTGCAGGTCCACCTCGACGGAGTCTGCCGTGCGGCGAAGCGCGCTGACCGTGATATCGCCCGTCAGCTGGATCTGCTCGCGGGTGATGAAATCGGCCAGCGTGGTTCCGAGCAGCACGTCCGACCGCTGCTCAAGCTCGGCGTCCCAGAACGTGAGCATGAAACCGTCGGCGATGTAGAGATAGGGCACGGGCGGGTCGTATTCGATCCGCATCCGACCCGGCCGCCACAGATAGAAGTCGCCCTGGGCCACGGCACCATTATCAGCGATCTGCGTGAAGCGCGCCTGAATCGACGTGAGGCCGTTCAGATAGGCGGCGATCCGCGTCAGGTCGGCCCGGTCCTCCGGACTGGTCTGCGCGTGGCCCGCCCGCGCCATAAGCGCACCGGCGACGGTGGCAGCAAGGAAAGTGCGTCTCTTCATAAGCCCGGACTCTAACGCGGTTGCTGTGGCGGAAGTACGGCTACGCCAAGACAAACTGATGCAGCCTTCGAGGGCACCGCGTCAATCGTCATCCGGGGCCCGCAGCAGGACCTCGCGCTTGCCGACATGGTTGGCGGCACTCACCATGCCCTCGGCCTCCATGCGCTCTATGATGCGGGCGGCCCGATTGTAGCCGATCTGCAGATGGCGCTGGATGAAGCTGGTGGACGCCTTGCGCTCCCGCGCCACCAGCGCCACCGCCTGATCGTACAGGTCGTCGCCGCTGTTCCCGCCCTCCGCAGCCAGAGCGTCGAAGGCCGCGCCTTCGTCCGGATCCTCCAGGATCGCGTCGTTGTAGTTGGGCTCACCCTGCGAACGCAGGAAACGCACCACGCTTTCCACCTCGCTGTCCGATACGAAGGGACCATGCACGCGCATCAGCCGGCCGCTGCCCGGCATGTAGAGCATGTCGCCCATGCCCAACAGCTGCTCGGCGCCCTGCTCACCCAGAATGGTGCGGCTGTCGATCTTGCTGGTCACCTGGAAGCTGATCCGGGTCGGGAAGTTCGCCTTGATGGTGCCGGTGATGACGTCGACCGACGGGCGTTGGGTCGCCATGATCAGGTGGATGCCGGCCGCTCGCGCCATCTGAGCCAAACGCTGGATCGCCGCTTCGATGTCCTTGCCGGCGACCAGCATCAGGTCGGCCATCTCGTCGACCACCAGCACGATGAAGGGCAGCTCCGTCAGGTCCAGCGCATGCTCTTCGAACAGCGGCTTGCCGGTGTCGGGGTCGAAGCCTACCTGCACCCGCCGTGTCAGCGCCTCGCCGGATTCGCGTGCCTGCCGCAGGCGCTGGTTGAAGCCATCGATGTTGCGCACACCGAGCTTGGCCATGGCGCGATAGCGGTCTTCCATCTCCCGCACCGCCCATTTCAGGGCGACCACGGCCTGCTTGGGATCGGTGACAACCGGGGTCAGCAGATGCGGGATGCCGTTATAGGTGCTGAGCTCCAGCATTTTGGGGTCGACCATGATGAATCGCGCCCGGTCCGGCGGCAGCCGGTAGAGCAGCGACAGGATCATGGTGTTGATCGCCACCGACTTGCCCGACCCGGTGGTGCCGGCGACCAGCAGATGCGGCATCCGCGCAAGGTCGGCGATGATCGGCTGGCCGCCGATATCCTTGCCCAGCACCAGCGGCAGACGCCCGGTCGCGCGTTCGAATGCCTGGCTGGCCAGGATCTCGCGCAGATACACCGTTTCGCGCCGCTGGTTGGGAAGCTCGATCCCGATGACGTTGCGGCCCGGCACCACGGCCACGCGCACGGACACGGCACTCATCGAGCGGGCGATGTCGTCGGCCAGGCTGATGACGCGGCTGGACTTGGTGCCGGGCGCCGGCTCCAGCTCATAGAGGGTGACGACCGGGCCCGGGTTCACCCGCACGATCTGGCCGCGCACGCCGAAATCGCCCAGCACGCCTTCCAGCAGCTCCGCATTGCGCGAAAGGGCTGAATCGTCGGGCTTCTGGGGACCCTTTGCCGGGTCGGGCAGCCCCAGGAGATCCAGCGCCGGCAGCTCGTAATCCCCCGGCGGCGCCAGGTCCAGGCTGGCCTGGCGTTCGTCGACTACGCGGCGGCCCGCCGGCAGGGGACCGGGCCGCGGCGCCACCACCTTGGCCGACCGATCACCCTCGTCGTTCAGAGACGGTGCTGCCGGGCCACGGTCGCGGTCTTGGACCGCCCGCTCCTCATCCAGTTCGCCCAAGAGACGGCGCACCAGCGCCGGGTCGTCCTCTTGCATCAGAGGATCGCGACGGGCCGTCCGGCGAACGGCTGGCAGCCGCAGTCGGGAAAGAAGTGGCGCTACCGCGGCCACACCCCGCCGCCCTGCACGTATGACCACCGGTGTCCAGGTCCGCGCGAACCGCCATGCGACACCGCCGGCGGTGCCCAGGCCATGACCAGTCCGGATGAACAGCCGCCGCCACTCCGACCAGGTAAGCCCGATGGCAACCAGCCAGGCGATGCCAGCGGGAATGGCCGCCGCGAGCGGGATCCAGGAGGCATCGGCCACCGAGAACCTCAGCAGCAAGGTTTCGGTGATCTGGTCGCTCAGCAAGGCGCCGACCGCGCCCCCCAGCCCCGTTGCACTGGCCCAGGCCGCCGGCGCTTGCACCGGCGCCAGAGCCAGTGCGGTCAGCAGCAGGGCGATGGGCATCGCGATGGCGCGCTGCCAGAGCTGCCGCATGGGATGCTGCCGCACCATCTGCCAGCCCCAGACGAAGAAGGCCAGCGGCGGAAGGAAGGCCGCGAGCCCAAGCGTCTGGATGAAGAGGTCGGCCGGATAGGAACCAAGCGAGCCAAGCGCGTTCCCCGCCGGACCGCCGGCCGCAGAATTCCACGACGGGTCGCTGGGATTGTAGGTGAGCAGCGCCAGCAAAAGCGCACCGGCTAGAACGATCAGGGCACCGCCGCCGATCTCACGGATCCGTCGCTGCAAAAAGCCGCGGGCACCTTCGGGCAGGAAGGCGGACCTGCGCATCCCTGCCGCGCCGCGTGAGAGACCCCGGGTGCTGCTGTCAACCATGGTCGCCCCCCTCCCTCAATCGCCCGCCATCGCCGAGAAGGTGCCCATCAGCCGGGTCAGCGCGTCGGCAACGACGGCGATGTCGTGCACGAGCGCCAGGCGCATGAAGGGTTGGCCGGGATTGTTACCGTCTTCGGGCGCGGGACGGCCGATGTAAGCGCCGGGCAGCACACGGATCGCCTGCTCGCGCCACAAGCGTTCCGCGGCACGCTCTCCATCGCCGACTTCCAGCCACAGGAAAAACCCTGCATCCGGCCGGTAGAAGCCGAGGCTGTCGCCCATGATCCGCTCAGCGGTATCGATCTTCGCCCGATAGAGCTCGCGATTCTCCGTGACATGCGCTTCATCCCGCCAAAGCGCGGCGGACGCGGCCTGGATCGGCATCGGCATGCCGGCAGACGCATAGCCGCGCAGTCGCCGAAAGGCTGCGATCACCGTCGGATCGCCGGCAACGAAGCCCGATCGCAAGCCGGCGGCGCTCGACCGCTTGGACAGGGAGTTGAAGACGATCAGGTTGTCCAGCCGGGCACCGTCGAACCTGGCCGCGACCTCTAGGACTCCCGTCGGCGGTGCCCGATGGTAGATCTCGCTGTAGCATTCATCGACTGCCAGCACGAAGCCGTGGCGGCGAGCCAGCGACAGCGCCTTCTGCAGATAGGCGACGTCGGCGGCAGCCCCTTGCGGGTTGGCTGGTGAACACAGATAGAACAGAGCGGTGCGGTCCAGCAGACTCGCTGGCAGCGCGTCAAGATCCGGCAGAAACCCGGTCTGACGATTGGCCGTCAGGAACACCGGCTCGGCGCTGGTCATCTGGGCGGCGCCGACATAGACGCCATAGAACGGGTTCGGCAGCAGCACCGCAGGCTCGTTGCCACCCGGCATCGATCCGACGCAGGCCGAAGCCAGCATGAACAGGGCCTCACGCGTGCCCGAGGCCGGCAGCAGCGCCACGTCGGGGTCGATCAGGCGGCCGCCCTCGCCGAACCGCCAGACCAACCAGTCGCTGACGGCCTGGCGCCAATCGTACGTTCCGGCGATGGGCGGATATCGATTCCACGAGTCGGCGGCAGCGGCCATCGCCTCCGTCAGCAAGGCTGGAGGGGCATGCTTGGGATCGCCAATGGAGAAGTCGATCGCAGCGCGGCCCTCAGGGGCCGGGATATCCGTCAGCAGCGTGCGCAGCCGCGTAAACGGATAATCCTCCAACGCATTGAGTCGGTCGTTCAGCATGGACACCGGCGGGACGCCTCGATGGGATCGAAATCACCCGGATCGTAGCGTGCCGGCTCGATCGAAACAAGCAGACCGAGAATATGATTACGTTCTAAGACAAGCGGTTGATGGTTCTTGCTGATTCCGTAAGTGAACTGATTCGTCACCCCATTGGCATCGGCAGAGTCGGAAACGGCCCGACGCGAGGGGCGCCGGACCGTTCCGTCGATGGTCCTTCCTGGCTTCGGTCGGGGGTGCCCTGGGGGCCGCCCCGACCGGGCCAAGAACGGGTTAGACGCGCTGGGATCCCTGTCCGAACTCGGGATAGGCTTCCAGCCCGAGCTCGGTCTTGTCGAGACCCAGCTCTTCCTCTTCCTCCGACACGCGTATGCCGATGGTGTACTTCAGGGCGAGCCAGACGATGGCGCTCGTCACCACCATGAACGCGCCGACTGCGGCGATGCCCATGATCTGGACGCCCAGATCGCCGCCACCGAAGATGCCGACAGCGAGCGTGCCCCAGATGCCGGCGACAAGGTGGGCGGAGATTGCGCCGACCACGTCATCGATCTTCAGCTTGTCCATCAGCGGCACCGAGATGACCACCAGCACGCCGCCAATGGCACCGACGATGATCGCCATGAAGTGGTTCTGCAGATCCGGACCTGCCGTGATCGACACCAAGCCGGCAATCGCGCCGTTCAGCACGAAGGTCAGATCCATCCGGCGATAGACGACCTGTGCCACCGCCATCGCCGCTACCACACCGGCTGCCGCCGCGAGGTTGGTGTTGACGAAGACGATCGCCATGGCCGAGGCGTCCAACGCCGTGCCCAGCGCCAGCTGCGAACCACCGTTGAAGCCGAACCAGCCGAGCCAGAGGATGAACGTACCCAGCGTCGCCAGCGGCAGGTTGGCCCCGGGCATGGGGTGCACCGCACCGTTGGCGCCGAACTTGCCGCGCCGTGCGCCAAGGAAGATGGCACCGGTCAGGGCTGCCCATCCGCCGACGGAATGGACGATGGTCGATCCGGCGAAGTCGCTGAACCCGGCCTCGGTGAGCCAACCCTGGCCCCAGGTCCACGAGCCCTGGATGGGGTAGAGGATGCCGGTGAGGATGACCGTGAACAGAATGAACGGCCACACCTTGATCCGCTCCGCCAGCGTGCCCGACACGATCGAGGCCGCCGTCGCGACGAACACCATCTGGAAGAACCAGTCGGACATGGAGGCGTAGGAGCTCTCGCCCAACAGCGCCGTCAGCGCCGCCGCGCTGGCCTCATCGCCGTCAGCGTTCAGCAGATTCAGCTCAAGTTCCGACGGATTGTAGAATAGAGAGAAGGTTCCAATGTAGCCGGAGACATCCGTGTACATCAGATCATAGCCGATCAGGTAGTACATGATGCCGGCGACCGAATACAGCGCAATGTTCTTCAGACAGATCGCCGCCGTATTCTTGGTGCGCACAAGCCCGCTCTCGAGCATCGCGAAGCCTGCGGCCATCCACATCACCAGAACGCCGGCGACAAGGAACGAGAAAGTATTGAAGACGAACTGCGATTCTACGGGCACGCCGCCGATCGCCTCGGCCGGTGCTTCCTCTTCCGCCGCCGCTTCGATCGCTTCGCCCGTCTCTTCCGTGGTCTCTTCGACCGCCGTTTCGGTTTCGTCTGTCGCGTCCTGGGCTGCGGCCGTCCCCATCCAGGCCATCAGGCTGATGATCGCGGCCGCGATCACCACGCCCCAATGCTTCAAGTCCAGCAAATGCATGTTCACAACGCCTCCGCGTCCGTCTCGCCGGTGCGGATGCGCACCGCTTGTTGGATATCCATGACGAAGATCTTGCCGTCGCCGATCCGGCCGGTATTCGCGGCCTTCTGGATGGCTTCTACGGCGCTTTCCGCCATGTCGGCGGACACCGCCACTTCGATCTTCACCTTCGGCAGAAAGCTCACCGAGTATTCGGCCCCCCGATAGATCTCGGTCTGCCCCTTCTGTCTGCCGAAGCCTTTCACTTCACTTACGGTAAGGCCCTGCAAGCCGAGGGAAGTCAGCGCTTCGCGGACCTCGTCCAGCTTGAAGGGCTTGATGATGGCCATCACAAGTTTCATTGCCTGCCTCTTTTCCGCGTCGCTCCTGTCGTCGCTGCTCACGGTCATGCCCCCGAGCCGCAAACAACACGGCCCCGTTCGACATCGCGGGTTTCAAGATCCGTGCCGAATGTGTCGCAGCGCACAATTGCCTGCGATGACAGGGGCTTGCGCGGCAGGTGGTGAAAAAGGAGTCAGGTCAGGGGAGTTGTTGTGCCTAATTCATAGGCATAACACCTCGATCGCCCCAATTTTATGCAAATCAGATCAGAGGCGGGTCGGCAGCCTCTCGGGCCGATTGCCGCCCACCCTGGACATCGGTGGGCCTCAGGCCGATCATCCGTGACGATAAGGGGTGATGGTGTTGACGAAACGGAGCAGGTTCTTGGCTATTCAACACACGCAGGTGGTGGTGGTCGGCGGTGGTCTGGCCGGCCTGACGCAGGCGGCGGCTTTGGCCGGCGGCGCGATCGACGTGGTGATCGTGGACCGAGAGAGTCGTGCGGCCCATGCCAACGAGACCTATGACGGACGGACCACCGCCGTCGCGCTGGGCACCCGCCGCATTCTTGAAGCCGCCGGCGTGTGGGAACGCGTGGCGGATGAGGCGTCACCGATCCTCGACATCCGCATCACCGATGCCGACCGGCCAGTATTTCTGCATTTCGACCATCAGGAAGTCGGAGACGAGCCGTTCGGCCATATCGTCGACAATCGGCTCTTGCGCGTGCGTCAGTTCGAGCTGTTGGACGAACTGCCGACGGTACGGCACTTGGCGCCGGCGGCCGTGACAGCACTGGAGCACGATGCCGGCGGCGTCACGGTCAGGCTGGACAATGGCGAGGCGTTGCGGGCACAGCTGGTGATCGGCGCGGACGGCCGCCATTCCTTCGTGCGCAAATCCGCCGGCATCGGGGTGTTCGGCTGGCCGTACAACCAGACGGCAATCGTTACCGCCATGGCGCACGAGGTGCCGCATGAAGGTGTGGCGCTGGAGCATTTCCGGTCGCACGGCCCGTTCGCGGTGCTGCCGCTCAACGACGCCGCAGACGGTACGCATCGGTCTTCCGTCGTATGGTCGGAGCGGCGAGACCTGGCCGGGCGCTACATGGCCCTGTCCGACGACGCCTTCGGGACGGAGCTGCAGGCCAGGGTCGGCGACTGGCTTGGCCGGGTCCGTCCGCTGGGGCGGCGGTTTGCCTATCCTTTGGGCGTGCAGCTGGCAAAGCGCTACATCGCCGACCGGGTCGCGCTGATCGGCGAGGCCGCCCATGTCATGCACCCGATCGCGGGCCAGGGGCTGAATGTCGGCCTGAGAGACGCAGCCGCCATCGCGGAACTGGCCATCGAGGCCAGCCGGTTGGGCATGGATGTCGGCGAATGGTCGCTGCTTCAGCGTTTCGAGCGCATGCGCCGCGCCGACAACCTGATGATGATCGCAGCCACCGACGGGCTGTTGCGGCTGTTCTCAAATGCCGTGCCGCCCGTGCGTTGGGCGCGGGACTTCGGCCTAACCGCCGTTGGGCAACTGCCGCCGCTGAAGAAGTTCTTCATGCGCCACGCCATGGGCACCGGCGGCCTGGTTCCCCGGTTCGGACGATAGCGGGTATTCGGCAACGGGGCGGTAGACCGCGCCTTCGCCACCCAGCGTGCTCTCGAACAGAACGAAGCGATCCACCGGCACCGGCTGGATGCGCAGCAGGCTGTTGTCGGTCATCCAGCGGATCAGCCGTGGACCCGGACGATCGCGGAACCGCGCAAGTGTGATGTGAGGCTTGAACTTGCGGTCGTCGGGGGCGAGGCCGGCGGCAACGATGGCCCGATCCACCTTGTCGCGCAGGAACTGAAGCGGCGGCGAAGGGTCGGTGCCCGCCCACAGGGCCCGCGGCCGTTTTTCGGGTCCGAAGCACCCCACGCCGGCAACAGCAACCTCAAAGGCCGGGGCTCGGATGCGGCTGAGGGCGGCATCGATATCGCGGGCCGTGGCATAGTCGACCTCGCCGATGAAGCGTAGCGTCAGGTGCAGGCTCTCCGCCTGAACCCAGCGGGCAGCCGGCACGCCGCCTTGCATCACCGCCAGACGCTGACGGACGGGGGCCGGAAGATCGACCGCGACGAACAGACGCACCATCAGCGGGTCCCTTCACTCAGCAGCATCGAGCGCGTGCCTGACTCGTCCCCGTAGCCCTAAGGGCACGGATTCGGGTTGTCTGCTTGCACCGCATCGATCTCGGCACGCACCGCATCGCATCGGTAAGCGCCAGGTCGGCGGCAGCAATGTCGGTCGCCAGCTTTCCCACCGACGTGGCGCCGATGTCACGAACGGCCGGCTGGCGACGAAAGCGATCGCCATCTGTGCGGGATCGAGGCCATGGTGCGCAGCAGTATCCACATAGGCGCGCGTGGCCGTGTCTCCGCGCTCGGCGACACGGCGTACATTTCCGCCGTGTCCAGGAAGTTGATCCCGCGGTCCAGGGCATACGCGATCTGGGCGTGCCCCTCTTCTTCCGTTTTGCGGAAGCTCCGGGTCATAGTGCCGAGGCACAGCTTGGTGACCTGAAGCCCAGTGCGACCGAGCGGACGCGTGTCCATATCGCCTCCTCGGCCTGGAAAGCGGTGGGCGGTAGGACAGGCCGGTTGCCCTATTCCGTGGCTGCTTGTCAAGCCCAGCCGACGATCGCATCCCACCGGAGATCTCCGTTTAGCGGTTCCGACGGAGCATTCGCCTCAATCCATGGGGCACGCCCGTTAGTGCACAAGTAGGATTCTCTTAATATCCGGGCACTGCCACGACATCACGCAATTCAATCAAATCTTAGGCATTCAAGTTAACATCTGATCAATAACTTAGACATACTGACGCTTAGAAAATCAAGCAAGGGAATTTTAAGAGTCGATACCGTAACATAGATGTCAGAATGATTTTGGCCCCGCAGCGAATAGGAGGAGAAGCCATGGCCATTCGCACAATCTTGTGGGTTTACACCGTCTTCTGGCTGATCCATCTGGTCGGCGTGGTGGACGCCACTGCTCTGGCGCTTTCGTAACCGGTTGAGGCAAGGTAACGGATGAAGACTGCAGATCATCGGCGCGCCTGTTGACCCCTGGGCCATTTGGTCCGACTGTGCCGCTAAAGGCAAAGCAGTCGCCAAATCGCCGAGGGGCCAGCCGGCCGATCAGCCCGCCGAGAGCCGACGAAACGCGAAGCGGCGTCAACGGGCACTGATGAAATGTATGACAGCCAATCCATAGTGGCGCTTGCGCGCGCCTGGGACTTCGCCGCAAGCCGGCACACCGACCAACGGCGCAAGGGCACGCGCGGCGAGCCCTACGTCAACCACTTGGCCGAGGTGGCCCACCTCATGGCCGAAGCGACCGGCGGCCGCGACGCAGTGCTTGTGATCGCCGCCGTGCTGCACGATACGGTCGAAGACACCGAGACTACGGCGCAAGAGATCGAAGAGCTGTTCGGGGCCGAAGTGGCCGGCGTGGTCGCCGAGGTGACGGACGACAAGAGCCTGCCCAAAGCCACACGCAAGCGCCTGCAGGTGGAGACGACGCCGCGCAAGTCGACGCGCGCCCGAATGCTGAAGCTGGCCGACAAGACCTCGAACCTCCGGGCCATCGCCCATAGTCCGCCGGCGAATTGGGGCGAGGCCCGGCTTCGCGAATACCTGGACTGGGCCGTGGCAGTTGTGGCGGGATGTCGCGGCGTCAGCGACGTGCTGGAACGCCGGTTCGACGAAGCGCACGCTGCGGCCATGGCGACCTTGGCGGCCTCTTGCAACGATTAGGGGAAGCGCGGCTGCGGCATCTTGGCAAGTTCGGGCGCGGCTAAGCGTCTGAAATGCCCCGATGGTTTCGCATGCCGCCATTTTCGAGCAATTTTCTGAGGGCCACTCGCGCCCGTGCGATCATACTTTCGCCACTTTCGATCCCTAGCTTCCCTATCATGGTCCCCTGACCAGGACGGCGTGTTCGGGACAGCCCGTGCCGAATGCTCGTTCAGTCCCCAGATGCCTGGGGATCGGCCGGTTCCCCGCTGGCGGATCCCCACCATAGCTTTCGGCCACCGCAAAAAGCCCCCTGCGGTGGCCTTTTTTTGTGAGCGTTTGGCCGGCCCTTGTTGAATTTCGCGGGCTCTTTTGCCGCAGTCGCTGGGTCAGGCCGCGATGCGCCCGCACCTCCGGAACTGGGCGGCCATCTTGCCAGCGGAAGCTGTCGACCGTACCGTCGTGACGACCTCAGTCCATGAAGAGCCGTCGAAAGATGTGGCGGCTAAAGAGTCACACCGGCCATGGCGGCTTCGCCATCCTCAATCGCCCCCGTCGCCTCCGAGACCCAATCCGAACATGAGACCGCGCCGATGCTGGCCGGGGAGCGGCTTGCATGCCTGCGCAGCCACCGTCTGATCTTTGCCGAATTGTCGTTTCGTGTCGGCCGAGGGGAGGTTCTTGTGCTGACGGGGCGGAACGGCAGCGGCAAATCGAGCCTGATCCGGATGATGGCGGGACTGCTGCCGCCCTTCGATGGACGGCTGCTGCGCGACGGTCGACCTGTCCAGGAAGATCCTGGGGGGCATCGCGCGGACCTGGCCTATGTCGGCCATCTGGACGGGATCAAGCTGCCGCTCACCGTCGCGGCCAACCTGTCATTCTGGGCTGCGGCGGATCATCACGGCGCCGCCGGCGCCGGTGTGGAGAAGGCCTTGGCGACCTGGGGGCTCGCCCCGCTGGCGCAGATGCCGGCGCGCTATCTGTCTGCCGGGCAGCGCCGCCGCCTGGCCCTGGCACGGCTGCTGGTATCGTGCCGGCGACTCTGGCTCTTGGATGAGCCGACGGTCGCGCTGGACGCGGCCTCCGTCGATACCCTTGGGCAGCTGGTTCAACAGCATCGCGCGGACGGCGGTGCTGCGGTGGTGGCGACGCATGCTGCACTGCCGATCAGCGACTGCACCGAACTGTCGCTCGACGGGTTCGCCGCGCCGATGGAAGACACGATCGGATGACTGCAGTATTGCGCGCGTGGATCCGGCTTGTCCGTCGCGATGTCCGGCTGGGGCTGAGCGCGGGCAGCGATGCAGCGGCAGCGCTTGTCTTCTTCATCGTAACGACCGCCCTGTTCCCGCTTGGGATCGGACCCGAAGCCAACCTGCTGGCGCGCATCGCCGCAGGCGTTCTCTGGGTCGCGGCATTGCTGGCCAATCTCCTGTCGATGGAACGGCTGTTCGCGACGGATTACGAAGACGGCACACTCGATCTCCTGGTGCTGTCGCCTCTACCACTGGAACTGGTGGCCCTGGCGAAGGTGGCCGCCCACTGGCTTATCACCGGGCTGCCGCTCTTGCTGATCGCGCCGCTGATGGGGGCCTTGCTGGGGCTGCCGGGGCCGGCCTTCGGCACACTTGGGCTAGCGTTGGTTCTCGGCACCCCGAGCTTGAGCCTGCTGGGCGGTATCGGTGCGGCGCTGGTGCTGGGGACCCGGCGCGGCGGCGTTCTATTGGCGCTGTTGATCCTGCCGCTGTTCGTGCCGGTCTTGATCTTCGCGGTTTCCGCCATCGATGCTGCAGCTGCCGGCCTCACCGTGCGACCCCATCTGTTGCTGCTGGCCAGCGTGTTGGCGTTGACCGTCACGTGCGGTCCCATCGCCTGCGCCGCCGCATTGCGCCAAGCGGTACGTTAGCCCGCATTTCTCAAACCCTCCGCGGTCTGCGGCGCGGCGCGGCTCTCCTGCCCTGTCGCCGGCACAGCGCCGCGCAGGCCATGGCGGATGTGAGAAATCTGGGCTCGCACCAACCCCTCCTACCGGAGCAAATCGTTCATTGACCGCCATTGGCCTCGAGCGTTATCGTGTCATTAGACGAAACTAATTTCGTTGAATGAAACGCTGCCGTAGAAATCGGCACCCATGCTCGGGAGGAGCTGTCATGCGCCGTTTGCTTTCCGGTTCCATCGCCGCCGTCGCCCTGTCCGCATTCGCATCCGCGGGTTCCGCGGGTGAGCTTGTGTTCAGTGGGGTGGCCACGACGTCGGACGACTATCAACTGGCCGTCATCTGGTCGAACATCCTGGCCGAGGCCGGTGGTGACACCAGCATCACGCCGGTGGAAAACGGCAGCGTCGCGGGAATGCGCGCCGCGGCCCAGGGCGAGGTCGACATCGTCGGCATCGGCGCGCCGCACTACCGCGATGCGCTGGGCAATACGGGCCGGTTCGCCGATGATCCCCTGGACTTCGTCGAGGCCTATGAAGGCATGCAGGCCCTGTTCGCCATCCCCACCGGCATGGCGCAATACGTCACGCGGGCGGACAGCGAGATCCATGCGCTGAGCGACTTCCGCGACCACAGCGTCGGTATCGGCCGGCCCGGCGGCAATGCGGGCCGCGTCTCCGGCATCCTGTTCGGCGTGCACGGGATGGATATGGAGGCCGGCGAGGTGGACGGGCAGCATCTGGAATACGTGCCGGCGCTGGAACAGCTGGCCGCCGG
This sequence comes from Alphaproteobacteria bacterium, assembly GCA_028281925.1. Classification (GTDB taxonomy): domain Bacteria; phylum Pseudomonadota; class Alphaproteobacteria; order DSM-16000; family Inquilinaceae; genus JACKIG01. The sequence continues at coordinate 92,457 of JANQIX010000031.1, forward strand.
CACGCTGGATGCCACGCTGGTCTGGGGCGGCCTTCCCCATCCGGCCGTGGACAACGCCAGTCGCGGCACGCCGCTTCGCTTCGTGTCGCCGGACCCGGCAACGCTCGGCGACTTCCGCGAGGCCATCACCAACGGCGAGTTCTATATCTTCCAGGAAGTACCGGCTGAAACCATCGCGGCCGCCTATGAGGGACGGGTGGAAGCCGACGGCCCAGCCTATTTCTGGACCTTCCCGTTCCAGATCATGGTCAGCGCCGACATGCCGGAAGAGACCGCCTACGAGATCGTCAAGGCGCTGTGGGAAAACATCGAGACCGTGCACGGCCAGAGTGCGGCGCTCTCGCTGATCTCGCTGGACACGGCGCTGGACAGCCTGTCGGCTGACCTGCATCCGGGTGCGGAGCGGTACTACCGCGAAGTCGGGGCGCTCTGACGCACGGCATCCTGCGATGACTCCGTCGGACGGGCGCTCGCCATGCAGCGCCTGATCGAGCCGGTATTGGGCGGTGCGACGGCCGAGAAGCCCGCGCACCGCCTGATGCAGCTTGCCGGTCTCTTCGCCTGCGTCGGGATTGCGGCGTTCATCCTCTACACCCAGGCCTTCGGACGTTTCCCGCCACAGGTGCAGTACGGCGTTGTGCTGACCCTGGCGATCGCGGCGGTCTTTCTGTTGAAGCCCGGCCCTCTGGCGCGGCGGGGACAGCGGACGGTCGCCGACATGGCGCTGAGCCTGGTGCTGATCGGCATGGCGCTCTATGCCGGCGGCTATCTCTTGGCCAACTACGAAGAGATCGCGGCGCTGCGCGAGGGGCTGCCCAACCGGGCCGACCTCTGGTGCTATGCCATCGGCACCATTGCCGTGCTGTTCGCGGCGCACCGGGCGGAAGGCTGGCTGTTGATGTCGGTCGTGGCCTTCGCGATCGTCTATCTTCTGTTCGGCCAGTACTTTCCCGGCGTGCTGGAACACCGGCCGTTCCGCCTCGCCAAGGTGCTGGAGATCTCTTACAGCTATCAGGGCATCTTCGGCGTCGCCCTCGGGGCTGTCGTGGATGTCGTCTACATCTTCGTCATTCTCGGCGTAGCGCTTCGGGTTACAGGGGCCGGCGAGTTCTTCAACGACCTCGCCCTGATGCTCACCCGCGGGCGCCGTTCCGGCCCCGCGCAATGTGCCATCGTCGGCTCGGCCCTGTTCGGGTCCATCAATGGCTCGGCCCCGGCCAACGTCTCAGCCACCGGCGTGCTGACGATCCCGCTGATGAAGCGGGCCGGCTATGCCCCGCGCTTCGCCGGTGGGGTCGAGGCGACGGCATCCTGCGTCGGCCAGATCATGCCGCCGGTGATGGGTGTCGGCGCCTTCATCATGTCGGACATCACGGGCGTGCCCTACGTGACCATCATGCTGGTGGCGCTGGCGCCGGCCCTGTTGTTCATCGCCTCTCTGATGGTGGCGGCTGCACTGGAGGCTGGCCGGCTGGACCTGACGGCGCTGGAGCAGGAGCGTGTGGCATGGACCGGTCAGCGTCGGGCTCGGGCCTTCATTCTGCTGGCCGGGTTCGGCACGTTGCTGGCGCTCTTGTTCTCCGGCTATCCCGCCACCTATTGCGGCCTGATCGCCATCGGCGTGGTGCTGGGTCTGGCGGTGCTTATCCCGCAGACCCGTCCGACCTGGCGCCAGCTCTGGGTTTTCTTGGTCGACAGCGGGCGGGACGGACTCTCGGTCGCACTGGCCTGTGCGGCCATCGGCATCGTCATCGGGGCCGTCACGACCACCGGACTAGGCGTCAAGCTGAACCAGATGATCGTGGCGCTGGGCAGCGCCCATCTGCTCTACGCCCTCGTTCTCGCCGCCTTGTGTTCCATCCTTCTGGGCATGGGCCTGCCCACGGCTGCATCCTACCTCATGGTCATCTTCGTGGCGGGGCCGGCGATCATGGATCTGGGCGTGCCGCAGCTGCAGGCGCATCTATTCGTGTTCTACTACGCGGTACTATCGGCGATCACGCCGCCGGTCGCGCTCGCAGTATTCGCCGCAGCCGCGATCGCGGGCGAGAAGCCCGTGCCCATTGCCATCAACGCGCTCAGGCTCTGCTTCGTCGGTCTGATCCTGCCCATCGCCTGGATCTATCACCCGGAGCTGCTGCTGGGCGTGCTGTCGCTGGGCGAACTGCCGGCAGCCCTCGCCTTTCTGGCGACCATGATCGTCGCCATCGTTGCCATATCCGCCGCCCATATCGGCTTTTTCGGCGGGCGCATCGGCCTGCCGGAACGGGCCGCCCTGGCCGCCGCGGCCGTGGCGATCGTCTATCCGGACCCGATCAGCAATGTGGCCGGAACTGTGGCGGCCCTGGCTCTGCTCGGGCTGCGGTATTGGAGAAGCACACGTGTCGCATCTGCTTGACGGTATCCGGGTTCTCGATCTCACAAATGTCCTGGCCGGCCCGTTCTGCGGCTACCAGCTGGCCCAGCTAGGCGCGGAAGTAATCAAGATCGAAATGCCGAAGACCGGAGATCTCGCTCGTCAATTGGGCGCCGATCCCGAACTCAATCGACGCCTCATGGGAGCATCGTTTCTTGCGCAGAATGCCGGCAAGAAATCCTTAACACTCAATTTGAAAAATGAAGGAGGGAAGGAACTCTTTCGCAGACTGGTCGTATCGGCAGATGTCGTTGTGGAAAATTTCCGTCCAGGGGTGATGGAGCGGCTGGATTTGGGGTATATTTCGTTGAAGAATGTAAGACCCGAAATCATCTACTGTGCAATCTCAGGGTTTGGCCAGACCGGGCCGTTGAGGGACAATCCAGCCTATGATCAGATCATCCAGGGGCTGTCCGGCGTGATGAGCGTCACCGGCGGCCCTGAAACAGCGCCCTTGCGCGTCGGTTATCCCGTCTGCGACACGATCGGCGGCATGACGGCCGCCTTTGCCGTAGCTGCGGCGCTTTATCGCCGCTCGGTGACCGGCGAGGGCGAGTTCATCGATGTCTCCATGCTTGAGGCAACGCTGGGCACCATGGGCTGGGCCGTGTCCAACCATTTGATTGCCGACGTAGATCCCGAGCCCATGGGTAACGAGAACATGACGGCCAGCCCCTCCGGCGCGTTCCGGACGGGCGACGGTCTGCTGAATATCGCTGCCAACAAGCAAGAGCAGTTTGAGACGCTATGCCGCCTGGTCGGTTGCGACGAATTGATCATTGATCCACACTTCGCCGAGCGCGAAGCGCGCAAGCGCTATCGCTATGAACTGAAAGAGAAGCTGGAGCAGGCGCTGGCCAAAGCATCGGCGGAGCATTGGGAAACGGTGCTGAATCGGGCAGGCGTGCCCGCCGGGCGTGTTCTGTCGGTTCCGCAGGCTCTTGCCACGCCACAGGTTGCGGGCCGGGGTTTCGTGCACCATCTCCCCAATGCGCCGGGTGTCGATCGGGATATCGCGGTGGTTCGCTCGGGCATGAAGCTGGGCCAGGGCGATCCCGAACCCGCCTTTCCGCCGCCGACGTTGGGGCAGCACACGGACGAGGTTCTGGCGCAGCTCGGCACCACGGCAGAAGAACGGCAACAGCTGCGCGAGGACGGCGTAATATGACGCTCTTTTCACCACCCCAGAATATCGCGACCGAGGTCTACACCAGCCTGCCGGAACGCTACCGGCGGGACCGGCGGTCGGACTGGGCGGATGCCAACAAGGGCGGCGCCGTCATTGGCAGCTTCCTGGAGGGGCCGTCTTTCGATCGCGACGGCAATCTCTATGTGGTCGATATCCCTTTCGGTCGCGTCTTCCGTGTTGATCCGGACCGCAACTGGACGGTGGTGACGGAATACGAGGGCTGGCCCAACGGCCTGAAGGTCCGCCGCGACGGACGCATCTTCATCACCGACTATCGCCTGGGCGTTCTGGAGCTGAACCCCGCCAACGGGCGCATCAAACCGCTGATCGGCCATGTTCGCAGCGAGGGCTTCAAGGGCGTCAACGATCTGGTGTTCGCGCGCAATGGCGACCTGTATTTCACCGACCAAGGCCAGACCGGACTGCAGGACCCCACGGGCCGCGTCTATCGCTGGACCACGGATGGCCGCCTGGACTGCCTGATAGACACCTGCCCCAGCCCGAACGGTATCGTGCTGAACGGGGACGAAACGCATCTCTATGTGGCGATGACGCGGACCTGCCAGGTCTGGCGCATGCCGCTGACGCGCGACACGCGGGTGTCCAAGGCCCAGGTGTTCGTCCAGTTGACCGGCGGCATCAGTGGGCCGGACGGGCTGGCCATGGATAGCCAGGACAACCTGCTGGTCTGCGACCCTGGCCATGGCAGCGTGTGGGTGTTCGATGCCCTGGGCGAGCCGCTCTATCGCGTGCGAAGCAGTGCCGGGCTGACCACGACCAACCTGGCTTTCGGCGGCCCCGACATGCGCGACCTGTTCATCACCGAATCCGAGACAGGGCAGATCCTGAAGGCGCGCATGCCGGTGCCCGGCCGCGCCATGGTCTCGCACGACTGACGCTTCCAGGGTCGCCGACCATGGGCCAAGGTGGTGTAGAGGCGGTCGAACGCGCCCTGAAGATCCTGGATGCTTTCACCAGCGAGCGAGAAGATCTGGCGCTGCATGAGCTTGCGTCGATCACCGGCCTGCACAAGACCACCATCCTGCGCATCGCCGCGTCGCTGGAACGCTATGGCTATCTGAAGCGGACCGGCAGCGGCATCTTCCGCCTCGGCTCTTCGCTGTGGCGGCTGGGCGGCGTCTATCGGCGCAACTTCAATGTCGGCGACGCGGTTCGGCCGGTGTTGGACGAGATCGTCGAAGCCTCGCAGGAAAGCGCGTCCTATTACGTGCGGGAAGGCGATGTGCGCGTCTGCCTCTATCGTCGCAACTCGCCCCTGCCGATCCGCCACCACATCGATGAAGGCGAGCATCTGCCGCTGGACCGCGGCTCCGGCGGCCATGTGCTGCGGGCCTTCGCTGGCGAAGCGGGCGCCGACTATGACGACATCCGGCGCTCTGGCCGCTGCATCTCCATCGGCGAGCGCGACCCCGACGTGTCGGGCGTGGCCGTGCCTGTGTTCGACGGCGATGCGGTCTGCTGCGGCGTGATCGTGGTCTCGGGCCTGAAATCGCGGTTCACGCACGACGTCATGCTGCGGTTCCTGCCGACGGCCGTGGCCGCCTGCCGGCAGTTGACGGCCGATCTCGGAGGGCAATGGCCTGCCGGTCTGCGGCCTGACTGTGTGGAGGAAAGCCGGTGACGGCCGAACGCAACGCCTCGGAAGACTGGTGGCGCACCGAGATCATCGAGATGCATCCCGGCGTGATCCGTCTGCGCGGCTATCCGATCGAACAGCTGATCGGCACCGTCAGCTTCCCGGCGATGATCTGGCTGATGCTGCGCGGCGAGCTGCCGAGCGAACGCCAGGCCGAGCTGTTGGGCATTGCCCTGGCGGCGGCCGTGGACCATGGGCCCCAGGCGCCGTCCATCGGCATCGCGCGCATGGCGATCACCTGCGGTGTCGGCATCAACAACGCGATGGCCTCGGCCGTGAACACGCTGGGCGACGTCCATGGCGGGGCGGGCGAGCAGGCGGTGGCGTTCTACACGTCGATCGCCGACCGGCAAGATCAGGGCGCCGCGCTGGACGAGGCCGTGGCCGAGGCGCTGGACGGTTTCTTCGCCTTGGGGCGAAAATTCGTGCCCGGCTTCGGTCACAGATTCCATCCGATCGACCCGCGTGCACCGCGGTTGTTGGCCCTGGTGGATGAGTTCGCGGGCGACGGCACCGTCAGCGGCCGCTTCGCCGCCATCGGCCGGGCCGTGGAAAGCACGCTGCAGGCGCGCAAGGGCCGCCGTATCCCGATGAACATCGACGGTGCCACGGGCGTGATCTATGCAGAGCTGGGGTTCCCTCCGCCGCTGTGTCGCGGGTTGTTCGTGCTCTCCCGCTCCGTCGGCATCCTGGCCCATGCCTGGGAGCAGTCGCAGCAGGGCGGCCGCAACAAGGGCCCGATCCCCCGCGAATACCTGTGGACCTATGACGGCGCACCGCTGCGCGACGCCCCGACCGGCGAACCGGCCGCCTGACCATCTATTGACGCCTGGGGGAGGAAACGGAGCGTGGAGATCCGCCGCCTGTCGCTGCTGGACGGTGCGCGCGACGCCAGCGGCATCGCCATCGTGATCGACGTTTTCCGTGCGTTCTCGGTCGAGCCGATCCTGATCTCGCTGGGTGTCAGCCGCATCCTCTTGGAAGAAGACGTGGAGGCCTGCTTGGCCTGGCGCGATCGCGCCTTGTTGGTGGGGGAGGTCGACGGCCTGCCCATCGACGGCTTCGACATGACGAATTCGCCTTACCTGGCGCTGCGGCGAGGCCGGGAGGCCTTCGCGGGTAGAACCGTCGTCCACCGCACTAGCGCCGGCGTCCGCGGCGCGCTTGCAGCCCACGGCACAGCCGACCAGGTCTTGCTTGCGTCGTTCATGACCGCCGGCGCCACCGCCCGCCATGTGCTGCAGCAAGCCCCCGACTGCGTCAGCCTGATCGCCATGGGCAACCGCGCGACCGAGGCGGCCCCGGAAGACGACCGCTGCGCCGACTATCTGGAAAGCCTGCTGACCGATCGCCCATACGACCACCTGGCTGCCATCGACGAGATCCTGCACCAGCCGACGGCGGAGAAGTTCCTGCGGGGCGACAAGCCCTACTGGCCGAAGGAGGATCCGCTGCTCTGCCTGCAGCGCAACCTGTTCGACTTCGCCATTGCCGCCGTTCGTACGCCGGACGGCCTGGAGGGACGTGTGGTGGTCCCCAACTGAAGGTGCGGCGTCGGCCGCATGCCGCGACGGTCGCACAGATTTCCAAGTAATATCAGAATATTATGCCACCAGGCCGCTACCCTCTGTTCGGGTTGCAGGCGGCCAGCCCGTGACACGGACGGTCTTTCCGGGAAGGCCGAGTGGCCGCTACCATATGTTTCGAATTCAGGGACATCCGGAGTGCCCAGGTCCATCAGGATGGACGGACGATGCGTCTTTACTATCACCCACTCTCTTCAAATTCGCGGCGCGTGTTGCTGACGGCGCACCACCTGGGGCTCAATCTGGAACTCGTTACCGTCGATCTTCCGGGAGGTGAACACAAGACGCCGGAGTATCTGCGCCTGAACCCGAATGGAAAAATCCCGCTCTTGGTCGATGGAGAGTTCCCGTTGTGGGAGTCTCACGCGATTATGCAATATCTGGCCGAGAAATCGACTGAACAAGATATCTATCCTCAGGAATTGTCGGCACGTGCCGACGTCAATCGCTGGCTTTTTTGGTCGGCGTATCATTTTGCTCCTGCCGCCGGCCTCATTATTCGAGAAAGGGTATCTAAGAGACTGGTGGCCGGTTTGGGCGCACCCGATCCGGCGGAAATTGCGCGCGGCGAGGCGCTGTTCCCGCAAGTGGCGCTCGTTCTCGATCGCCACCTGACGGGGAAACAATGGATTGCACAGGATCGGCTCACGCTCGCGGATTTTGCCCTGGCTGCGCCCCTGATGCATACGTCCGCGGCGCAATTGCCGGTCACGGAATTCGAGGATCTTCAAGCCTGGTTTGCGCGCATTCAATCCCTCGATGCGTGGGCGCAATCGAATGCCTGAACACCTAGCCGACGTCCCGCGCGGCAAAGCGACCTGACGAAGTCTGCTTTGAGACGGCGGCAGGTCGCGTGCCCCGGCCTGCCACGCAATCACCCTTCATCCGCCCTCAAACAACCTTTCCGACAGCCATACTGAAGGCTTGCAAGGCCATTGCCTGGCCGTGTACTTTGCATTGCAAAGTTAACCCGAGGATGCCGATGCAGGATATAGACCGCGCCTTGTCCGAGATCGCCAGCATCAAGAGCCAGCTGGCCGCCGGCACACTGTTCCGGGGGTTCGGGCCGACCGTGATCGCCGTGACCGGTGCGCTGGCCCTGGTCACCGCGGGCGTGCAATCCCTGTGGCCTGCCGCTCTCGTTGACGACCACACCGCCTTCTTCGCCTGCTGGATCGGTGTCGCGGTCTTGTCGGCCGGCTTGATTGGCGCGGAGACGCATGCCCGCTCCAGGCGGCTCCACGGCGGTCTCGCGGACGCGATGATCTTCACGGCCGTCGAACGGTTCGTTCCGGCCGGTGCGGCCGGTGCCGCGATCGCGGCGGTCGTGTTCGCCTATGCGCCGGATACGATGTGGATCCTGCCGGGTCTGTGGCAGATCCTGTCGGCACTCGGTATCTTCGCTGCAGCGCGGACCCTGCCGCGCGCCGTCGGCCTGGTCGGCGCCTGGTACTTCCTGGCCGGCGTCTCGGTTCTGATCGCCGCAAGCGCCGAGGGTGACCTGTCGCCCTGGATGATGGGTCTGCCCTTTGCCGCCGGTCAGGCGCTGATGGCGGCGATCCTGCACTTTGCCGACGGAGAAACAGATGACCGGCGATGACGGACAGGCACCCTTTGCCTATGAGGGGTTGGACCGCGTCATGCATGAGAAGGCGCGGCTCGGCATTCTGACCTCGCTGATCGGCCATCCCCAGGGCGTGGCATTCGCCGACCTGAGACGGCTCTGCGGCCTGACGGACGGCAATCTCAGCCGCCACCTGCAGGTGCTGCAGGACGCCGGGCTGATCGGCGTTCACCGAGGGTTCGAGGGGAACCGCCCGCACACCACCTATCGGCTGACAGCGATCGGGCGGAAGCGGTTCGCCGACTATCTCGCGGTGCTGGAACAAGTTGTTCGCAACGCCGCAGCAGCGACCGAGGACGAGGACGTCGCAACCGGCCTGCTGCCGCTGCAATCGGCGTAATTTTTTTCTGAGGAGACTTTGCAATGCAAAGCTACAGATCGGCTGGACTGCATGTGGCCGCCATCATGGACGGCAACGGGCGATGGGCCACACGGCGCGGCCTGCCACGATGCGCCGGTCATAAGGCCGGAATCCGCTCGGTCCGCGAAATCATCGAGGCCGCGCCAGACCTGGGCGTCGGGACTCTGACGCTGTTTGCCTTCTCGTCCGACAACTGGCGACGCCCGAAGGCAGAGATCGACACGCTGTTCGGCCTTCTCAGCCGATACCTGCGCACTGAGGTTGCGCAGTTCGTAGACAACGGCGTCCGGCTGACCGCCATCGGACGGCGAGACCGGCTGCCGCGCGGACTTGCCGCCGGCATTACCCAGGCCGAACGGGAGACGGCAGAAGGTCAGCGGCTGCATGTGCGCGTCGCGCTGGACTACTCCGCCCGAGACGCGATCCTGCGCGCCGTCAAGGCAGCCCCCGATCCGCAGACGCTGACGGCGGAGTCGCTGTTGACACTTCTGGACGACAGCGGGACCTGCACCGACGTGGACCTGCTGATCCGCACCAGCGGCGAACAGCGTCTGTCGGACTTCCTGCTCTGGGAATGCGCCTACGCCGAACTATACTTCACGCCCTGTCTCTGGCCCGACTTCGGTGCCCGCCAATTCGCGTTGGCAATCGACGCCTTTCGCGGCCGCGACCGCCGCTTCGGCGGCCTGGCGCCGGTCCCAGCCGTTGGCGCTGCTAACGTCCAGTGGCCCGCCAATGCCGCCGTCACCGCACCGCAGCCGCCGAATCCGGCGCACAGATCTGCGCCCTTGATGCCCGCTGCGGGCGAATGATGACGAGCAGCCCCGCAGATACGCCCCGGGGAGCCAAGCCCGGGCCGGCGGCCGGTCGCCGAGGTCGGCCAAACGACGCGTCGGCCACCGGCATGCTGCCGTGGGGGCCTGTCACGTGCCGCCGTCTTGCCCGCACCGCTGCCGTCTACGGGAGCCTGCTCGCGCTGGCGGTAGGACTGGGCGCAGTCAGCGAGCATCCCGCTGTGCAGGCTTTCGCGGTTGGGCTGACGGCACCGGGTGCGGGGTTCCTGGTCTGGGCCGGCGCCGACAGTCCGACGCAGATGTTGGCAATGGGCCTTTCGGGTGCGTCGTTCGCCGCGTTCCTGGTCGCGGTCGTTCTCTGGTTCGCGACGGGAAATGCGATCCTGCCCGTCATCCTTTGGCTGGGCGCGGCGTTGGCGGCGGCCGGTGGACCGGCATTCGGCCTGTCCAGCGCGCCGGACAGCCAGTGGGCCGGAGCGGTCACGACCGTTCCCTTGGCCGCCGAGCTGGCCCTCGTGCTCATCGGCACGGCCCCTGTGGTCCTGCACCTGACCGGCGGCCGCGCGGCCGACCGGTCGTCAAATGTGCGCGCCGCACCACAGCGCCATCCGCCGGGCAAAGACGAGCTGAGCCCGGAAGACCTGCAGTTGATGCGGCTGATCTATGACCGTGCCTTGCAGCCGGTAGACGCCTTTGACGGGTTCGAATGGGTGGACCAGTTCCAGACGGCAGCCGTGCGCTATCAGATCAACTTCATGGCCCACGCGCTGGCCATTGCACAGCGCGTGCACCTGAGCGCCTTCGACGGCTATCTGCGCACCGCGCAGGACACTCTGGCCACGAAGCTGACGGACCGTCGGGTCTGGCGCTATTGGGCATGGGAGACCGCGTGGGGCAATCTGAGCCTGCAGGCGGATCCCATCGCCCGGGACAACATCATGCTCTCGGGGTTTCTGGCCGCCCAAGTCACCTACAGTCGCGCGGCATCCGCACGCAGCCGCAGCGGCGCAGCCCCGGACTTCACGTTCGCGCGCTCGCCCAGGCGGCAATGGACCTATGCCTATCCCCAACTGATCGATCTCCTGGTTCGCCAGTATCGAACGGCCCGCTTCGGACTGCTGGCCTGCGAGCCCAATTGGATCTATCCGCTGTGCAATGCGATCACGGCGACGGCCATCCGCGGCGCCGACGCCATGCACGGCACAGCCCATTGGCCGGCCATCGCACGCCCGTTTCGCGATTGCCTTGAGGCCGAATTCACCCTGGCCGACGGCCGACTGGTGGCCTGCCGGTCGAGCTATACGGGGCTGGCCGTTCCACCGATCGGCGGTGCCGTGCCGCCGGCCTTCGCCTGCCTGTTCCTGAACGCGCTGTTTCCGGACATCGCCGAACGCCAGTGGGGCCTGGTGCGCCGCATGGTGAAGACCCAGGGCTTGCGCCGGGCGGTCTGGCCGATCGACATCGGCAACTACCGCTTTTCCCGCGCAGCCGGCTATGCAGCCATCGCCGCAGCGGCAGTGGAGATGGGCGACAACGACATCGCCGGAGAGCTGCTGGACAGGCTCGACCGGACCTGTCCCACCCAGGTGACGGCCCATGTCGCGCACCGGCCGAACGCATCGCTCTGGGCCCATGCGGTGGAACTGATGGCCCGATGCGGACAGGTAGGCTCCTTGCGCTCCCTGGTGACGGCGCCGGCGCCCGACGGTACACCAGCCCCCTTTCTGCAAGCCGTCGGCTATCCCGACGTTCTGGTGGCCCGGGCGGTGGAGGTTCGCGGTGCGCTGACAGCTGTGCTCTATCCGGGCGATCGGCCCGGCCTCAAACCGATCACCATCGGTGGACTGGTGCCGGGCCGCCCCTATCGTCTGCTGCAGCATGGGGCGCACGCGGTCAACGCGGACAGGCATGGTACGGCACGTCTGAACGTTCCCATTTCGGGCCGCACCGAGATCCACATTGCGCCGGCGGGGTAAGGGACGATGGTCTGCTGTGCCCTTGTCGCGGGCGTTCTGGCGGCCGGTTTCTGGCTGATCGGCCTGTTGGGTCGCTTCGGCAAGCAGGCCGGCCCTGGTGCCCTTGCCTGGCGGCTCATCGACGGAGGCTCGGGCGACATGGTCTACAAATCCGGCCCCTTCTCCCTCCGTGCACGCATCAAGAGCCTCGGACATGCCGCTTACGGGCTGCGGCTGCTGGTCACGACGGAACACAACGCCCGGATCCATCTGGCGGCGACGGTCCTGGCCGTCGCGGCGGGCGTCGCATTGGGCATCTCGATGGCCGACTGGCGATGGATCGTGGCAGCCATCGCCTGGGTATGGGCTGCAGAGGCGCTGAACACGGCCATTGAGCACCTTTGCAATGCCGTCTGCCCCACCCGGCATCCCGCTATCCGCGCCGCCAAAGACGTGGCGGCCGGCGGCGTGCTGGCCGTGGCCATCGGCGCTGCCACGATCGGTGCGATCACTCTGGCCCCCTATGTCACAGCGCTTATCGCCGGTGATGGAATGGAGCTGGCGATCTGCCGCGCGATCCCGTGGTGAAATCGAGGCGTCAACAATGGGGACAGGATCCCTGTCTGCCGGCGGCCGGAGCCCATGACTTCCGCCTCCCATGCCAGGCATGGCTCGGCCCGTGGTCCGCCGCCAACCCGATGACGTCGGCCAGCGCAGCCTATGGCGGATGACGGTGTTCTTCGGCGACCGAGACGCCTGCGCCTCTCTTGGCCTCGTGGCCAACGGCTGCCGGGCAGACCGCCCCAAGCCCAAGACAACGGCTGGGGGATCGCCATGGGCACGGCCCTTTAGGTGTGGTGCCAGCCCCTTGATACAGCTCAATCAGCCGGTCGGCGGGCAGATCTATAGTTGCGTGCACACATCCTTTCTTCACGCGGCAATCCGGAAACATCGTGGCAGCCGGCCGCATTGAGAGGCCCAGATGGGACGGGTCGCACGAGCCTTCGCCTGCCTTATGCTGTTGGTTGTTGCCGGCTACGAACCGGATGCGACGCGCGTGCCGACTTCCGGCACAGCAGCGTCAGCACCGCCTGCGCCGCGGACGGCGGACACCGATGCCTGCGTCTGGGCGTTCGATGGCGAATGCGACGACTCCCGTCATGTCGGCGCGGTTACGACCGCCTGCCCCCACCGCACCGATGCAACCGATTGCCGGGCCCTGCGGTTGCGGTCGGCGCAAGAACTCGCGGTCAACACCTGCCAATGGGCCTTCGACGGCGAATGCGATGACATGCGCCATGTCGGTGCGGTCACCGGTGCCTGCCAGCCGGGCACGGACCAGGCCGATTGCAGCGGGCTGCAGCCCCGCGGGCGGCAGGACCTGGCGGGCAACACCTGCCAATGGGCTTTCGACGGGGAATGCGACCATCGCGGCATCGGCACCGGCATCTGCCCCGAAAGGACCGACACGGCGGATTGTTGGGAGCTCAATCGGGCCGACGGCTTCAGCTACGGCGCCCTGGCCTGTGAGGCCGCCGGCGGCGACTGCCGCGTCTGGGGCGCTGCGATCGGCTATCCGACGCCACGCGCAGCACAGCTGGCGGCGCTGGAGGAATGCGGCACGCACGACTGCGGGCTGGCCACGACCTTCTCACGCGGCGGATGCATGGCGGTGGCCACGGCGCCCAATGGCGGCCATGGCTGGGCGGTGAACGCCGGCAACCTCTCTGCCGGCACGGGGGCGCTGGACGTCTGCAGCCAGCGGGGCGGTCGCGACTGCACCGTCGCGGTCCAGGGCCGCGTCGCCCAATGCGGCGGCCCCGGCCCCGGCCCAGGCACCTGCGACCCTTCGGACATGCTGGGCGCCCGGGAACGGTCGACCCGATAGGCCCGCCCGGCCTGTGGCAGCGGAGCGACACCGCCGCCGCCCCTTCCCGCTCCCAAAGGCACTGCCTGCCATGCTATGCCACCGCCCGTGACGGATGGCCGGAGCGGAGGAGCCCCCGGAAGCCCCATGATCAGGCATATCGTTCTGTTCAGCGCCAAAGACCCGGCCGACGCCGCCGTGATCAAGGCAGCGCTGAAAAGAATGGCGCCGGTTTCCGGCGCCACGACCTTCGAGGTCGCCTTCAACGCCAAGCGCGACGCCCTGTCCACCGAGATCGACGTCGTGCTGTATTCGGAGTTCGAAACCTGGGCCGATCTGGAGGCGTATCAGGCGCACCCGCTCTATCGGGTGACCACGGATGTTGTTCGGCCGCTGCGAGACCAGCGCGTCGTCGTGGACTACGAGGCACACACAAAGACGTGCTGATCCGCCGTGTCCACGGTGATACGCCCGTTCGCGTGAACAGCGTGCGGAACAGCGTTTCCGCACGATTCAGGCCTTCGTCGCTCAGCACCACCGATTTCGCCTTGCAGACCGTATCGGAGATCAGCCCCTTGCGGTGCAGACGGTCGAGCGCGTCTTAGTCGAACCCCTTCCAGGCCCGCTACCCGTTGTGCGGCGTCAGTCACAACAGCGCGAGAACGGCATCGTCGATCTTGTCGTCATCGATGTCCACGCTGGAACTCCCGTGCGTCATGACCGCACCGCGCAGGAGCGCGACGCGGATGATCCGCAATGCACCACTCCGGCTCAATACTATCCTGCCCGTTAGCTGGTCACCGATCATAGCAGCCGACCTCGAAGCGAGAAGATCAAAGCGGACTTAGTGTGATGGATCGAAGAGATGCCAATTCAAGACCCGCCCCCATGTGCGCACTCACGGAGCCATGCCGGGTGACTGTTTGCAAGGAAAACGGGGAGGGCATGGATGCCGTGCACCCATTGCGCAGTCGGCACCTCGTCGCGGCCGATGAGGTGGGCTGGCGCCGAGACGCGACATCGATCGAGCGTTGCCGCGGAGCAGTCTCCTGGACGGGTGAGCGAACTGTCCGTCTGAGTGGTTGTGCACTACTCAAAGACCTGACCCCATATCTGTTGCCCATCCGCAGACCGGGGTATCGCATAGGTATTTCTGAGCTACAATGTCATTTTTACTTGATATTAACGCCATACGTTCCTTCAATGGATGGAGCGGTACCGCAGTAGCAGACATCTCTCACTAGACATTTCGGTATGAGCGCACTCAAAATGCCATTGAGGTGACTGGATCGGCTCACTTAGAAGCGAAGCGCAACGCCCTGACGATAGATCCTGATCATGAATAAGAATACCGCACTAGTTCTGAATAATATTCTTCTATCGATTGCACTATTAATGTATGTGATTCCTGTTTTTTCATTTTATTGGTCTTTTTGGTTTGACGTTTTTTCACCATCGGCGAGTAATGTTAGTACAAATGTCCCATTGGGAATGCGAATACTTGCTGTTATGCTTGATGGAGACAAGCAATTATTTGAACTTTTATTTTCAATTGCTCTGCCACTAACAACTGCGTTTTCTATTTGGCTGCATTCTGGAAGGAAAAAATTGGTGGGTTTTCTTATCTTTTTTGCAGCTCTGTTAATTGCTATCGCATATACTTTCGCTGATCATCTAATCGGTGACGATGATTTTGTAAGGGAGTTCACACTTTTTCTGAGTGCTGAGCGGTTGGAGGCTGCCAGCGATAATATAGCGCTTGCTGTGCCGCAGCTTTGGATGCTAGTTTCTGTAATGCTTGGGCTACTCGCGAGCGATATGAAGGATTAAACAGCATGATGATGAAATATTATTGCCATATGAAGTGGACAAAAGCGCAGAGGTAAACATGATGAGGTTGCATTTCGCGCTCGCAGTTTTTTCAGGCCTGCTCAGTAGCTATGCGTCCGCCCATGAAATCAGCATCGTGTTTTCAGGCTCGATGACTCCTGAAGCTGTGAGCATCAATATCTGCAATCAGGAGTCAATGATGATAGATGATTATAGCGTCATAGATGATAGGCCGACATATTCGATAACTGTGACAAGCAATGATATCGAAGATCACTGTGCGCCAGTAGATTCGGTTGATCAAATACCTGGCGTTTTTCCGACGGGTAATGGTGATATATTCGTGACGGATAGAAATTATCTTCTTTCTGTCCTTCTCTCTTGGGATGATGACATGGAGGTTATATATTACTTGTCTGTCCCGCGTGACGCATCAAGAGAGCGAACCGTAATTCACACCTGCCGCGAGTCATCTAGAGCGGCCCGTATCGATTCTTTGGAAGCAATTTTACTTGGAAATAGAGATATATTTAGAAGCATGAGAGCTTATTGTGAGGGCATGAGTTTGCTTCATCATATCGGTAGGGGCCATCGCCTGTGTCCGCGGGTATACAGGATTGTTGCAGACGCATACACTCAAATTTCTTTACTCAGCCAAGGTATCTTTCTTGGGAATTCGGGATTCGCGAGAGATATGTGTGGGCCGGCGGGTGCAGTCGCTGAAAATGCGCAAGTCACTACGGGTAATGGTGGTCAGATATATTACTTCGAGCAAATGCTGCCCGCAATGGAGATTGAGTCTATTCGACAGGACTACAGTCATCTTGTGGAGATTTTAAGAAGTGGCTCGAATGATGATTCTGCATTAGCATTCTCTGCATTTCAACACACAGTTGAGAACTATGCAGTTTATCGAAGCGTCACCACAGATCAGGTGCTGAGTGATCTCCGACTTCCTTTGAGCACAATCAGTGATGTGTCACATATCTTGGAGGCAAGAGGAGCAATTTGAGCAACGTCGAACGTACTGTATCATCTCTGAATCGAAAGCTTCGCCGAAATCGCTAATAGTCAAGCGAATGTTTGCTATGCGGACCATTTTGAAACCTGCTAGCCTGAATGAAACCCCTTTTCTACTTTCTTAACCCCTCAACACTGCGCCTGTCTGCTTGGCCACATTCGCCACGATCCGCTGCCCCACGGCCTCGATCTGCTCATCCGTCAGCGTCGCCTGGGTCGGCTGCAGGGTCACGGTCAGCGCCACGCTCTTGCGGCCCTCGCCCAGGGCCTCGCCGGTGAAGACGTCGAAGACCGTGACGTCGGTCACCAAGTCGCGGTCAGCGCTGCGGGCGGCGCGGACCAGGCGGTCGGCGGCCACGTCGGCGTCGACGACGAAGGCGAAGTCGCGGTCGAGCGGCTGGAAGGGCGAGAGCTTCAGCGGCTTGCGGGCGCTGCCGTCCTTCTTCGCCTTGGGCTGGGGCACGCGGTCGAGATAGACCTCAAACGCGGCGATCGGGCCGGCGGCGTCCAGCGTGCGCAGCACCGACGGGTGCAGCTCGCCGAATTCGGCCAGAACCGTGGCGCCCAAGCGCAAGACGCCGGAGCGGCCGGGGTGGAACCAGCCCGGGGCGTCGGCCGTCACCTGCAGGTTGGCGACCGGGGCGCCGGCGGCCGTCAGCACGTCCAGGGCATCGGCCTTGGCGTCGAACACGTCGTTGGGTCGCGGGGTGCGCGCCCAGTTGCGCGGGCCGCCAGGGCCGGCGCGCAGGCCCGTGGCCGCTGTTTCCTGCCCCTTGTCGGTGGCGTCACGGTAGACGGGGCCGATCTCGAACAGGGAGACATGCGGAAAGCCTTGGGCGCGGTTGCGCTCCGCCGCGCGCACCAGGTTGGGCAGGATCGACGGGCGCATCACGGTCAGGTCGCTGGCGATCGGGTTCATCAGCCGCAGGCCCGGATTGACGAAGCCGAAGGCCTCGGCCGCGTCTTCAGCCATGAATGACCAGGTCACGGCCTCATCCATACCCAGCGCCGCCAGGGACCGACGGACAAGCCCGGTCAGGCGGCGGCGCGGGCTGACGGCGGGGCGCGCCACTGTGGTCTCACGGAGCATCGGCTCCACCGGAATGGCGTCGTATCCGTTGACGCGCAGGATCTCCTCCACCAGGTCGGCCTCGCCGGCGATGTCGCCGCGCCAACTCGGCACCTCCACGCGCAACACGCGGTCTTCGCTGTCGCGCGGCTTGAAGCCGAGCGCGATCAGGATGCCGGCCTGGCGGTGCACCGGCAGTTCCACCCCGCCCAATGACTTCACGCGCGCGGGGCGCAGGTCGACCGTGCGGCGCCACTCCGGCACGCTGCCGGCGATCACCAGCTCGCTCGCCTCACCGCCGCACAGCTCCAGGATCATGCGGCTCGCCGCCTCGGCGCCCCGGATCACAGCGTCGGGGTCGACCCCGCGCTCGAAGCGATAGCGGGCATCGCTTTCGATGCCCAGGCGCCGGCCCGTGGCGGCCGTGCGCATGGGGTCGAACAGCGCCACCTCCAGGAACACGTCGGTCGTCTCGTCGGTCACACTCGACGGCACGCCGCCGATGATGCCGCCCAGGCCCAGCGCGCTTTCATGATCGGCGATCACCGTCATGCCGTCGGCCAACGTGTAGGACTTGTCGTTCAGGGCCGCCAGCTCCTCGCCCGGCCGCGACATGCGCACGACGATGCCGGTCTTGAGCTTGTGGGCGTCGAACACGTGCAGCGGGCGGGCCCGGTCGAGCGTGAAGAAATTGGTGATGTCGACGAGCCTGGAGATCGGGCGGAGGCCCACGGCCAGGAGACGCCGCTGCAGCCAGGCCGGGCTCGGCCCGTTCTTCACACCGCGGATGTAGCGGCCGACGAACAGGGGGCAGGCCGTCGCCGCCTCCGGCAGAATCTCCACGCTGAGCGGGCTTTGGAATGCGCCGGGCACGGCCGGCGGGCGCGCTGGCTTCAGGCTGCCCAGGCCGGCAGCGGCCAGGTCGCGGGCAATGCCGCGCACGCCGGCGCAGTCAGCCCGGTCGGGCGTGATCGCCACGTCGAACACCGGGTCGTCGAGGCCGATCAGGGCAGCGAAGGAATCGCCGATGGCGACCTTGCGGCCGACATCCTGGTCGGCGAGATCGATGATGCCGGTGTGGTTGTCCGACAGGCCCATCTCGCGTTCCGAGCAAAGCATGCCGTTCGATTCGACGCCGCGGATCACGCCGGGCTTGAGGTCCAGCCCCGTGCCGGGGATATGCGTGCCTACCGGCGCATAGACGCCCATCATGCCCGTGCGGGCGTTGGGCGCGCCGCACACCACCTGGATCTCGCCGTCCACCGTGTCCAGCACGCAGACGCGCAGCTTGTCCGCGTTGGGGTGCTGCTCGGCGTTCTTCACATAGGCGACGGTGAAGGGCGCCAGCTCCGCCGCACGGTCGACGACGCCTTCGACCTCAAGGCCGAGCGCGGTCAGCCGCTCGGCGATCTCCGCCGTCGTGGCCTCGGTGTCCAGATGCTCTTTCAGCCAACTCAGGGTGAACTTCATGGCACGTCACGCGGGTCCGGTTCGGCGCCCGCCGGACGGGTCCGTCCCTCCAGCGGCGCGCTTGGGTCAGGAAGTGAGGCCGAAGGCGACGTTCGGCACATCCAGCGGCAGAAAGCCGTAATGCTTCAGCCACCGGGTATCGGCCTCGAAGAAGGTGCGCAGGTCCGGGATGCCGTATTTAAGCATGGCCGGGCGCTCGATGCCCATGCCGAAGGCAAAGCCCTGATAGCGCGCCGAGTCGATGCCGCAGGCCTCGAGCACGTTCGGATGCACCATGCCGCAGCCCAGGATCTCAAGCCAGTCGCCGTGGTTGCCCAGCTTGATCTCCCCGCCGGAGCGCGAGCAGCCGATATCCATCTCCGCCGATGGCTCGGTGAAGGGGAAGAAGCTGGGACGGAAGCGGATCGGCAGGTCGTCCACATCGAAGAAGACGCGCGCGAACTCCACCAGACAGCCCTTCAGATGGCCCATATGCGTGGTTTCGTCGATCACCAGACCTTCGATCTGGTGGAACATCGGCGTATGGGTCATGTCGTAGTCGGACCGGTAGGTCCGGCCCGGGGCGACGATGCGGATCGGCGGCTTCTGGCTGACCATGGTGCGCACCTGCACCGGCGAGGTGTGCGTGCGCAGCACCATCTTCGCCCCGTCCTCGCGGTCGGGCAGGTAGAAGGTGTCCTGCATCTCGCGCGCCGGATGGCCGGGCGGAAAGTTTAGCGCCTCGAAATTGTGCCAGTCGTCCTCGATGTCCGGGCCTTCGGCGACGGTGAATCCCATCTCTGCAAAGATGGCCACCATCTCATCCATAGTCTGGCTGATGGGGTGGATGCGGCCCATGCGGCGCGGGCGGGCCGGCAGGGTGACATCCACCCGCTCCCGCTCCAGCCGCGCCTCGAGTTCCGCCTGCTCCAGCACGTCGCGGCGCGCCTGCAGGGCGCCGGTCACCGCGTCCTTCACCTCGTTCAGCGCAGCGCCGGCGGTGCGGCGGGCCTCGCCCTCCAGCGCGCCCAGGCCCTTCATCAGGCCGGTCAGCCGCCCCTTCTTGCCCAGAAAAGCTACGCGCGCGGCCTCGAGATCCGCCAGCGTGCCGACGGCGGCGATGCTGTCCACCAGCTCCGCCTTCAGCGATCCCAGATCCTCTGTTGCGATACCATCGGTCATCGGCCGAAGCCCTGTTTCGGGAGTGGATCCCGTCGCGCGCGAGTTTACGCCGCCAGCGCCGATTGCGCCTGGTCGACCAGGGCCTTGAACGCCTCGGGCTCGCGCACGGCGATGTCGGCCAGCACCTTGCGGTCGATGTCGATGCCGGCCTTGCCGATGCCGTGAATAAACTGGGAATAGGTCATGCCGTGCTCGCGCACGCCGGCGTTGATCCGCTGGATCCACAGCGAACGGAAATCGCGCTTGCGGACGCGGCGGTCGCGATAGGCGTATTGCAGCGACTTGTCCACCGCCTGCATGGCGACGCGGATCGTCTTGCTGCGGCTGCCGCGGTAACCCTTGGCGGCCTGCAGAACCTTCTTGTGGCGTGCGTGCGAGGTAACCCCGCGCTTCACCCGAGCCATGTCATATCCTCCATCTACACCTGTGAGCCGATCAGCCGTTGGGCAGCATCTGGCGGCGAACGACCCGGGCGTTGCTTTCGCACATGATCTTGGTGCCCTGGTTGCGTTCCTTCGCCGACTTGCGCTTGCTGATCAGTCGGTGGCGGCGCATGGCAGAGTTGAAGCGCACCTTGCCGCCCGCGGTCAGGCGGAAGCGCTTTTTCGCGCTCGAATGGGTCTTCATCTTGGGCATTTCATTGCTCCTGAAAAAGCCGGGGCCGCAATCCAGCACGGCCCGTCTGGGGCGGTTGGGCATGCCCATGGGGTCATTGACCATAAGAAAGGGGTCGGGACCCGGCCTCGCCGCCCGTTGGGAGCGGGGGTTATAACGGCCCTGTGGCGCCGTTTCAAGCCGTCTGCGCGCGATTATGACCGGCGGGCGACCCGATGGAAGTGGCGGGCCAACAGCTGAATGATCAGGCCCTGATAGACCACGGCGACGGCCAGCGGCACCAGGATGTCATCGCCGCGCGCCGTCGCCCAGAACGCCTCAAGCGGCCAATAGCCGGGGAAAAGGCCGAAGGCATAGCCCCAGGGCAGCGGAAACGCGTAGGCCGCAAGCGGGATGATGACCACGAGATTGGTCACGCGGAACAGCAGAATGCCTTGCACCTTGTTGGCGGCCAGCCCGGCAAAGGCAAGCGCCGCCACCGGTGCCCACAGCGCCGCGGCCGCCGTGGCAGCGACATAGCCCCAGCGCCATTGATCCAAGCCTGTCAGCGGCAAGCAGGCAATCGTCAGCAGCGTGCCGACGACCGTCGGCAGCACCAGCTTCAACGCCAGATACCGGCCGAAGGGCAGCGGCGTGACCAGGATTGCCGCCAGGGTGCCGTCATCGCGTTCGTCCAGCAGCATCATGCCGACGACGAAACCGGCGATCATGGCCCCGGCCATGGAGGCATAGCCGCTCAGCAACAGCACGTCATAGGCGCGCAGATCGATGCCGACATGGCTGTCGATCAGCGGCACCAGCCAGCGCACTGCCAGCGCGAACAAGGGCACGAGCAGCAGGATCCAGCGCAACAGCGGGTCGCGCAGCATGGTGCGGCCGTCGTTGACGGCAAACCGGCCGATCAGGCTGAGCGTGCCCATGCCCCTCACCCGCCAATCCGGCGCAGCACGAAGCCGCGGACCATCCGACGGGCCAGCCAGAAACTGCCGCCGATCCACAACAGCGGATAGCCAAAGCCGTAGAGCAAAAGCCAGGCGGAGCCATCGCCGGCCGCGGTCTGGATAATGACCCACAGGCCATGTGTCGGGATCAGGTAGAAAAGGGGCGTTTCCGGCACGCCGAAGGCTGTCAGCAGCGGCAGTTCCAGCACAGCCCAGAACAGCGACAGCGGGATCAGCGCCTGGTTCAGCGTGTCGTAGCGCATGACGGCACAGAGGCCGAGCAGCGTGAACATAATGGCCGACATCACCAGGCCCACGATCAGAAGACCCCAGTCCAGACCCTCAAAAATGCCGTAGGCGCGGCCGAGAGCGGCGAGCGCCAGGTTCTCAAGAACGGCGATGGAGCCGAGAGAGAAGACCTTGGCCAGCAGATAGTCCCGTGCCGTCAGCGGCGTGACCATCAGGCCTTCCAGCACGCCCTGCCCCTTTTCCAACAGCACGATCGCGGCGACCAAAAAGACCGTGCTGAACTGCATATTGGTGATCAGCAGGGCCGCCAGCAGCCGCCACGCCTCCGGCGGCAGGGCACTGACGATGGCGGCCGATATCACGGTCAGTGCGAGCGCGACGAAATAGATGCCCTGGCGCCATTGCAGTTTTGCGTCCAGGGCCGAGGCGCGGGCCAGCCGAGTCATTCCAAATGCCGCCCGGTGACGTCGAGAAAGATCGCCTCCAGCGTCGTTTCCTGCGTGTGGATGGTCTGCAGGTCCTCCCGGCGCAACAGGCTGAGGAAGGCATGGTTGCCGTCCAGCCCCTCCAGCGGGAACTCGGCCACTGCGCCGTGACCTTCGCCGCCATACTCCACCCGCACTGACCGTTTGCCGTGGCGCAGCTTCAACGCCCGCGGGCTGTCGATCAGCACGATCCGGCCGTCCACCAGGAAGGCCACGCGGTCGCACACCTCCTCCGCCACGGTCATGTTGTGGGTGCTGAGGAACACGGTGGCGCCCTGGGTGCGGCGTTCCAGGATCACGTCCTTGATGCGCCGAGCGTTCGCCGGGTCGAGGCCCGATGTCGGCTCGTCCAGGAACAACAGCGGCGGATTGTGCACCAGCGCCCGGGCCACGTTCAGCCGGTTCTGCATGCCTTTCGAATAGGCGGACACCGGCCGGTCCGCATCTTCCGCCAGATTGACGAGGGCCAAGAGCGCGTGAAGGTCGACCCCTTCGCTGCGATAGAGCGAGGCGAAATAGCGCAGGTTCTCCAGCCCGGTCAGCTTCAGATAGTGGTTGGGCCGTTCGAAGGACACGCCGATGCGCTCGTAATACTCGGTCCCCCAGTCGGCGGGCGCCCGCCCCATCACCCGGACCGCGCCGTCGAAGCCGCCGAGAAGCCCGATCAGGATCTTCTGAGTCGTCGACTTCCCGGCCCCGCTGGGGCCGAGAAAGCCCAGGATCTCCCCCTCGCCCACGGCGAATTCCAGGCCGTGCAGCGCGGGGGCCGTGGCCTTCCGGTAGGTGAAGGTAAGCCCTTCGACCTCGATCATGCGCTTCCCATACTTCAGTTGGCTGAATGGCGGCGGAGACTACGCCAGATTGGCCGCACGAGACACCCGCGGCGATCCACCGGCGCGACACGCCTGGCGACCTGTCTTAGAGTGTTACGCAACTTCCAGTGTGGCCATCCTGCGCCCCCGCCCTCGCGTGACCAACGGACCCCATCCCCATGACCATCATCCTCTACCAGTTCCCCCGCGGTCCCGGACGGCTGCCGTGCGCCAGCCCGTTCTGCATGAAGCTGGAAACCTATCTGCGCATGGCCGGGCTGGACCACGAGGTCAAGACGATCCTCAACCCCGGCAAAGGCCCGGCCGGCAAGGCGCCGTTCATCGAGCTGAACGGCGAGCGACTGCCCGACAGCCGCCTGATCATCCAGCGTCTGGAACACGACACCGATGGCCGCATCGATGGCTGGCTGTCGGAGGATCAGCGGGCCGAAGCGCTGGCCTGGCAGCGGCTGATGGAAGAGCACCTCTATTGGGTGATCGTCTACAGTCGCTGGCTGGACCGCGATGGCTTTCGCCACTGGCGGGGAGTCACCGCCCGGACGACCGGGCTGCCGCGTCCGCTGGTTGCGATGATGACGCGCGTCTTCCGGCGCCTCGTTCGCCGCGACCTGCGCAGCATGGGCTTTCCGGCGCTCGGCACCGATGTCGTCTATCGCCTCGGTGTGGCCGACCTGAGTGCCCTGGCCCGCAGGCTGGGCGACGGTCCCTTCCTGTTCGGCGAAAGGCCCAGCAGCTTCGACGCGATGCTGGCGGCGCATATCGGCAGCATCGTCGAGATGCCGTGGGACTATCCGCTGAAGGCGGCGGCGCGCGGCCATGCCAATCTGATCGCCCATTACGAAGGGATCATGGCGGACCACTTCGCCGATCGGGTTGGCTAGGGGCGGATCGGCCCTACCTCAGCAGCAAGTGTTCCATTCTCCCGGAGACCCTCCGCCATGTCTTTGGATTTCGTCGTCTTGTATGGCTCTGTGCGCAGCGACCGAAAGGGCATCCGCTTTGCTCGGTACCTGGTGGGGCAGCTTGAGGCGCGCGGCCACGCGGTGCACCTGATCGATGCCCTTGCCTATGGCCTGCCGCTGTTGGACCGGATGTACAAGGAATACCCCAAGGGCGAGGCGCCCGCCGCGCTGGAGGAGATCGCAGGTCAACTGCGCGCGGCGGACGGGTTCCTGATCGTGTGCGGCGAATACAATCATGGCATTCCGCCCGCCTTGAAGAACCTGATGGACCATTTTCTGGAGGAGTACTATTTCCGCCCCTCCGCGATCGCCTGCTATTCGCAGGGCCCCTTCGGCGGCGTGCGCGCGGCCATGCAACTGCGCATGACCCTGGCGGAACAGGGTATGCCCAGCATCCCGGCGACGTTCCCAGCACCGCGCGTGAGCCAGGCCTATGAGGAGGACGGCACGCCGACGGATCCGGCGTCGGACCGTCGCGCCGGACGGTTTCTGGGCGAGTTCGAATGGTATGCGCGGGCGCTCAAGGCCGCCCGGGCAGAGGGGACGCCGTATTGAGGCGGCCTACGCCTACGCCTGTCTGTTCGACAGTCGCTATCCAAACAGCACGCGGTAGCGCTTCAACTGCGGGATGTGGCTGAAGGTGATCTTCAGAACGGCCAGGATCGGCACGGCCATCAGCACGCCGGGGACGCCCCAGGCCCAGCCCCAGAACAGGAAGGACAGGAAGACGCTGATCGGGTTCAGGGTCAGGCGGTGGCCGATGATCAGCGGCGTCAGGAAGTTTCCTTCCAGGATGGTCAGCGAGAGATAGATCGCCGGCGGCAGCAGGATCGTGAACCAGCCGTCGAAGCTCAGGATCGAGGCCGTGGTGATGATGAAGGTGGTCGTTGCCGGGCCGATATAGGGCATGAAGTTCAGGATGCCGGCGATCGCGCCCCACAGAAGCGGGCTGGGCATGCCGACGATCCACATGCCCAGCGAAACCACGCCGCCAAGCACGATGTTGATGGCGGTGATGGTGAGGAGATAGCGGCTGATCTCGCGCTTGATGTCCAGCATCAGCCGCGTCCAGCGTTCCCGGTGTGTGGCATCGATGAACGACGCCTGCACCTGGTTCAACGTCACCGCACCCTTCGCCAACAGGAAGAAGACCAGCACGATGACGACGGCCAGCGTGAAGATCGTGTCGCGCGCCTGGCCCAGCACTTGCTCGGTCAGGCTCGGCCCCTCGACGGTCACCGATATGCCTTCGTCGCCGATTGCCGTGAGATCCCGGAGCGCCTCCGTCGTCTCGCGCGCGCGCTCGATCGACTCGCGCAGGGCCTCCAGCTTCAGCGTGATCTGCTGCGGCAGCAGCGATCCGCGGTCGAGCCACTCGATCGCCGGCGTTGAGAGCTGATAGATGCCGAGCCCGAGTGCGGCCACCAAGGCGGCAACGACAAGTCCGGCCCCCAGGCTCTGCGGCACCTTCAACCGCGTGAGCTGGCCGACGATCGGATGAAGCAGGATAGAGAGGAAGATCGCGAGGAAGACCGGCAGCAGCACGCCCTGCGCCAAGTAGAGCGTGTAGAGGATCGCCAGCACCATGAAGACGTACATGATGCGCCGAAGCTCTGTGTCCCCGAGGGCCAGCAGCCGCAGGAAGCGCAACGTGTCGCGGCCGTCCCGCCCGCGCTTCGACGTCTCGTCAGCCGTCTCAAGCGCCGCCTCGGGCGCATCCGACTCTTCGCGGTCGGGCTCGACTGCCATCTTCGGCCCTTTCCACCGGACACTGAGCCACACTGGCGCCAGCTCTAGCCGCATCCACGCCACGCTCTCTTTTAGCGGCCATGGTGCAAAGCGGCAATTGTCATAACCATATGGTGAAATCATGACCAAGGCGGCGGCCTTCTGCGGCTAGCGCTTCAGTCAACATTTGATTAACCAATGAATTCGAAAGACATATCATTAGAAATTGCTCAATCCTATGCCGCCCTTGGTTAATCAACACTTATGATTCATGACCAATACAAAGATTCTGAAAGATCTAGATTTACGGGATCTTAATCGGCGGGGTGCGACACTCGCGCATACCGAGTCGGGTCGCGAAACTGCATGATCGATCCCATGTCGTCCCTCTCCCCTGCCATCAGCCTCTCTTCGGCCTCCGAGCGGCGCTTTGGGCGCCTGTTCAGGGGGACACGAGACCGATCCGCGGATCATGGGCGCCCACCGCAAAACGATGCCTCCGCCGGCCCGCCGATCATCATGGTCGTCGACGACGAAGCGCCGATACGCGACACGGTGAGCTTGGCCCTTTCCAGCCGCGGCTATCAGGTTCTGCGCGCTGAGGACGGTGAACAGGCACTATCGCTGATGGCCAACATGCCCGGCGGCGTCCAAGTGCTGATCACGGACGTCGTCATGCCGAGGCTGGATGGACCGGGCCTGGCGGCGGCGGTGGCAAGCCGCCATCCGGACACGCGGGTCATCTTCATGTCCGGCTATGAGAACCGCGTACCGGCCAATCGGCGTCGGCTGCCGGCCGACCAGGTCTGCCTGTTCAAGCCGTTCTCTCTGGTCGTCCTGGAAAGGGCGCTGAACGACGCCCTGGGGCCTGACACGGACGATCCCCAAGACATCGAATAATCCGCCAAGACAAGCTTTGTACACGGCTGCGATCGTTGCTGATCTAAGCATTGGTAACGGTCGCTTAATCCGGCTTTCCATAACATAATCAAGATCATAGCAAATGTTCTGTGATGTCGGCCGGCGGATGAATTAAGTCGGATCTGAGATGTTGGCGGACAGCGCGGATCATTACATGTGGAACGTTGCCAGTGTGAACTGGGCTGTTGCCGCACCTCTAAAGAGTAGGACTGGGCCATGTTTATGATGACGAAGCGACCGAAGGACCTCGGCCTGGGCCACAGGATGACCTCAGAAAGCTTGACGCGGATGAGCGATCGCGATCTTCGCGACCTGGGCTTGAGCCGTTACGACGTCTCCAACACATTGGATCACGCGCCGGTCGAGGTTCCGAACGACCGGACTTGAGCCGCGGTGGCGGTCGGACGGTCGCCGCGGCCGGGGCTTGCGGCGACCGCCTTCGACGGAACGGTCAATTGGGCCTGTGAGCGACCGCTGGCGCCCACCTTGCGGAGCAGCCAAACGCTGAAGGTGGCATTGCGCCGCCTTTCTTCTTTTTTTGGGGATTGAGCGTTAGGCCAGCTGAAATGCGGGACCTCCTCGCCTTTCGGTGCGCACGGGCATGAGCGCTGGCGACCGTTGGCGCAATGACGCTCCCCATGGATGACAACTGCGCAGACCGGACTGGTGCCCGGCGATGACGAGCCGGTGGCGTTCGCGTCAGCCGCCGCGTTGGGCGGTCAGGTCGACGGTTACCCGCACCTCGAAGGCGACCGGGTCCGCGCTCGCCCATTGACCGATCCCGACATTGTAGTCGGTCCGCAGTATCTCCAGTTCGCCTGACACCTTGGCGGTGTCGCCGTCGATCACCAGCGAGAACGGCAGCACGACCTGATGCGTCATGTCGCGGATGGTGAGTTCGGCCGCGGCTTCGTAATCCGTTCCGCCGAGATGGGTGAACCCTGTCGTCACGAAGCGCGCTTGCGGATGGGCCCCCACGTCGAACCACTCCGACCCCGGAAGCAGGTCGTTGCGCTGCGAGGCGCCGGCATCGGCGCTTTCCGTGGCGATCGTGACCACGACGCTGCTGTTCTCGAGGTCGGTCGGATCGAAGGCGATCTCAGCCTCCCAAACGCCGAAATGGCCCGTGAACTCGTCACCGCCCTGCAGGCCGATGAAGCCCAGGCGGCTTTCATCGTAGTTCACCGTCCAGGTGTCGGCGGCATGGGCTGCGGTCGTGCCTGCGACGATAGCCGCAATTGCGGCCGCGGCACAGCCTGCCCGGATACGCTGGTTCATCACTGGCCCCCAGTATTGCGATGCCCAGCCGCCATCGGCAGCATCCTGCGCAGAACGTCGTCTTTCAGAACGAAGTGGTGCTTCAGCGCGGCGGCGACATGCACGGCCAAGAGCGCCAGAAGAACCCAGCCGAGCACCTCGTGGACCTCGGCCATCGTTTCTTCTACCGCCTGATCGGGCGTGATCAGCTTCGGCAGCGGAAACCATCCAAAGATGTCTGTCGGAAAGGTCGAGGCCGATGCCAGCAACCAACCGCTGAGCGGGATGGCGAGCATCAGGACATAGAGCCCGACATGGGCCGCATGGGCGAGCCCGCGTTCATAAGGCTTGAGGGTCTCCGGCAGCCGCGGCACGGGGTTGGCCAGCCGCCATCCCAGCCGAAGCACCACCAGCGTCAGGATCACTATGCCGATGGACTTGTGCCACTGATAGAGTGCCACCTTGGTCATGATGTCGTCGTCGAACCCTCGTGTCATCACCAGGCCCAGGACGATCATCACGCCGATCAGCGTGGCAATCAGCCAGTGAAGGGCGACGGCGACCCACCCGTAGGCGTTCGCGCTGTTGCGCACCATCGGGGTTGCCTCCTTATCACGTGGCAGCGCGCCGTCGCCCCGAAGCACCGGGGTTAGGAGCCGCCGGCGTTGAGCTCCGTCTCGATCTGGATGTGGACTTCGTCGCCGATGGCCGGCGAGCCGTACGCCAGGCCGAACGCCGTACGGTCGATCGAGCCTGTGGCGGTGAAGCCGGCCACGGTCACACCTTCTCGGAACGGATGCGGCCCCATGCCGTTCAAGATGACATCGAGTGTGACCTCTTGCGTCGTGCCCAGGATCGTCAGGTCGCCGGTCACCTGGGCGGTGTCGTCGCCCGTCATCTCGACGCTGGTGCTCTCGAAGGTCATGGTCGGGTGGGTCTCAACGTCGAAGAAATCGGCGTTGCGCAGGTGCTCGTCGCGCGCCGCCCATCCCGTATCGATGCTGGCGGTGTCGATCGTGACCGTCACACTGCCGTCTTCCGGCGCGTCGGGGTCGAACACAGCGCTGCCCTCGAAGTCTAGGAACTCGCCATGCACGTCGGAAAAGCCGAAATGGTCGATGGAGAAGAGAATGTGGGTGTGGGAGGGATCGAAGGCGAACTCCTCCGCGGCAACCGCGGTTGCACCGATGAGCGCGGCACCGACGGCCGCCGAAGCAAGAACCTTGCGCATGACCAAGTCTCCCTGTTGAGCCGATGACCGTCGCCGAAGCCGACACGCGGTCTGCGGTGGTCGCAGGCAACAGCGGTCGGCGACTTCGCTTAAGATGGCGGTGCCCATCGTTGACGCTAGAGCGCAGGCGGCGAACATCTTGTCCCCATCACGGAAACAATCCGCTGGCATGCGCCGTGGCGGCGATGCGGCAGACGGCGCACGCGAACCCGCGGGAGTTGGCCGGGGACCGATGGTTGCGCCACCCGACGGGCTGTGATAGACCACGCGCGGTCGCTCGCAGGCGCCGAATTCCCGGCGTTTTTTCGCTTTGCGGCCCAACGCTAGGTCGAAGGTCCCACGCCGGATACGGCGCCTCGGGCTGGCAAGAAGAACCGAAATCTCGGGGAACATCGTGGCAGCGCAATCCACAGCATCCGCCGGTCTGGCGTCGCGCTATGCGACAGCCCTGTTCGATTTGGCGGATGAAGCGAAGGCGTTGGATGCGGTCGCTGACGATTTGAAGGCCCTGAAGGCCATGCTCTCGGACAGCGCCGATCTGCAGCGCCTGGTGAACAGCCCGCTCTTGGGCCGAGACGACCAATCGCGCGCCATCGACGCCGTTCTGGAGAAGGCCGGCGTCAGCGACCTGACCCGACGGTTTGTCGGCGTGGTCACGGCCAACCGGCGCCTTTTCGCCTTGGGCGCGATGATCACCGCCTTTCTTGAAGAACTGGCGCGCCGCCGCGGCGAAGTCACGGCGGCCGTGCGCGTTGCCCATGCGCTGAGCGATGCCCAGATGGATGCGCTGACCGACCAGTTGAAACGGGCGGTCGGTGCGAAGGTGACGGTCGATCTGCAAGTGGACCCGTCGCTCTTGGGCGGGATGGTCGTCAAGGTCGGCTCGCGCCTCGTGGACTCGTCGTTAAGAAGCAAGCTTGACAGGTTACAACTCGCGATGAAGGGGATCGCCTGATGGAAATTCGTGCCGCCGAGATTTCCGCGATCATCAAGGAACAGATCGCTGGTTTCGGCACGGAAGCGAACGTCGCGGAAGTCGGCCAGGTGCTGTCCGTCGGGGACGGCGTGGCCCGTGTCCATGGTCTGGACAATGTCGAAGCCGGTGAGATGGTGGAGTTTCCAGGCGGCATCAAAGGGATGGCGCTGAACCTGGAAGTCGACAATGTCGGCATCGTCATCTTCGGTGAAGACCGCGACATCAAGGAAGGCGATCTGGTCAAGCGCACCGGCGCCATCGTGGACGTCCCGGTGGGCAAAGGGCTCTTGGGCCGGGTCGTCGATGCGCTGGGCAACCCGATCGACGGCGGCGACCCGATCCAGGCGGATGAGCGCAAGCGGGCTGAGATCAAGGCGCCGGGCATCATCCCGCGCCGGTCGGTGCATGAGCCGATGCAGACCGGCCTCAAGGCCATCGACGCACTCACCCCCATCGGCCGCGGCCAGCGTGAGCTGATCATCGGTGACCGCCAGACGGGCAAGACGGCCGTCGCGATCGACACCATCATCAACCAGCGCGAAGTCAACAAGGACGCCGACGACAGCAAGAAGCTCTTCTGCATCTATTGCGCCGTCGGCCAGAAGCGCTCAACGGTCGCCCAGATCGTCAAGACGCTGCGCGACTACGGCGCGCTGGACTACACGGTCGTCGTCGCCGCAACGGCGTCCGAGCCGGCACCGCTGCAGTTCCTCGCCCCCTACACGGCCTGTTCCATAGGCGAGTATTTCCGCGACAACGGCATGCATGCTGTCGTCATCTATGACGACCTTTCGAAGCAGGCCGTTGCCTATCGCCAGATGTCGCTGCTGCTGCGCCGGCCGCCGGGCCGCGAGGCCTTTCCGGGCGACGTCTTCTATCTGCACAGTCGGTTGTTGGAGCGTGCGGCGAAGCTGAACGAAGACCACGGCTCGGGCTCGCTGACGGCGCTGCCGGTGGTGGAAACCCAGGCGGGCGATGTTTCCGCCTATATTCCGACCAACGTCATCTCGATCACGGACGGGCAGATCTTCCTGGAAACCAGTCTGTTCTATAAGGGCGTGCGCCCGGCCATCAATGTGGGCATCTCCGTCAGCCGTGTCGGCTCGGCGGCCCAGATCAAGGCGATGAAACAGGTGGCCGGCACCATCAAGCTGGAGCTGGCGCAGTACCGCGAGATGGAGAGCTTCGCCCAGTTCGCCTCGGATCTCGATGCGTCCACCCGACGACTGCTGGCACGCGGCGCGCGCTTGACCGAGCTGTTGAAGCAGGGGCAGTACGAGCCGAAGCCGGTGGAGGAACAGGTGGCCGCCATCTTTGCCGGTGTTCGCGGGTTCCTGGACGATCTGCCGGTCGACCAGGTGTCGAAATTCGAGCAGGCCTACCTGGAGGATCTGCGCAGCCGCGGCAAAGAGATCCTGCAGTCCATCCGGACCGACAAGCAGATCACGGCCGAGACGGAAGAGCGGCTGAAGACTTTCTTGCAGAACTTCGCGAAGGTCTTCGTGCCTGCGTGACAACAAGGGCGGCGCCGCGGTGACGTGGCGCCGGTTCGGCCGCTCGGTCGCTAGGGTTAGGGCATGCCAAGCCTCAAGGATCTCCGTAATCGCATCTCCAGCGTCAAGTCGACGCAGAAGATCACGTCGGCCATGAAGATGGTCGCGGCCTCGCGGCTGCGCCGCGCGCAAGAGCAGGCTGAGATGAGCCGGCCCTTCGCCAGCCGCATGGAACGGATGCTCGGCAGCCTCGCCGGCAAGGCGGCGGCGACCGGTCAGGGCCCGCGACTGATGGTCGGCACCGGGCAGGACGAGGTGCACCTGCTGGTCGTGATCACTTCGGACCGCGGGTTGTGCGGTGGTTTCAACGGCTCAATCACGCGCGAGGCCCGGCGCAAGATCCGCGAGCTGCATCAGCTGGGCAAGACGGTCAAGCTGCTGATCGTCGGTCGCAAGGGGCGCGACAACCTGCGGCGCGACTACGGCAGCCTGATTACCGATGCCATCACCGACGTCGGCGGCCATGTGGACTTTCACCTTGCCGACAGGATCAGCGGCCGCCTCTTGGCGGCGTTCGATGCCGGCGATTTCGACGTCTGCACCGTTATCTACAACCGCTTCAAGTCTGCCATCAGCCAAGTGGTGACGACGCAGCAGTTGATCCCGCTATCCATGCCGGAGGAAGCAGAGGAAGCCGCCGGCGGCAGCAAGGCGGTGTACGACTTCGAGCCGGATGAAGAGGCGATCCTGCGGGCGCTGCTGCCGCGCAACTTGGCCATCCAGGTCTTCAAGGCTCTGCTGGAATCGTCGGCCAGCGAGCAGGGTGCGCGCATGACCGCCATGGACAATGCGACACGCAACGCTGGCGAGATGATCGGCAACCTGACCTTGCAGTACAACCGCACCAGGCAGGCGGCGATCACGAAGGAGCTGATCGAGATCATATCCGGCGCCGAGGCCCTCTAGCAGGCAAGGGCACGGGGGCCGACGAGGGACAACCAGGCTTAGGCGCAGGACGGGCAGGCAAGCCCCGGCGAAAGAGCAGTTTTCAGGAGCGAGGACATGGCGAGAGCCGCGAAGAAGAAGGTGGAAACCAATGTCATCGGCAGCGTGCGGCAGGTCATGGGCGCCGTCGTCGATGTGCATTTCGAAGGCGATCTGCCGCCGATCCTGAATGCGCTGAACACCGAGCTTCTGGGCAAGACGCTGGTGCTGGAAGTGGCCCAGCACCTGGGCGAGAACACCGTGCGTACGGTGGCTATGGATTCGACCGACGGCTTGGTGCGCGGCCAGCAGGTGGTCGATACCGGCGGCCCGATCCGTGTGCCGGTGGGGCCGGAGACCCTGGGCCGCATCATCAACGTGGTCGGCGATCCGGTGGACGAACGCGGGGTCGTCGAGACCAAGATGACCGCCCCGATCCACCGCCCGGCGCCGGAATTCGTCGACCAGTCGACGGAGACCGAGGTGCTGGTCACGGGCATCAAAGTGGTGGATCTGCTGGCGCCATACGCCCGCGGCGGCAAGGTCGGCCTGTTCGGCGGCGCCGGGGTCGGCAAGACCGTCATCATCATGGAACTGATCAACAACATCGCCAAGGCGCATGGCGGCTATTCGGTGTTCGCCGGTGTGGGCGAGCGCACGCGCGAGGGCAACGACCTCTATCACGAGATGATCGAGTCCGGCGTGATCAAGCTGGGCGAGGAAGGCTCCAAGGCCGC
>JANQIX010000035.1 GCA_028281925.1 Alphaproteobacteria bacterium
CGGTGATCGCCACGCGCGCTGCCATGAAGCTGGCCGACTATGTGGTCACGGAGGCCGGCTTCGGCGCCGATCTGGGGGCGGAGAAGTTCTTCGACATCAAGTGCCGCAAGGCCGGCCTGCGCCCCGATGCGGCCGTCATCGTCGCCACTGTGCGGGCGCTGAAGCATCACGGTGGTGTGGCCCGGGGCGACCTTGGCAAGCCGGACGTGGAGGCCCTGAAGAAGGGCATGGAGAATCTCGGCCGGCACCTGCGCAACGTCGCCCATTTCGGTGTGCCCGCGGTGGTCGGCATCAACCGCTTTGCCACGGACACCGATGAAGAACTGGAAGCCGTACGGGAGTTCTGCTCCAGCTACGGCGTCGACGCCTACATCAACACGCACTGGGCCGATGGTGGTGCCGGGATCGAGGCGATGGCCGAGCGGGTCGTGCGGCTGGCCGACAGCGGGGCCGCGCAGTTCCGCCCGCTCTATGAGAACGAGATGCCGCTCTGGAAGAAGGTGCGGGCCATCGCGCGCGTCATCTACGGGGCGGACGACATCATCGCCGACAAGAAGATCCGCGGCCAGTTCGAGCAGCTGGAGAAGGACGGCTACGGCCATCTGCCCGTCTGCATCGCCAAGACCCAGTACAGCTTCTCCACCGATCCCGAACTGAAGGGCGCGCCGATCAACCACGTCGTGCCGGTCCGCGAGATCCGTCTGAACGCCGGGGCGGAGTTCGTGGTGGTGATCTGCGGGGAGATCATGACCATGCCCGGCCTGCCGCGATCGCCGGCGGCGGAGCACATCTTCATCGACGGCGAGGGGCTGATCGAGGGGCTGTCGTAGCGACCGGCCCCGGGCAATGCCCCGCCAGTCGGGGTAGGGGGCCGTCGACATTCGTAGCCCCAACTAATTTGAAGCCCTCCCCCTTGATGGGTGAGGGACATTCTGAATGTCGACCGACCCTAGGCCGCTTACTCCACCAGCAGGCGGCACCCGTCCTGAATGCAGGCGATGAGAGCCAGTCGCGTGTTCTCGCCAAGCACACCGTCGGCAGGGCCAGGCTCGTAACCATGGGTGGCTAGCGCTTCCTGGTAGCGCTGCACCCATTCCGCCCCACCGATTTGCATTACACGCTGGAACTCCGCCAGCGCCTCGTCGGCGCGCCCTTGGGCGATGAAGACATGCGCGCGCGTATCGATGAAGGCGGGCGTGTCGGACCACACCAGCAGGGCCGCATCGATTTCCGTCAGGGCCTGGTCCACCTGGCCGTCGAGATATAGTCTCCAGGCACGCCGACCATAGGTATAGGCGCGGGTCTCCTGGGCATATTCGTTGCCTGGGTCCAATCGCAGAACCTCGTCGAAATCGGCGATCGTCGAGTCGAAGTCGTCGAGATTGAGAGAGGCGAACGCGCGCAGTTCATGGAGTTCGGCCGTTGGCGGCGACAGCCGGATCGTCTCGGTCAGGTCGGCGATCGCAAGCTCGAAGCGTTCCAGGCGCAGATAGGCGTAGGCACGGCTGCCGAGTGCTACGCGGTGGGTCGGATCATGGCGGATGATCGCATCGTAGGACTCGATCGCCTCTTCGAACTCACCGAAATCCATGCTGGCGTTGCCCATGAGCAGCAGCATGCTGACAGGCATGCCCTCGGCGGTGATCTCGTCCCTCGGCTCTTCTTCAAGGTCCGTTACCTCACGCCTTTGAAGGTCTTCCATCGACAGAAGCGTGATGCCTTCCGTGCCGGCAGCCACGACGAACTGGCCGTTCGGGTCGAAGGCAAAGTCACTCGCCTCTGCGTCCATGGGGTCGCCGGCCGGCGTTCCGTCCAGGTTCCAGAGCCTGAGAGTTCCCGAGTGCTCGACGATCAGAAGATCGCCCGCAGGGCTGAAGACGACGACAGCACCCAGCACGAGGGAGGACGAGGCGCTGAACTGCCGCACCAACTGGCCGCCGTTCACGGCCCATACCCGCACACCGCCCCGAAAGTCGGCGGAATAGATCTGGCTGCCGTCGGGGCTGAAGACGGCACTGGTGATCCAAGCTTCGTGCCCGCTCAGGGGCGCCCCGACGGGCGACCCGTCGCGCCGCCAAAGCCGCACTGTCTGGTCATGGCCGGCGGTGACAATTCGGTCTCCCGACGCGTTGAACGCAACACTGCCGATCATCGAGCCGCTGGCCCGGACCGGGACCGCGGCCGGCGACCCGTCAAGCGTCCATATCCTGACCATGCCGTCTTCGCCGGCGGAGACGATGCGCTCACCATCCGGGCTGAAGGCTACGGTCGTCACGGAACCCTGATGCCCGGAAAATGGCTGCGCGGCGGAGGTGCCGTCGCGGTGCCACAGCCGCACCAGGCCGTCGCTGCCGCCGGTGACAATCAGGTCCCCGTCGGGATTGAAAGCGATCGCCCCGACCGACCCGCCTTGCTGGCCGTTGCGGCTGGCCGCCCGCTGGCCGTCCGTCGTCCAAAGGAACACCCGGCCGTCGCGTCCGCCTGAGGCGATCAGGTCGCCATCGGGGCTGACGGCCACGCTGTAGACGCTTCCGTCATGTCCGCGAAACGGCTCGATGAACGTGCTGTCCAGGGGCCACAGCCGTACCGTTCCGTATGCGCTGACCGAGACCAGGCGGTCGCCTTGCGGGCTGACGGCGATGCTGCGCACCGGCCCGTCTTCACCTTCGAACGGAGCCTCGGCGGTCAGCCCGCTGGTGGTCCAGACGCGCACCGCGCCATCGTCGCTGGCGGTCAGGACCCGGTCGCCGTCAGGCGTAAAGGCGACGTCGCGGACCCAGTCGTCGTGCAGTTGAAAGCCGCGGTGGGCAAGCGTGCCGTCGATGGACCATTGCCAGAGGCGGCCGTCCTCGCCCGCGGCAACCACGCGGTCGCCGTCGGGGGAAAACGCCACGCTGCTCAGCCAGCTGCCGGTCCCCTGCGGCGCGCCGGTCGTCAGGGGCGGCAGCATCGGCGTGTCGTCCAGCGGCCAAAGCCGCACCGTGCCATCCGACCCCGTGGAGGCGATCAGGTTGCCGTCGGGCGAGAAGGCGACGTCCGAGACCCATCCGTCATGGCCGGCGAATGCTGGCATTGCGGCCTCACCAGTCTGCATCCACAGCCGCACCAGGCCGTCGGCTCCGCTGGTCGCAAAGCTCTTGCCGCTCGGGTTGAAGGCGATGCCGGTCACCGATCCGTCATGCGCCGAGAAGGGTTCGCCGACGCGGGCGCCGGCCATGGTCCAAAGCTGGATCGTGCCGTCTTCACCGCCGGTTACGATCAGGTCGCCGGCCGGCGCAATCGCGGCGACATCCGCGGCCGCGTCCACGTCGAACGCGAAGCCGGGCCGGGCGGGATCGGCGATATCCACCAGCCCCATCCGGCCATCGGCGCTGACGAAAAGAAACACGGCATTGTCGGACGGATGATAGATGACGCGCTGTATGGACAGGGCATCAAGATCAAGGCGCGTGTCGAAGCCTGTCGGCTGCGCGCTCGTCGGCAGCGCAAGCAGGCAGACCGATAGCGCCAGGCAAAGGCCGGACAGCGCGCTGCGCCAGAGGGGACTACGGGGGGCCGTTGGGGTAATCCGATCCTTGATCATCGCGGTGAGTCCTTCTGCGCCGGCGTCCGGCCAAAACTCGATGAAGACACTACAACGACTCGGTAAGAAGACACTCTCGATCGAGAGGCACCTCCGAAGCGTCATGTCCGGTCGAAGCTCCGGCGCGCGAGGGTGCCGTCCGGTTCGGATTATGCCCGTCCCCGATAGAAGACCGCATCTCGGCGAGTCCGTTCCGCAGGTCTCATGCTCGCGCGTCGTCCAGAGTGACCGGCCGCCTCTGCATGCCAAGATGGTCCTTGGGATGCAGCGGGCCGGGACACGCCATCGACGCAGGCGAACCCTGACGCCATCCTGCGAAGCGCGCAGTGACTGGCATCACCCCGCACTTCGTTTCGCAGAATGTCGCCGATGCCGGCGCGGAGCGCATCTTCGTCTCCGCCAAGGCCTGATCGATGCGCGGTCCAAGCGATCAAGATCCGGCTGGCAGGTTGCTTTCGCCCAGCGTCAGCACCCCAGATCAGTACAATGGCGGCTTGCACACTTGCCAATACTCATTGCCCCGGTGCCTTTCTCATCATGTCGCCAGGAAGCAGGCATGCCGTTAGCGCCAGCCATCCACAGATCAACGTCACGTCCGAGCGGCCGCCATGGGTTCGTGAGCCGCACGCTAGCCGCAATCTATTATTCCAGTACATGCGGGAATTGCTGTATTGCTTGATGCCCTCTGATGACTTCATGGCCTCCGGCCACTGTGACCTGCAAGGATGAAACACGATGCCCAAACGAGAGCTTGACCGCCCCACTGCACTTAGACTGTATCGTCGTCGCCTTCTCTTGAGCACGGGGTATGGCCTGGGCAGCGCTCTGGTCCCCGCTCCGCTTTGGGCGCAGACGGCCGGCGACGATGGGGGGCGATCGGCAAACCCTCAGGATCCTGCACAGGTACTGCCGGGACCGTTTGGACCGTTCGGCGGACCCGGTGGCGACATACCCGACGTTGATGACGGCACGAAGGAGGACATGGAACAAGCCAGCGAGACCACCGGCGATATTGGGGAGACCCTCGATACCGTCGGCAGGGGTATCGCTGGTGCTGGAGGCGCCGTCGCCGGCATTGGCGCTGTCACGGGCCTCGGAGCCGGGGTCGGGGGCGTCATTTCGATGATCGGCATCGTGACCATGGGCATCGGCGCCATCTTCAACACGATCAGCAGCACGCTGGGCGAGCTGGCCGACGATCCGCCGCGGCAGAACTATCGGCAGCATCCGGCCTGCGCAGTGATGCCGATTCCGCAGTTCGCCACCACGCAACCGGTTCCGGCGCCGCTGACGACCCATGCCAATGCAGCCGCCGCATTTTTGGCTGAGGCCGCGAGCTGCCTGGCGGCACTGGAGTTGTGGGGCGGCGCTGTCCAGGCGCGGGACGGAGAATGGATGGCCAACCACCGGACGAACTTCGTGACCCGGTTCAATGCCATGGGGGAACGTGGTGTTACCGCGGCTGCCACCGGGCCGGCGGCAGTTGACACCATCCTCGATGCGATGAATGACGCAGGTCTCACCCTGGCGCAGATGCGCGAGCACGTCTGGTCGAATGGCGACATTGTCACACGGTGGGGGCAGCAGCAGAATCGCGCGCTGCTGGAGGGGCTCGCGAGCCAATGCGGCGAGATTGCCCGGGTGGCCCGAATACGGCGAGGTCGAGGTGAACGGATCGCCCCGGATCAGCTCGCCTCGCGCTACCAGGCGTTGCAGCAGCTGATGCGCGGGTTGCCTACGTACAGCCAGATTCCCTGACAGGTCTTGCTGCTGTGCAGAGCTGACGGGCAGCACTGGCCACTCATCCCGTTCTCCAAGAGGAGGCCAGCTGACTGGAACGTCGCGAGCGAGCCCGTCGGGCGAGAACTTGCATGGTGCGCCCGCCCGCCTGTGCTGATTGCGACGTCACGGTACCAGCCGGTGTCGCGCTGCCGATTGCACGGCCGATCCCGCTTTGCCAGGATGCGCAACCTTGAAGGATCCCAGGCCCAATTCGGATGCCCAAATACTCCATCTTCACCCTCGCCAGGAACGCGCTGACCGGTCATGAGCGCTGGACGGAGGCGTGGCGCAGCCCGCCGCCGAAGGACCACTACGATGTCGTGATCGTCGGCGGCGGCGGGCATGGTCTCGCCACGGCCTATTACCTGGCCAAAGAGCATGGCGTCAGGAATGTCGCGGTGCTGGAGAAGGGATGGATCGGCGGCGGCAATACCGGGCGCAACACCACGATCGTCCGGTCCAACTATCTCTATGACGAAAGCGGCGCGCTCTATGAGCATTCGCTGAAGCTGTGGGAGGGCCTGACGCGGGAGCTGAACTTCAACGTGATGTTCAGCCAGCGGGGGGTGATGAACCTGGCCCACGACCATCATGAGGCGCGCGACCTGAAGCGCCGCATCCATGCCAACCGGCTGAACGGCATCGATGCGGAATGGCTGGACCGCGATGCCGTCTTGAAGTTCTGCCCGGTGCTGAACGGCGACCCGAACATCCGCTATCCCGTTTACGGCGCCACGCTGCAACGCCGGGGTGGCACGGCGCGGCATGACGCGGTCGCCTGGGGCTATGCGCGCGGGGCGGACGCGCTGGGCGTCGACATCATCCAGAACTGCGAGGTCACCGGTTTCGATATCGACCGCGGGCGCATCGCTGGCGTGCAGACCAGCCGCGGCGCGATCAAGGCCCGCAAGGTCGGCGTGGTGGTCGCGGGCAATGCCGGGGTCCTGGCGAAGATGGCCGGATTGCGCCTTCCCATCGAAACCCATCCGCTGCAGGCGCTGGTGTCTGAGCCGCTGAAGCCGGTGATGCACACGGTCGTCATGTCCAACGCCGTGCACGCCTATTGCAGCCAGTCCGACAAGGGCGAACTGGTGATCGGCGCCGGCGCGGACCTCTATGTCTCCTATGCCCAGCGCGGCGGCTTCGACGTTATCGAAGAGACGCTGACGGCGATCGTCGAGATGTTCCCGATCTTCAGCCGCGTGAACATGATGCGGCAATGGGCCGGCATCGTGGATATCTGCCCGGACGCCAGCCCGATCATCGCCAAGATGCCGGTCGCCGGACTCTACTTCAACTGCGGCTGGGGAACCGGCGGCTTCAAGGCCACGCCGGGCTCGGGCCATGTCTTCGCCCACACCATTGCCAACGACCAGCCGCATCCCATCAACGCGCCGTTCACGCTGGAGCGCTTTGCCTCCGGTGCCCTGGTGGCGGAACACGGGGCGGCGGCGGTGGCCCACTGACCGGGGCTGCGGCACCGTCACCGACAGGACCAAGAGCAGAGCCCATGATGCAGATCACGTGCCCCTGGTGCGGCCCCCGCGACCAGCGGGAATTCCGGTGCGGCGGCGAGGCCCATATCAAGCGGCCAGCAGACCCGGCATCGACCGACGAAGCCGCCTGGGCCGATTACGTGTTCATGCGCACCAACCCCAAGGGCACCCATCGCGAACTGTGGAACCATGTCCATGGCTGCCGGCGCTGGTTCAACATGGCCCGCGACACGGTGTCTGACCGCATCCTGGCGGTTTATGCGATCGGCGAACCGCCCTTTGACCCTGATGCGGCGCCGGCCACGTCTGAAGGGGCGGCGCAGTGAGCGGCGGCAATCAGCCCTACCGCCTGGCCGAAGGCGGGCGGATCGACCGGTCGCGGGCGATCGCCTTCACCTTTGATGGGACAGAGTACGAAGGCTATGCCGGCGACACGCTGGCGTCGGCGCTGCTGGCCAACGGCGTCCACCGCGTGGCCCGCAGCTTCAAGTACCACCGCCAGCGCGGCATCCTGACCGCCGGGGCGGAAGAGCCGAACGCCCTGGTCGAGGTCTGGCGGGATCGCGCGCGGACGGAGCCGAACCGCCGCGCCACGCAGCAGGAACTCTTTGACGGTCTGGCGACGCGGTCGCAGAACCGCTTCCCGTCGCTCGGCTTCGATGTGGGCGCGTGGACGGACAAGCTGTCGCCGCTCTTCCCCGCCGGCTTCTATTACAAGACGTTCAAATGGCCCTCCAGCCTGTGGATGACCTATGAGCGGGTGATCCGCCGAGCCGCGGGGCAGGGCCGTGCGCCCAGCCGGCCGGACCCGGACCGGTACGAGCACGCGTATGCCCATTGCGACCTGCTGGTCGCGGGCGGCGGGCCGGCCGGGCTGGCCGCAGCACTGGTGGCCGCCCGCGCCGGCGCCCGTGTCATCATCGCCGACGAGCAGGCGGAGCCGGGCGGCAGCCTGCTTTCCTATCCGGCTGACGGACCTGAGATCGGTGGCCGTCCGGCGGCGGTGTGGCTGGCGGATGTGCTGACGGAGCTGTCGACGCTGCCCGAGGTCCGCGTGCTGCCACGCACGACCGTCTTCGGCTATTACGACCACAACTTCCTGGGCCTGGTGGAACGTGTGACGGACCACCTGGCGCCGCCCAACATTGCAGCGGAGCTGCCGCGCCAGCGCCTGTGGAAGGTGAGGGCACGGCAGGTGGTGCTGGCCACGGGCGCGGTGGAACGCTCGCTGGTCTTCCCCGACAACGACCGCCCCGGCATCATGCTTGCCAGCGCCGCGCGGACCTATCTGAACCGCTATGCCGTGACACCGGGCAAGCGCGCCGTCGTCTTCACCAACAACGACAGCGCCTATCGTACGGCCATCGGGCTGGCCGAGGCGGGGGTCGACGTTCCGGCCATCATCGATCTGCGCCCCAATCCGGGTGGCGGGCTGGTCGACCAGGCCCGGCAACTTGGGTTGCCGATGCTGGCCGGCTATTCCGTCAGCGCGGTCAGCGGACGGAGCCGTGTTTCCGGCCTGCAGGCGGTCCGCCTGTCCGCCGACGGAACGGGCATCATGCCCGGTCTGCGCACCGAGGTGACGTGCGACACGCTGCTGATCTCCGGCGGCTGGAACCCTCTGGTCAGCCTTTTTTCGCAGTCGCGCGGCAAGCTCGCCTTCGATGCTGCGGCTGGTGCTTATGTGCCGGGGACTTCTACGCAGGAGGAGCGGTCGGTCGGTGCCTGCCGCGGAACCGTCGGTTTGCGCGACTGCATCGCCGAAGGCTACGCCGCCGGGGCGGAGGCGGCGGAGCATCTGGGCCTCTCGGCCAAGCGCCCGCCCGATCCGGACATCGACGAGCCGGCGCAAACCGACCCGCGACTGCTGTGGAGCTTGCCGGGCAAGGGGGCAAGCGGTCGCCGGCGCGCTTTCGTCGACTATCAGTCCGACGTCATGGACAAGGACCTGAAGCTGGCCCTTCGCGAAGGCTATCGGTCGATCGAGCACGTCAAGCGGTACACGACGGCGGGCATGGGCGTGGATCAGGGCAAGATCGGCAACATGAACGTGCTGGGCATCGTCGCCGACACGGTCGGGGCCGATATTCCGTCCGTCGGTGTGACCACCTTCCGCCAGCCCTATTCCGGCATCGCGTTTGGTGCCGTTGCCGGGCGTGCCCCGGGTAAGTTCCTGTCGCCGGTGCGCACGACGCCGATGCATGAATGGCATGCGGCCCACGGCGCCGTGTTCGAGAATGTCGGCCAGTGGAAGCGCGCCTGGTACTACCCCCGCAAGGGCGAAACCATGCGCAACGCCGTCAACCGAGAAGTGGCGGCCGCGCGCGCGAGCCTCGGCATCATGGACGCTTCGACGCTTGGCAAGATCGATGTGCGCGGGCCGGACGCCGCGGAGTTTTTGAACCGCGTCTACACCAATGCCTGGATCAAGCTCGGCATCGGTCGCTGCCGCTATGGCCTGATGCTGGGCGAAGACGGCATGGTGATGGACGACGGCGTGACGACAAGGCTGGCCGACGACCATTTCCACATGACCACGACCACCGGCGGGGCCGCCGCTGTGATGTCGTGGCTGGAACTCTGGCTGCAGACCGAATGGCCGGATCTGAAGGTCTATCTGACGTCGACGACGGAGCAGTGGGCCGTGATCGGCCTCTGCGGCCCGAATTCCCGCCGGGTCATGGAGGAACTGACGGAGGGCATTGATCTGTCGGCGGAAGCCTTCCCGCACATGGCCATGCGTGAGGGCCGCGTGGCGGACATCCCGGCCCGCGTCTTCCGCATCAGCTTCACCGGCGAGTTGTCCTACGAAGTGAACGTCCCAGCAGCCTATGGCCAGGCGGCGTGGGAGGCGATCTGGAACGCCGGCCGGCCGTTCGACATCACGGCCTATGGCACGGAGGCCATGCATGTCCTGCGCGCCGAGAAGGGCTTCGTGATCGTCGGCCAGGAAACGGACGGGACGATCACGCCCATTGACCTCGGCATGGACTGGATCGTCAGCAAGAAGAAGCCCGATTTCATCGGCCGCCGGTCACTGTTCCGCAGCGACACCGTGCGGGAGGACCGCAAGCAGCTGGTCGGCCTGCTGACGGAAGACCAGAACGAGGTGCTGGAGGAGGGGGCGCAGATCATCGACGAGGAAGCGCCGCCCGCGCCACCCGTCCCCATGATCGGCCACGTCACCTCTTCGTATTACAGCCCCAATGTCGGACGCTCGATCGCGCTGGCACTGGTCAAGCGAGGCAGGGCCCGGGAAGGCGAACGGGTTTACGTGTCGATGCCCGATCGGACCATCCCGGTGACCATCACCCGACCCGTCTTCTACGACCCTGAGGGAGCGCGCCAGAATGGTTGAGATGGATGCGCGCCGCCGGTCCGCGCTTGCGCCGCTGAAGCTGGCCCCCGCAACGGCCGACCCGGCTGGCGTGCGTCTCAGCGAGTTGGCGCATCTCGGCAAGGTCAATCTGAGGTTCGACAGCGCAGACCAGGACGCCGTGGCGGCGCTAGAGGCGCTTGGCATCCAGCTGCCCGGCGAGGTCAATGGGGTTGTGGCGGCCGACCGGCGCGTGCTCTGGCTGGGTCCGGACGAATGGCTGATCGTGACGGCCCCGGGTGAAGAGGGTGCGGTCTTGCAGCAGGCATCGCAGGCACTCGCCGGCCGGCACCATGCCCTGACCGACCTGACCGACAACTACACCACAATTCGTGTGGCGGGGCCGAGCGCCGAGGCCCTGCTGGCCAAGGGCTGCCCGCTTGACCTGCACGGCTCCGTGTTCCCGGCCGGGCGCGTTGCGCAGAGCCTGATCGGGGCCGTCGACATGATCCTGGAATGCTTGGTCGATGGGGCAGGCGGGCGCATGTTCCTGATCTTTGTGCGCCGGTCCTTCGCCCAATACACCTGGGACTGGCTGGCCGACGGCGCGTTGGAGTTCGGCCTGACCATCGAGGTGTGACCGCGGCTTCGGCGCGGCAAACACTGGCCATTCGGGTCCGGGCTCGCTAAGTAGCAGCAAACGACCGGTGCGGGAATGAAGGGGGTGTGGGCAGAGGCCGGCACCCGCAAGGGACTATGATCCTCGGAATTGGCAGCGACATCATCGACATCCGGCGGATCGCGCGCACGCTCGACCGCTTCGGCGACCGCTTCACCGAACGCGTGTTCACCGAACG
Organism: Alphaproteobacteria bacterium; assembly: GCA_028281925.1. Classification (GTDB taxonomy): domain Bacteria; phylum Pseudomonadota; class Alphaproteobacteria; order DSM-16000; family Inquilinaceae; genus JACKIG01. The sequence goes on from JANQIX010000035.1 coordinate 11,035, forward strand.
CGAACGCGCCAAGTGCGATCGACGGGCGCTGAGGGCTGCCAGCTATGCCAAGCGGTTCGCCGCGAAAGAGGCGTGCTCGAAGGCGTTGGGCACGGGATTTCGCAGCGGTGTCTATTGGCGCGATCTGGGCGTGGTCAATCTTCCCAGCGGCCAGCCGACCATGGAACTGACGGGCGGCGCCCGCGAGCGGCTGGATACGCTGACGCCGCCCGGCATGCGTGCGGCCGTGCACCTGACCATCACCGATGATGACCCCCAGGCCATGGCTGTCGTCGTGATCTCCGCCGAGCCGGCGGGCTAGGGGGCCGTGTCGGGGACGCTGCCTGCGACCCGCCATCGACCATTGCAGGGTTGATTTTGAAGACCCTGTACCGGATACACCCTTCTCCAAAACCGGATTCGATACCGCTTCATGACCACAAAGAAACCCAGCGGCATCGGCGAGACGATCAAGACGATTCTCTACGCCGTGTTGATCGCTCTGTTCGTGCGCACTTTCCTGTACGAGCCGTTCAACATCCCTTCCGGGTCGATGATGCCGACCCTGTTGGAGGGTGATTATTTGTTTGTCTCGAAATTTTCTTACGGGTTCAGCCGCTATACCGTACCGATGGGACTGCCGCTGTTCGAAGGCCGGATCCTCGGCGGGGAGCCGGAGCCGGGCGATGTGGTCGTGTTCAAACTGCCGTCCGATCCCTCGACCGACTACATCAAGCGCCTGATCGGCCTGCCTGGCGATCGCATTCGGATGATCGAAGGGATCCTGCACATCAACGGCGAGCCGGTTCCTCGGCGTCGGGTTGAAGACTATGTGGGCACTGACCGGTTCGGACGGACGATCCGCACGCCCCGCTATATCGAGACGTTGCCGAATGGCCGGGAGCACTACATCCTGGAGCGCTCGGACAGCGGTTTCCTCGACAACACTCAGGAATACGTGGTTCCTGAGGGGCACTACTTCTTCATGGGCGACAATCGGGACTCGAGCCAGGACAGCCGCGTGCTCGGCGCCGTTGGCTACGTACCGGTGGAGAACCTGGTGGGCCGGGCTGAATTCCTGTGGTTCAGCCTCGAGGCCGATGCCAGTTTCTGGGAGGTGTGGAAGTGGCCTGGATCGTTGCGGTTCGAGCGGCTGTTTCAGGGGGTGCGGTGACCGTATGGTGAAGCCGTCGGGCGCATTGTCGGCCGACGCGCTGGCCGACATCCTCGGGCACCGGTTCACCGATCCGTCGCTGCTGCGTGAGGCCCTGACCCACCCGAGCGTGCAGGTGCCCGAAAGGGGTGCGGCCCGGTTCGGCTATGAACGGCTTGAGTTTCTTGGCGACCGGGTGCTGGGCTTGTTGATCGCCGAGTGGCTGATCGAACGGTTTCCGGTGGAGCCGGAAGGCGCGCTGGCGCGGCGGCTCACCGCCCTCGTGCGCGCCGAAACCCTGGGCGAGATCGGCCTTGGCATGGATCTGGGCCAGCACCTGTTGATGTCGCCTGCGGAGGCCGGTGCCGGCGGGCGCGATAACGTTACCACCGTCGCCGATGCCTGTGAGGCCGTGATCGCCGCCCTCTACCTGGATGGCGGTATCGACGCGGCGCGCCGGTTCGTGCGATCCGCCTGGTCCGGCGTGATCGATCGTGACGAGCGGCCGCCGCAAGACCCCAAAACGGCGCTGCAGGAATGGGCGCAGGCCCGCGGACTGCCGCTGCCGCGATACGAGGTGGTCGGCCGCAGCGGGCCCGACCACCAGCCCGAATTCGAGATCAGTGTGTCGCTGCCGGGCCATCCGGCCATGGCCGCCCGGGGACCGTCCAAGCGGCTGGCCGAACGGATGGCCGCGGACCGGCTGCTGGCGGCGCTGACAGCCGAACCATGAGCGAACACGAGCCGGCCGAGGCAACGCGATGCGGGTTCGTTGCCGTCATCGGCGCGCCGAATGCCGGCAAGTCCACGCTGATCAACGCGATCGTCGGGTCCAAGGTGGCGATCGTGACGCCAAAGGTGCAGACCACGCGCTCACGCGTTCTCGGCATCACCACTCATGGCGCGAGCCAGCTGATCTGCGTCGATACGCCGGGCATCTTCCAGCCGAAGCGGCGGCTGGAACGGGCTATGGTCGCCTCGGCGTGGCAGGGTGCGGCCGATGCCGACATCGTCCTTCTCATGGCCGATGCCAGCAGACCGGCGCCGAACCCGGACACAGTGGCGATCATCGATCGGCTGAAGGCCGCCGAACGGCAGGCGATCCTGGTGTTGAACAAGGTCGACGCGGCACGCCGCGCCGGGCTGCTGCAGATCAGCGAGCGGGTGAACCGGCACGGCATCTTCACCGATACATTCATGATCTCCGCCCTGACCGGCGACGGCTTGGCCGACCTGCAAGCCTGTCTGGCTGGGCGCATGCCGCCGGGCCCATGGCTGTATCCGGAAGACGAGATGACGGATCTTCCGATGCGGCTGATGGCCGCGGAGATCACGCGGGAGAAGCTGTTCACGCTGCTGCATCAAGAGCTGCCCTATGCGCTGACCGTGGAGACCGAGAGCTGGGAGGAGTTTGCCGACGGCAGCCTGAAGATCGGGCAGGTGGTCTATGTTCAGCGCGACAGCCAAAAGGCGATCGTGCTGGGGCGCGGCGGCCGCATGATCAAGCGTGTCGGCAGCGAGGCACGCACGGAATTGGAAGAGATGCTGGAACGCCGCATCCATGTCAGCCTGTTCGTGAAGGTCCGCGAGAACTGGGTCGACGACCCGGATCTCTACCGGCCGTGGGGGCTGGACTACAACGCGTGAACCGGGGCCGTTGGTGACAGAGTCCGCCGCAACGCCCCAATCGGGCGCCCTGACGCCGGCAGCGCGGGTGCGCAGTCTGGTCGCCATTCTTGTTAGCGCCTTTTCCGTAGGCCTCACTCTCGGCATGGCCTGGCCGCTGATCACGCTCAGGATGGAAGCGGCCGGCCTATCCAGCCTGGCGATCGGCACCGTGGCGGCGGCATCACCGATCGCCATCCTGCTGGTGGGGCCGCTCGCACCGAGGATCGCTGGACGCCTTGGAACCTTGCCGTGTCTGTTTCTCGGATCGGCCCTGGCGGCCCTGTCGCTGGCAGCCTTCCCGTCAGCCGACACGCTGATCTGGATGGTACTGCTGCGCTTTGCCATGGGCGCGGGCGGTGCCATCGACTGGATCGTCAGTGAGACCTGGATCAACACCGTGCCGACGGAGGCGAGCCGGGGCCGCGTCGTCAGTCTCTATGCCAGCATCTGGGCGGCCGGCATCGCCACCGGGCCTATCGTGTTGACGGTGATCGGCACTACGGGCGACGCGCCGTTCTACATCGCTGCCGGAATACTCGCCGTCGCCTATCTGCCGACCCTTGCGGCCCGCCGCATCGCGCCGACGGTAGGCGGTTCGGGATCGCCGAAGGCCATCGCTGCGGTGGCCGGGGTCGCCGGTCTTGCGCTGGCCGCGGCCTTTCTGTCGGGGTTCGGGGAATCCATCTTCTTCTCCCTGTTCCCTGTCTATGGGCTTGCGCAAGGGTATGGGGAAAAAGCGGTCGTGCTGCTGATCAGCGCCGGTGCGGTGGGCGGCATCGCGCTGCAGCTTCCGCTTGGATGGCTGGCGGACCACACCGACCGGCGCGGGTTGATCGTGGGCGTCGCGGCGAGCGCGACACTGATCGGCCTCGCCATTCCGGCCAGCATGGCGTTCGGCTGGCTTGCCGGTACCGTTCTGTTCCTATGGGGCGGTGCCATGGGCGGCCTCTATTCCGTCGGGCTGATTCTCTTGGGCCAGAAGCTGGCAAAGGGCGATCTGGCCACTGCCAACGCCACCTTCATCATGAGCTATACGGTGGGCATGATCGCCGGACCCGTGGTCGGCGGTATCGGGATGGATATCTGGGACCCGCAAGGGTTCGTCGCGGTGATCGTCGCAGCACCCGCCCTCTTGCTGGTCATAGCCTTCGCCCGGCGGACGCGATAGTCAGAGGCCCATGGAGTGGAGAGATGATGCCATCGTGCTGTCGGCGCGCCGGCATGGCGACAGCGGCCGCATCGCCAAGCTGCTGACGCGCGACCACGGATTGCACGCCGGGCTGACCCGTGGGCGAGGATCGGGTCCGGCGATCCAGCCCGGCACCTTCGTCGATGCCCGCTGGCGGGCGCGTTTGTCGGACCATCTCGGGGCCTTTGCGCTGGAAACCACCGGCCATGTCGCGGCCGCAGTGCTCGACGACCCACAGCGGTTGGCAGCCCTGTCATCGGCCTGCGCCATCGTTGAGGCGGCATTGCCGGAACGGGCACCCTATCCCGCGATCTACGAGGGCTTGGCAGCGATGCTGTCTCTCATGGGCGGCGAGGTCTGGGACGCTGCCTATGTCCGCTGGGAGGTCGGGCTGCTCGGCGCGCTGGGCTTCGGCCTCGATCTCACCCGCTGTGCCGTCACCGGGGAGCCGAGCCGCCCGAACGACCGGCTGGCTTATGTCAGCCCGCGCACCGGCCGGGCCGTCTCGCTGTCGGCCGGCGAGCCCTATCGGGAGAGGTTGCTGTCGCTGCCCGGCTTCCTGATCGGTGAAGGCGACGGCTCGGGCACGGAGGTGTTGAGCGGCCTCTTGCTCACCGGTCACTTTCTGGACCGGCTGGCCTTCGGGCAGGCGCACCGGACCTGTCCGCCGGCCCGCCAACGATATATAGAAGCGTATCGCCGAATGGTCACGTCATCTGGTAGCTTGCCCCCGTCATGAGCGATATCGCCGAACCCCGCATCGAACCGCTTCCGTTCACCCAGGCTTTGGGCGACCGGTACCTGACCTATGCGCTGTCTACCATCATGGCGCGTTCGCTGCCGGATGTGCGCGACGGACTGAAGCCGGTGCATCGCCGGCTGTTGTACGCCATGCGTGAGCTGAAGCTGGAGCCGTCGGCGTCGCCGAAGAAGGCCGCGCGCGTGGTCGGCGACGTGATCGGCAAGTTCCACCCGCACGGTGACCAGGCGGTCTATGACGCGCTGGTGCGCCTGGCGCAGGACTTCGCCCAGCGCTATCCGCTGATAGAGGGCCAGGGCAATTTCGGCAGCATCGACGGCGACGGTGCCGCGGCCATGCGCTACACCGAAGCCCGCCTGACGGAGGTTGCCGAGGCGCTGCTGGCCGGCATTGGCGAAGATGCCGTGGATTTCCGCCCCACTTATGACGGGGAAGGGGAAGAGCCTGCGGTTCTGCCGGCGGCCTTTCCCAACCTGCTGGCGAACGGCGCGCAGGGCATCGCCGTCGGCATGGCAACGGCCATTCCGCCCCACAATGCCGGCGAGCTGTGCGACGCGCTGTTGCATCTGATCCGCCATCCCGGCGCATCCGCGGCCACGCTGACCCGCATGGTCCGCGGACCCGACTTCCCCACTGGCGGCGTGTTGGTCGACACGCCCGAAACCATGGCGGAGGCCTATGCCACCGGCCGCGGCAGTTTCCGCCTGCGCGCACAATGGGCGAAGGAGGCGCTGCTGCACGGCCAATACCAGATCGTCGTCACCGAGATCCCGTATCAGGTACCCAAGGCCCGCCTGGTGGAGCGGGTTGCTGGCCTGTTGAACGACCGCAAGCTGCCGCTGTTGGACGACATCCGCGACGAGTCGACTGAAGAGGTGCGGCTGGTGCTCACGCCCCGCAGCCGCACCGTCGATGCCGCCGTGCTGATGGAGCAGCTCTTCCGGTCGACGGACCTGGAGGTGCGGGTCGGGCTGAACCTGAACGTGCTGGATGCCACCGGTGTGCCGCGCGTGATGTCGCTGGGCGAGGCGCTGAAGGCCTTCCTCGATCATCGCCTGGAGGTGCTGCAGCGGGTCACGCGCCATCGGCTGGGCAAGATCGACCACCGGCTCGAGGTACTGGCCGGCCAGTTGATCGCCTTTCTGAACCTGGACGAGGTGATCCGCATCATCCGCGAGGAGGATGAGCCGAAGGCGGAACTGATCCGCACCTTCGACCTGACGGATGTGCAGGCCGAAGCCATCCTGAACACGCGCCTCAGGTCTCTGCGCCGCCTGGAGGAGATGGAGCTGCGGCGCGAGCATGAGCGGCTGAGTGCGGAGAAGACGGATCTGGAGGCCCTGCTGGCCGACGAAGGGCGATGTTGGGACAAGGTGGCCGAACAGATCGCCGACATCCGCAAGCGCTTCGGCGGTAAGACGGCGCTTGGCCGGCGGCGCACGGAGGTCGGCACGCCACCGCCGGAGGTCGAGGTACCGGCCGAGGCAGGCGTAGAACGCGAGCCGATCACGGTGCTCGTGTCACAGCAGGGCTGGCTGCGTGCCGTACGCGGCCATCAGGACAAGTCGGCCGAAGCGAAGTACAAGGAAGGCGATGCCGGGCGCTTCTCCGTTCAGGCGTACACCACCGACAAGCTACTGCTGTTTACCAGCGACGGCCGGTTCTACACCCTGGCCTGCGACCGCCTGCCAAGAGGTCGGGGGTACGGCGAGCCACTTCGCCTGATGATCGACCTTAACAATGATGCGGACCTGATTGATTTGTTTGTGTTTGACCCGGCGGGCAAGTTGCTGGTTGCTTCCTCGGCAGGACAAGGTTTCCTGGTCAAGCAGGCGGATGTGGAAGCACAGACGCGGTCGGGTCGCCAGGTGCTGAACCTCGTTGGCGATTCGCGGGCTGCCGTATGCCGACCCGCCGATGGTGATACCGTCGCCGTCATCGGTACGCACCGCAAGCTGCTCTGCTTCCCGCTCGATGAGGTGCCGGAGATGATGCGCGGCCGCGGCGTTCGTTTGCAGCGATACAACGACGCCAAGCTGAGCGACATCATCGTCTTCAAGCTGGAAGACGGCCTGAGATGGCCTATGGGCGATCGTCAGCGCGTCGAACGCGACCTGGCAAACTGGCTGGGCCGTCGTGGCGGAGTGGGTAGAGTGCCGCCGCGCGGCTTTCCGCGGGACAATCGGTTCGGGCAGGTCTGAGGACGACGGGGGACGCCGTTTGCGCTAGATCAGATCTGGATCGCGTCGGCCACCAGCAATTTACCTTGCCGATTCGGCCGACTAGTCTTGCCCCTGACCCATTTTCGTTGCCGAAACCCTTGGGAGAGACCATGAACGCCCAAAGTCCAGCCCTTGCCGCCGCCATCTGGCCGGTCGAGGGTCGAAATGCCTGGCTCAAGGCGGTCCTGCTGATCGCTGCCGGCAGCATTCTGCTTACGGTGTCCGCCAAGCTGAAGGTGCCGTTCTGGCCCGTGCCGATCACCATGCAGACCTTTGCGGTGCTGTTGATCGGCTTGGCCTATGGCTGGAAGCTGGGATCGGCCACGGTGCTGGCCTATCTCGCCCAAGGCCTTGCCGGGCTGCCTGTGTTCACCAATCCCGGTGCGGGGCCGGCCTATCTGCTTGGACCAACCGGCGGCTATCTTGTCGGGTTCGTGCTGGCAGCTGCCGCGGTCGGCTGGCTGGCTGAGCGCGGCTGGGATCGCCGCGTGGTCACGATAATCCCGGCACTGCTGATCGGCATCGTCCTGATCTACGTGCCCGGGGTGATCTGGCTACACCAGTTCCTGCTAGCCGGTGAGCCGACGGTCACCTTCGGCGCGGCGTTCAGCCTTGGCGCAACGCCGTTTCTGTTGGGCGATGCCCTGAAGCTCGGCCTTGCGGCAGCGCTCTTGCCCACTGCCTGGTGGCTGATCGGCCGTCGCGGCTGACCGCCTGATGGTGTAAGACAACCTTCCGGGGGCGGTTCGAATTGCCCCCGGAAGGCTGCGCCGTCTGTGCGCTGCCCGGAAAACAGAGACTTGCGGGGGAGCGGAGGACGACCATGGCCGACAGCGCTGCGCCGGACGACAAGGAACCGAGATCGACCGCCGTCATCTATCTTGTCGGTGCGGCCGTTGCCGGCACCTTCTGCCTGCTGACCGCCTATATGTGCGTGCGCGCCTTCTTCGGTCCGGCAGAGATCACGGTGGAGATGTTCGAGACCCGGGTCGTCGAAGACCAGGCCCTCACCGCCGTCGATATCCTGGAGGATGCAAGCTTCCGTTTCCGCAGCGACGAGGCGGATCCCGAAGCCTGGCAGGCAACGGCAGCAGAGACCGCTGCCGGAGATCCCGACGCCGTTGTCCAGGAGATGAAGCAGCTGGTGGACGACGGCGAGGTTGAGATCCATGTCCAGCGGATCGCGCTGTTGACCTTCGGACAGATCGTCACGGAGCTGGTTCTTTTTCTGGCTGTTGTGGCTGCCTTGGGCGGGCTTGCGGTGCGCTTGGGCAGGGATTGCCTCTCGCTGTTGGGCACAGGCCGGTTCCGCGACGGGTCGACCGTTGCCGGCCACCCGATCGGCAGCACCTGACCCCGCCCGCGATCGGATCAGCGGAACAGCAAGTCGGGAAGCCAGGTGGCCAGTGCCGGAAAGGCAGCCACCAGCGCGAGTGCGATCACCTGGATACCGACGAACGGCGCAACACCCCGGTAGATGTCGGCGGTCCGCACCTCCGGCGGCGCCACCCCGCGAAGATAGAAGAGCGCGAAGCCGAAGGGCGGGGTCAGAAAGCTCGTCTGCAGGTTCACCGCCATCAGAATCCCGAGCCAGATGGGATCCACGCCCATGGCCATCAGGACCGGGGCCACGATCGGCACCACGACGAAGGTGATCTCAAGGAAGTCGAGGAAGAAGCCGAGCAGGAACATCACGGCCATGACGATCACCAGGGCGCCCGTCACACCGCCCGGCAAACCCGTCAGGAATTCGGTGACCGTGTGGTCGCCGCCCAGGCCACGAAACACCAGGCTGAACAAGGCCGCCCCGATCACGATGACGAAGACCATGGAGGTGAGGCGGGCGGTTGCGCGCATCACATCCTGCAGGATGCCCGTGCGATAGGTGCGGGCCACGCTGACGGCGATGCCCGCCGTCACCATCAGGCACAGCAGAACGGCGATCACGATGCCGGCGAGATCCCCCGGCGGGATCACGTCGCGGGTCACACGCAGGTCGGCGACACCGGTCAGCAGCAGAAGCGCGATCAGCGACGCGCCGGCCGCGCGGATCAGCCAGGGCTGGCCGTCGGCCAGCCGCAGCCCGGCCAGCATCAGAGCCCCCACGGCGCCGACACCGGCAGCTTCCGTCGGCGTGGCGATGCCGCCGAGGATGGAGCCGAGGACTGCCACGATCAGCACGATCGGCGGCACCAGCGCGCGCAACAGCATCCGGTTGCCGGCCTTGCTTGCGTCCCGTGCGGGTAAGGCCGGCGCTGCGTTCGGTCGCACCAGCGCGATGACAAGCTGATAGGCGATGTAGAGGCCGACCAGCAGAACGCCGGGGATCATGGCCCCGGCGAACAGGTCCCCGACCGACACGGTCTCCGGGGCGAATACGCCCTGGGCCAGCTGCGACGCCTGGAAGGCGATGCTGATCTGGTCGCCCAGCAGCACCAGCACGATCGACGGAGGGATGATCTGGCCAAGTGTGCCGGCCGCACAGATCGATCCGCAGGCGAGTTTCCGGTCATAGCCGTGCCTGAGCATCGTCGGTAGCGACAGCAGGCCCATGGTGACCACGGTGGCGCCGACGATGCCTGTGGACGCGGCCAGCAGCGCCCCAACCACAGACACCGATACGCCGAGCCCGCCGCGCAGGCTGCCGAACAGCTGGCCCATGCTTTCCAGCAGGTCTTCGGCGACCTTCGAGCGTTCCAGCATCACGCCCATGAAGACGAACAGCGGTACTGCGATCAGCACTTCGTTCTGCATGGTGCCGAAGATGCGCTGCGGCAGGAACGCCACGAAACGGAGGTCCAGAACGCCCAGGGCGGCGCCCAGAAGGGCGAAGGCCAACGCCGTGCCTGCAATGGAGAACGCCACCGGGAAGCCGGCCAACAGCACGGCGCATACGGTCGCGAACATGGCGATGTCCAGGACATCAGCCATCAGGAGTGCTGCTCTCCGCCTGAAGCTTTCAGACTTGTGTCCTGCCCATCCTTCGGCGTTGTGAGCCGGACAGCCGACCGGAGTGCCAGTGCCACCCCCTGCAAGCCCAGCAGCACGGCAAAGCCGAGGATCACGCTCTTCAAGAGGAACAGCGCCGGGATGCCGCTGGTCTCTCGCGACCCTTCCAGAGTGAGCCAGCTTTCCAGCACATACGGCCAGGCCGTAACTGCCACGAGACCGCAGAACGGCAGCAGCAGGACGAGGGCGCCGATCAGGTCGGTGGCGGCCTTCCGGCGCGGCGTCGCCTCACGATAGAAGATGTCGACGCGGACATGCCCATCCGTGGCAAGCGTATAGCCCGCGGCCAGCATCAGCATCGTGCCATGGGCGTAGAGCAGCGATTCCTGTACGAAAATCGAGCCAATGCCAAAGACATAGCGCAGGATCACCAGGGCGAATTGCACCAGCACCATGAACAGGGCAAGCCAGGAAACGGCGCGGCCGATGACGTCGTTGATGCGGTCGATGAGGTGTGCAAGTCGCAAGGTCGGGACCACGCGGGTCCGCTGCCCGCCAAGGGAAAACGGGCGGTCGGAAGGCTAGCGGCGCCGCCCGCGCCGGCTCACTCCAATACGCCGAAGCAACGGCCAAGTCCAACGCCCTTCTTTGGGATTTAAGGCTAGTCAACCGGTGATGCATGGGGTAATCGCTAGGAACCGAAGCGCCAAGCTCGCCTTCATGCGCAACTCGGTGGCCATCCAGCAACCAGAACTGGGATCGTCGGTTGCGGTTCATCGAAAACTTCGTCCTTTTCGTAGACTCGCTGAACGATAGGATCGGCCGCGTAGTGGCGTGGATCTGCCTCGCGATGGTGCTGACCACGGCGACTGTGGTGGTGTTGCGATACCTTTTCGCCATCGGGTTCGTTTGGCTGCAGGAAAGCTATGTGTGGATGCACGGCATCGTGTTCATGCTCGGTGCCGGATACACCCTGTTGCGCAATGGCCATGTGCGCGTTGACGTCTTCTATCGGCCCAACAGCGTCCGATACAAAGCCCTCGTCGACCTGTTCGGCAGCCTGTTTCTGTTGCTGCCGCTGATCGCCCTGGTCGCCTGGGTTTCCTTCCCGTATGTCGCCGACAGCTGGGCGCGGCTTGAGGTCAGCCGCGAAGCCGGGGGGCTGCCGGGGCTGTTCCTGCTGAAATCCGTTCTGCTGCTCTTCTGTCTGCTGGTGGGACTGCAGGGGCTATCGATGGCCGGCCGGTCTTATCTGATTTTGCGCAATCACCCGCGCTTCATGCCTGAGAACGGGGCCGTGGCTCGGGAGAAAGAGCGTGAGTGACGTTCTGATCGGCGAGATCGTCAGTCTGCTGATGTTCGTCGTCACTTGCGGCGTCTTGTTGTTGGGCTATCCGGTCGCCTTCACCCTTGCCGGCGTTTCGGTGGCGTTTGCCTGCCTCGGCATGGGGCTGGATGCCGTCGGCATCACAAGCAACCTGTTCTCATTCAACCTCTTCGGCGCGCTGCCTTCGCGGTACTTCGGCGTCATGGTCAACGAGGTGCTGGTTGCGGTTCCGCTGTTCGTGTTCATGGGGGTGATGCTGGAGCGTTCCCGCGTGGCCGAACAGCTGCTGCAGACCATGGGGCAGCTCTTCGGCAGCTTGCGCGGCGGGCTTGGCATCTCGGTGATCATCGTCGGCATGCTGCTGGCGGCGTCGACCGGCATCGTCGGGGCAACGGTCGTCACCATGGGGTTGCTGAGCCTGCCGGCGATGTTGAAGGCCGGCTACGATCCCAAGATCGCCACGGGCGCTATCTGCGCGTCCGGCACGCTCGGGCAGATCATCCCGCCGTCGATCGTGCTGATCCTGTTGGGCGACATCCTGCAAGGCGCCTACACCCAGGCGCAGCTGGCCCAGGGCAACTTCGCGCCGGAGCCGGTGTCGGTCGTCGACCTGTTCGCCGGTGCCTTCATCCCCGGCATGATCCTGGTCGTGCTCTACATGCTCTGGGTTATCGTGGTCTCGATCATGGACCCCAAGGCGACGCCGCCGCTGGAGGTTCCGGAGGATCAGAAGGGGCAACTCGGTCGGCGGATATTGGTGGTGTTGCTGCCGCCTGCGGCACTGATCCTGGCCGTTCTGGGCTCGATCCTGGCCGGTATCGCCACGCCGACGGAAAGCGCGGCCATCGGTGCTGTCGGGGCCTGTGTGCTGGCGGCGACGCGACGTCAGCTGACGCGGGACATCCTGATCAACGTGATGCAGCAGACGACCATCATCAGCTCGATGGTGTTCGTGATCCTGCTGGGGGCCTCGGTGTTCTCGCTGGTCTTCAGAGGGCTCGGCGGCGAGGCGCTGGTGCACGAGGCTTTGTCCGCTCTCCCGGGCGGAGCGATCGGGGCCATGCTGGTCGTAATGGCCCTGATGTTCGTGATGGGTTTCTTCCTCGACTTCATCGAGATCATCTTCGTCGTCGTCCCGATCGTCGGGCCGGTTCTGCTGATGATGGATCTCCACCCGGTCTGGCTGGGTGTCATGATCGCGGTCAATCTGCAGACCAGCTTCCTGACACCCCCGTTTGGGTTCGCCTTGTTCTATCTGCGTGGCGTGGCGCCGGAATCCGTCAGTACGGCCGCCATCTACAGGGGCATCATTCCGTTCGTGGTGATCCAGCTGAGCATGCTAGTGATCCTGGCGTTCTTCCCGGCGCTCGCCACCTGGCTGCCCGACGTCATCAACCCGTAGCAGGATGCCGTCCGGCCGATCAGGCGGCGATCAGCGCCCCGATCCAGGGGGGCAGGGCCAGGCTGCCGACATGCACCGCCGGGCTGTAATAGCGTCCGACGATGCCGGCCGAAGCTGCCCGATCGACCAGGGTTGCCTGCTCGACCCGTCGCAAATCCGGATCGTCGCTCGCCCAGCCCAGTGTCATGATGCCCCCGTAGTAGGTGGGCACGACCGCCATATAGGCGGCGACATCGGCGAACGCGGTACGCAAGGCGGTGGTGATGTCCGTCAGCTCACTGCCCTGCACGGCCGGCACGCCGGCCTGGTTGACCAGCAGGCCCCCCGGCGTGAGGCAGCGCTTGCAGTCGGCATAGAACTCGGCCGTGAACAGCACGCGGCCGGGGCCGATCGGATCGGTGGAATCGATGATGATCACATCGAACCGGTCGGCAGTCTCGCGCACGAAGGCCGCCCCGTCTGCGATCACCAGATCCAGACGCGGATCGTCGAACGCGTTGCCGCATACTTCCGGGAACTGTTCGCGGCAGAGATCGACCACCGAGCGGTCGATCTCCACCATCGTCACCCGATCCACCGGATGCTCCAGGCAGCGGCGCAGCGTCCCGCCGTCGCCGCCACCGATGATCAGAACGCGGCGCGCCCGCCCATGGGCCAACAGCGGCACATGGGCGATCATCTCGTGATAGACGAACTCGTCACCGGTCGTGAGCTGCACGACGCCGTCCAGCGCCAGCACACGCCCGAACACCCGATTGTCGAAGATGATCAGATCCTGAATATCGGTCTTCTGCCTATAGAGCAGCCGATCGATGGTCAGGGCCTGGGCAACACCGTCATGGAGCGTCTCGGTGAACCATTCCGTCATGCCGCCCGGTCCGACAGCCACTGAACGCCGTCATCCTCGCCGCGATAGAGGTCCGACACGCGCACACGGCTGGGCCGGAAGGCGCGCCTGAGCACGGGCACGACCAGGTCCGGCTGGGCGTCGCCGCACATGAAGACGTCCAGCGCCGCATATCGGCGCTCAGGCCAGCTATGGATGCTGATATGGCTCTCGGCCAGCACCGCCACGCCGGAGATGCCGCCGTTCGGCGTGAAGTGGTGCAGGTGGATATGCAACAGGGTCGCGCCCGCCACATCGACTGCCTCGCGCAACGTGTCGTCGACCAGATCGAGGTCGTCGAGCCCGTCCGCTTCCCAGAGGTCGATGATCAGATGCCGGCCGGCGTAGCTTCGCCCGTCCCGCTCTGCCCAGTGGTCCAAGGCGTCCGTGTCACTCACATCGGTCGCCGGCTTCATTTTCGCCGCCTGGTCTTTCAGGGTCGGCTTTGTTTCTTCCGCATGGGCAGTGCTTGGCGCGCCGTCGGCAAAACCGCCGCCGACACGTGTGTCCAAGTCGATCCCCAATTGGAAGACGGCCTCGGCATTCGCCATAGTGTCCTCCAGTCAGTAGATGACCCAGAAACAAGGGAACGGGGTATATGACGGGTCGCGGCCCGTTCCGCAAGTGGAATTCCCGAAAAAGTTTGTGACAATTAGGAAAGGGGCGGCCGGGGCCGCCCCTTTCCATTTCAGGCCGGATGGGATCGGATCAGAGGGTGACCCAGTCGAACGGCAGGTCGCGCGCGGCTGCAAAGGCCCGCTCCGACACATTGCCCCAGGCGATGGCCTCACGCCGGAAGTTGGCGATGCTTTCCATCACCTCCAGGCTCAGCGGGTCGACGCTGGCCAGATCCCCCAGCACCTCGCCGGCGATGCCGCCCAGCGACGTCAGCAGTTCGTCGGGGAACGGCCGCAGATCGACCCCATGCTCGTTGACCAGGCTCTGGAGAGAGGCGTTGTTCCGAGCCACGAACTCGCCCAGCACCAGCTGATTGACGGCGGTGTTGGCGGCTTCGACGATTGCCTTCAGATCGTCCGGCAGCTCCGACCACGCATCGAGATTGACGAAGTTGTCCAGGACTGTGGCCGGCTCGTGCCAGCCCGGATAGTAATAGAACTCGGCAACCTGATAGATGCCGAAGGCCAGGTCGTTATAGGGGCCGACCCACTCCATGGCGTCGATGGCGCCCGACTGCATGGCGGCCAGCAGTTCGCCACCCGGCAGGTTGACGACCGTCGCGCCCGCGGCCTTCACGACCTCGCCGCCTAGGCCCGGGATGCGCATCTTCAGGCCTTCGTAGTCGGCGATGGTGTTCATCTCTTTGTTGAACCAGCCGCCCATCTGGGTGCCGGTGTTGCCGCTGGGGAAGAATTTGCAGCCCATCTGTTCGTAGACGCGATCCGCCAGTTCTTGTCCGCCGCCGTACTGGAACCAGGCATTCTGTTCCTGCGCATTCAGCCCGAACGGTGTGGCCGCGATGTACTGGGCGGCGTCCACCTTGCCCTTCCAGTAATAGGGCGCGCCGTGGCCCATCTCGACGGTGCCGCCGGAAACCGCATCCATCGCCTCGAATGCAGGCACGATCTCGCCGGCGCCGTAGACGGTGACCGTCAGCCGGCCATCCGACATCCGGGTGATCATCTCGCCCAGAATGTTGGCGCCGGTGCCCAGGCCCGGGAAGTTCTTCGGCCAAGTGGTGACCAGCCGCCATTCCCGCCGGTCCTGCGCGATGGCCGGCTTGGGGAAGGTCGACGCCGCGGTGGCGGCAGTGGCCGCAGCACCGCCCGCGACGGCACCGGTGATGAGTTTCCTTCGTTGCAGGGTCATGGGTTTCCTCCCGTTTCGTGCTCCCAGTCGGAGCATCGCCCAACCTTGAGGATCCGCATTCATGCCGATCCCGTTCCGGCTTGCCTCGCCGGAGGCGAATGCTGCCGTTGTATGAATCCCATACACGTCTGTGCGGGTGGGGGGCAACCGGCAACGGGTGGCTGGGCCCGTGTCAGGCGGGCGGAAGCTCCCGCCAGACGCCGTCCTGGAGCGCTTCCAGGGGCTGGAAGCGCGCCTTGTATTTCATCTTCGGGCTGTTGGCGATCCAATAGCCCAGATAGACATGCGGCTGGTGCAGCCGCCGCACCTCTTCAACCAGGCACAGGACAAGGCGTGTGCCAAGGCTGCGCTGCGGCATGGTCGGGTCGAAGAAGCTGTAGACGGCTGAGACGCCGTCGCCCAGCCGGTCGGCCAGGATGGCACCGACCAGCGCGCCGCCGCCGAGGCGCAGTTCGACGATCCGGCAGTCCACGCCACCTTCGTCTATCATGTCGCGATAGTCGCTTTCGGTCATCCGCGCCATATCGCTGTCGCCGTGCCGCGATGCCTGGTAGCGGCGGAACAGGGCGAACTGCTCGGATGTGGCCATGGCCGGCCGGTCGGTCGCCGTCAGGTCGGCGTTGACCCGAATAATGCGCCGCATCGAACGGCCGAACGCGAAGCGGTCGGCGGCGATGCGCACCGGCACGCAGGCACTGCAGTGGGGACAGACGGGCTTGTAGATGATGTCGTGGCTGCGCCGGAACCCGGCCCGCGTGAGCAGCGAGTTCAGTGCCGAGGCGTCGGGCTGTGCCAGCCGTGTGAACAGCTTTCGCTCGACCTCGTTGTCCAGATAAGGGCAGGGCAGGGGGACGGATCGGAAGAAGTGATGCAGTTGCGTAATCGGCGGGTCGATTGCCGACATGGTTCTGCCCACCCGAACCAGTCAGGCCGTACTGTAGCCGAAGAAGGACCGCGCCAACTCGTCCGACACCGTGTTCACCTGTCTCTGCAGCCAGTCCAGGAACTCATGCAGTCCGCTGGCAACGACCTGCTCGATGCTGTGCGAAGCGATGACGGCCAGCATTTCGTCGACACGTTCCGATGCAATGTTTCCACCCCGAAGCATGTAACGTGACTTCAGTTCGGTCAACAAGCCGTTGACTTGTCGCATCGAAACCGTGACTGAGCGCGGAAACGCGGTGTTGAACAAGAGAAAGCCGGCGACGTCGGCGGCGGTCAGTCCTCGCGGATGGACCCGCCGATACGCGTGATAGCCGGCAGCGGATCTGAGCACGGCGTTCCACTGGCTCAAGTCCAGCGGAGAGCCCACATCCTGCGCGGACGGCAGCAGGATGTGGTACTTCACATCCAAGAGCCGCGTGGTCTGGTCCGCGCGTTCCAGGTGTCGGCCGAGCTCGTAGAAGTACCAGCCCTGGTCACGGTAGAACGTGCCTTCGACGATGCCGGTATGCGCCTGACAGCTTTCCTTCACCTCCGCGCAGACGCGGTTCAGCCGGTGCAGAGAGAGATCACCGGCCCGCAGCGCCAGCATGCGGTTGTGGAACATGTTGAGATGTGACCACATCTCCGTGCTGATCAGCGGCCGCAGCGTCCGCGCATTCTCGCGGGCCATGCGCACGGCCGTGCGGATCGATGTGGGGTTGTCGTCGTCCAAGACGTAGAAGCGCAGCACGTTTTCCGCGCTGGCGGCGGTGTGGCGCGCAAAGAAGCGTTCTTCGTCGGCGTTCAGGCGGACGATCGACAGCCAATTGGCCTCGCCTCGGTCGTCTCGGGCAAAGGTCTCGTTCACGTCCAGGATGCGCGCCAGGTTCTCCGCCCGCTCCATATAGCGGCCCATCCAGAAGGCCGCGTCGGCATATCGTGCCAGCAGCTTTTCCATCAGCCCAGCACCCACGTGTCTTTCGACCCGCCGCCCTGGGATGAGTTGACGATCAGTGTCCCTTTGCGCAGAGCCACCCGCGTCAGCCCGCCCGGCAACACCCAAGTCTGCCGTCCAGTCACCGCGAAGGGCCGCAGATCGACATGCCGGGGCTCGATACCATCATCCGTTACCGTCGGGCACACCGACAAGGGAACGACAGGCTGGCTGATATAGTTGGCGGGATCGGCCAGCAGTCGCTCCCGACAGGCTGCGAGTTCTTCACTGGTGGCTTTTGGGCCGATGGTGATGCCGTATCCCCCGGCCTCGCCCACCGGCTTCACGACAAGGTCCTTGAGGCGCGAGAGCGTGTAGTCAAGGCCCGTCTGCTCGCGGCAGATATGGGTCTCCACATTCGGCAGAATGGCATCTTCGTCGAGATAGTAGCGAATGATGCGCGGCATGTAGGCGTAGACGGCCTTGTCGTCGCTGACCCCGGTGCCGATGGCGTTGGCCAGCGAGACATTACCCTTCGCATAGGCGCGCATCAGGCCCGGCACGCCCAGCATGCTGTCGGAGCGGAATGCCTCCGGGTCCAGGAAATCATCGCCGATCCGACGATAAATGACCTCGACCGCCGTCAGGCCGTCGGTGGTCTTCATGTAGACGTGGTCGTCGCGCACCACCAGGTCGCCGCCTTCGACAAGCGGAACGCCCATCTCGCGCGACAGAAAGACATGCTCGAAATAGGCAGAGTTGTAAGTGCCGGGCGACAGCAGAACCACCCGCGGCTGGTCGACGCCCTTGGGCGCGATCTCGCACAGGGCGGCGTGCAGCCGGGTCCCGTAATTGTCCACGGAGCGGACGCCGATGTTCGAAATCAGATCGGGGAACGCCCGCTGCATCATGTGGCGGTTCTCGACCACGTAGGACACGCCAGACGGACAGCGGCAGTTGTCCTCCAGGACACGGAATGTGCCCTCGGCGTCGCGGACCAGATCGATGCCCAGGATATGGACATAGGTGTCGTGCGGAACGTCGATGTCGCGCATCGCCGGCACGTAGCAGGGATGGTCGAGGATCAGTTCGGCTGGGACAACGCCGTCTTTGAGGATGCGCTGATCGTGATAGACGTCGTGAAGGAAGAGGTTCAGCGCCGTCACGCGCTGTTTCACGCCGGCCTCAAGGTGGCGCCATTCCGCAGCGCTGATCAGCCGCGGTATGACGTCGAAGGGCAGGATGCGGTCGATCGCCTCGCGATCCGACAGGATCAGGAAGGTGATGCCGAGGTTGAACAGCTCCCGCTCGGCATCCTTCGACCTTTGCTGCAGCGCGCGCAACTCCAGCGCCGCCAGCCTCTCTGCAATGGGTATGACGCCCCGGCCTGCGAGGTCGCCGCCGAGAACCTCGTCGAAGAACCCGGCCGGATCATACTGGGCCAGCAGGCCGCTCGTCACATGGGTCAAGGGTCTGCCACCAGACGCTTCGGATCGGGGTCGGGAGACGGCCCCGGACTACACGCGACCGGAGCGCGTCAATGACAGCCCGATTAAACCGTCATATTCGCGTGTGCACAAATGGGAGGGTGGGCCGCGACTCTTGGTCGCGCCTGAGGTCTCTAGAGGTCCGTTGGGCCGCTCGGCGCCACTGCCATCGGGGCCTCGCGCAAGAGGACGATTGAGATCCGCCGGTTGCGCGGATTGCGCGGGTCTTCTGCGATCAGCGGATCCGTGTCCGACTTTCCGAGGACCAGGGCAATGCGCGAAGGGGACAGGCCACCCTCTTCCATGGCACGGCGGCTGGCGTTGGCACGGTCCGTCGAAAGGTCCCAGTTGTCGTAGCTGGCGCTGTTGAAGAAGGGTGTGGAATCGGTGTGTCCGCTAACCGAGATCTGCTGCGGCATCTGGGCCACTACCTGGGCGACAAGCTCGAGCAGCTGCTTGGTACGGTCGTACATCTGCGCGCTGCCGGTCGGGAACATGGACAGCCCTTCCTGATCGACGATCTGGATGCGCAAGCCCTCGGGCGTCTGGTCGATCAGCAGGTTCTGGGCAAGGCCCTGAAGCTCCGGAACGGATTGGATGGCTTGGCGAAGCTGCTCCTCGGCGTGCTCGAACATCTCCTGCTCGCGTTCGGCCAGCGCCTGTTCCAGTTCGCCGTCGCTGATCTGACCGTCCATCGCCAGAGCTTCCCGCAGGCGCTCGGCCAGGTCGGCGCGATCCACGACGTCCGCGAGCTCCCGATCCGTCAGCCCGGATAGAAGCTCGCCCAACTCCTGCTCCGACAACCCGCTCAAGAGTGCGGCGACCGCCTCGGGGTCCACCTCTTCGTCGCGTCCTTCGGTCAGCAGTTCTACGATCTCGTCGATTTCGCCGTCGTCGATCCTGACGCTGTCCTCCACCGGCTCGGCCCGGCCGGGCATGCTACGGTCGAGGCTGAACTGCGACGACGGCGATGACATCTGGCCGGGCTGACCGACGGTGCGGCCGCCCAGCACGCCGCCGGAGCCGCTGGTAGCGCGCGCGATGTTGGCCGGATCGAAGTAATCCGCGATGCCCTGGCGCTGGTCGTCCGTCGTGACGTTCAACAGCCACAGCAGCAGGAAGAAGGCCATCATCGCGGTCACGAAATCCGCATAGGCCACCTTCCACGCGCCGCCGTGGTGGCCGTCGTGCCCACCCTTCTTCTTCTTCTTGATAACGATGATTTGCGGTTCGTTGGCGCTCGACACGGGTGCGGCGGTCTCCGTCAGGCGGTCCTATATCGCCAAGGCAAGGTGCCGGCCGCTCATCAAGTGGGCGGCAGGGCGGAGGTGGCTTCCTCGACTTCGTAGAAGTCCGGACGGACGGTCGGGAACAGCGCCTTGCGCGCGAATTCGACCGACACGGCCGGGGCGTATCCATGCAGATGGGCCAGCATGCCGGCCTTCATGCAGAGGTAGTACCGAATCTCAGCATCGTAGAGATTCTTCATGGCGTTCGCGAACGGCGCGATGAAGGCGTAAGACAGCCACACGCCGAGGAACGTACCGACGAGCGCGCCGCCGATCAGCCTGCCCAGAACCTCCGGCGGTTCGGAGATCGCGCCCATCGTCTTGATCACGCCCAGCACAGCCGCAACGATGCCGAGCGCCGGCATACCGTCGGCCATGGTCTGGATCGCCGACGACACGGCGGTACTTTCATGGTGGTGGGTCTCGATCTCTTCTTCCATCAACGCTTCCATGGTGTGCGGGTCTTCGGCGTTCAGAGACATCAGCCGAAGGTAGTCGCACAGGAAGGTCATGGCCTTGGCGTTGTTGTAGATCCCGGGGAACTGCTGGAACAGATCGCTTTCACGCGGATTTTCAACGTGTTGCTCAAGCGACAGCATCCCCTTGGTCTTGGCCAGCTTGAACACCTGGTAGAGCAGGCTCAGAAGCTCCAGGTACTCCTTCTTGCCGTACTTGCTGCCTTTAATGGAGGCGCCGACGGCTGAGCCGACCTTCGCCAGCACCGATTTGGGGTTGGAGATGACGAAGGCGCCGATGCCGGTCCCGACGATGATGACGACCTCGAAAGGCTGCCAGAGCACGTACAGATGCCCGCCTAGAGCGGCGTATCCGCCGAGCGTGCACAGTAAGGCAATGATGGCGCCAACGATGATCAGCATGATCCAAAACGACTCCGCGGAACGCCCGACTTTTCGGTTAATGCGCCCCAAGAGTCCTCCGAGTAGTGTTAAGAAGCGTTTAAACGCGGGCCCTGCGGCGCATTCGCGCTTGCCGCGGCGGCGTCGGCGGGGCATCTCTGATCGCGGGTCGTCCTCTCCCGTCGACCACAACGAATGCAGATGATGACGGCCAGTTCCCTGCCCCAGATCCAACCTCCGCCCAAGATCGATCCGCGACGATTCCGCGACGCGCTCGGGCAATTCGTCACGGGTGTCACACTGGTGACCGCAAGGGCAGGGGCGGCGGACCGTGTCGGTGTCACGGTCAACTCGTTCACCTCGGTGTCGCTGGACCCGCCTCTTGTCCTCTTCTGCCTTGGCAGACAGGCACAGTCGCTGCCGGTGATCCTGTCTGCGCGGTCCTTTGCGGTGAATGTCCTCGGCCGCGATCAGCAGGCGATTGCGGAGCGGTTCGCCTTGGATCCGCGATCATGGAGGGGGCTGGACACAGTAGAGTTGGCGACCGGAGCGCCGGTACTCAGCGATGTGCCGGCGGTGCTGGACTGCCAGCTCTACGCGACCCACGATGGCGGAGACCATGTCATCGTCATCGGCCGCGTCGTCCAGCTTGAAGTCACGGAGGATGCGGCACCGCTCGGCTATCATCGCGGCCGATACGTTGGGATCGATCGGCGCGACCCGGCGGGGGCCGTGGAATAGGTCAGATTACCGCGACACCGAAGCCCGCGGCCTTCAGTTGTTCGACGATCGCCGTGATATGAGTGCGGTCGCGCGTTTCGACGACGATTTCCAGATCCGCACGCTTCGCCGGCTGGCCGTAGGCCAGCCTGTGGTGATGCACCTCGACGATGTTGCCCCCCTGGTCGCCGATCGTCGCAGAGACGCGCGCCAGCACACCGGGGACGTCTTCGATCTCCACCTTCAGACGGGCCAGCCGACCGTCCTGCAGCAGGCCGCGCATCAGCACCGACGACAAGAGACGCGGATCGATGTTGCCGCCGCATATGACGGTGGCGACCCGGCGCCCGGCGAAGCGCTCGCGATGCGCCATGATGCCGGCAAGCCCCGCGGCGCCAGCCCCTTCGCCAAGGACGTTGCTGCAGGTCAGCAACTGATAGACGGCGGCCTCCAGTATCCCTTCTTCTGCGATCAGGATGTCGTCGACCAGCTCCGTGATGATCTCGCGCGTGAGAACCCCGGGCTCCTTCACGGCGATGCCTTCGGCGATCGTCGAGCCTGCGTATGTTCGCCGAATCCCGGCCAACGCATCGTGCATGGACGGATAGCGGGCCGCTTCGACCCCTGTGACGCGGATCGAAGGCTTGATCGCCTTCGCCGCGATGGCAATGCCGCTGATCAGCCCGCCGCCGCCGATCGGCACGACGATGTCGTCCAGCTCCGGCACTGCGTGCAGCAGCTCCAGCCCGGCCGTGCCTTGGCCGGCGATGATCAGGGGGTCGTCATAGGGATGGATCAGGGTCAGACCGCGCTCGGACGCCAGCGTATTCGCGTGAGCCTGGCTGTCCGCCAGATTGTCGCCATGGAGGACGATTTTTGCCCCGAACGCCTCGGTCCGCGCGACCTTGGTGAAGGGCGTTAGCTGCGGCATCACAATCGTCGCGGGGACGCGCAGGCGGTTGGCATGAAATGCGACACCTTGCGCATGATTGCCGGCGGAGGCTGCGACCACCCCGCAGCGTCGGCCGCTTTCGGGCAGGCCCGCCAGCTTGTTGTGCGCACCTCGGTCCTTGAAGGAGCCTGTGTATTGCAGGCACTCGAGCTTCAGAACCAATTCGCAGCCGAGCAGCCCGGACAATCTGGGTGCTGCGACCGTGGGGGTCTTCTGGATCGATCCGGCGAGCGTCTGCGCGGCGGTCTCGATATCGGCGAAGTCGACTGGCAACATATCTGACTGTACCGCGCATTTGGCGCCGGGGCCACGGCCCGCAAGGCCAGAGGATGCTCAGTCCATCGGCCGGAGCGTCAAACTTCCGAGGCCGTTGTCCGCCAGCGCTTCCGGAGAGCTCGACATCTCGATCCACTCGCCGTTCTGCCATCGTTCGACCATGTCGCCGAAATGGGGCGAGAAGGGGTGGCCCGATTGGCCGGTGGACAGGATGAAGCGTGACCGGCTGAGGTCGCCCAGCGGATAGATCGCGCGGTATCCCGCCCCATGCACATGGGCGAAGGGCAGCGATTCGCTCCAGGTCGACATCGCTCCTCGATTGACGGTGAAATCGCCCCCGTCGGTTTCCGCTGCGTGGTTGAACCAGCCTCCGATCAAGGGGATGCGGCCATAGACCCGATGAGAGAGATAGGCGATGTGGACATCGCCCCAGCGCCAGGCCTCCATGTCCTCGCCGTAGTCTTCCGTGAGGCCGTCTAGGACAGCCGCCAGCGTGTCGTGCAGGATGTCCTGGCACGTCTCGGGATTATCGGTCTCGACGTTGTCGCACCAAGCCGTCGCTTCCGTCAGCATGTTGCGGACGGTTGTGGGACGCAGTCGCCAATACTCCGCAAACAGGTCAGGTCCGAGTTCATCCGCATAGAGCGCCCGATTCAGTTCGCGAAACCAGGCGACAAAGACAAGCGGCTCTGGCCGGTCGCGCTGCATGCTGAAGTCCCAGCGACGAAGCATCGCCAGGGCATTGGCGTCACGCGGCGTCTCTACCCGCACCTCCAGCATCACCGGCAGAAGTGCTTGAGCTGCCAGCGACACGGTGTCCAGCATGATCTCCGCCGTGCGGTCGGCGGTGATGGGCGCACTGGACTCCAACAACTCGGTGATGCGCTCCGCCCTATACGGCTCCTCATACCCATAGCCGAGGAAGACGTCGCCGTCGGTCGGGACCGCCAGGTTGTTGGCATTCACGAAATAGCCGTGGTCCGGATCGACGGCCTGCGGCATCTCGGCGAAGGGCACGGTGCCGGTCCAGTCATACTCTCCCGTCCAGCCGGGAACCGGCATCGAGCCGTCGCCCGCCGCGCGGACCGGCACGTCGCCGATGACGAGAAAGCCGATGGCGCCCTGTGCATCCGCCAGCACCATGTTCTGTACCGGCGAGCGGTAGAGGCGCATCGCTTCCCGCGCATCGGCCAGATTAACCGCGCGGTTAAGCCGGAACATGGCTTCGGCGCCCGTGTCTTCCTCAGAATAGCCGGTATAGGCCAGCGCCAGCACATGGCCTTCGCCCAGCATCTCGGCGAATTCTTCCTCCAGGTCTTCGTCCAGGCCCGAGAGCACTGGCCCATGCCGGGTCTCTCGGACGATCAGGGTTTCGCTCTCGCCGCCCCGTCCGATCTTGATCTCTTCCTCGCGGACGACAAACGGCTCGCTGCCGGTGGGGGTCAGGTACCGGTCGGGGTCGTCGGGATCGATCCGTTCGATAAACAGATCCTGCGTGTCGGCCCCCGTGGTGGTCACGCCCCAGGCAACCGCTTCATTGTGTCCTAGCAAGACCAGCGGCACGCCGGGCACCGTGGCGCCGGCGACGGAAAGTGTCGGCGTTTCGATCCGGGCCAGATACCAGAGCGATGGAGTGTTCAGGCCGAGATGGGGATCGTTGGCGAGGATCGGCCTGCCGCCGTCCGTCAGCGCGCCGGACACGACCCATTCGTTCGACGCGACACTGGGCCCTAGCGGTGCCGGCAATGCGGCCGCGAGCCGGTCGTAGAAGGCGCGGGGCAGGGCGCTTGCCAGCGTCGTCGGGGGCCCCCCGAGAGCGGAAAACAGGTCGGCCATCTGGTCTTCGCTCAGCGCTTCGGCCATCCGCGCCCGCAGGATCTCGGAGCGGAAATTGCCTGAGAGCTGCAGTGCGATCAGGCGGCCCCACACCATGGAATCAGCCGGCAGCCACGGTTCCGGCCGGTGACGCAGCATGTAGAACGCCGGCGGCAGCACGTCCGCCTGCGCCAGCCAGGCATTTATGCCGGCCGTATAAGCGTCAACGGCCTGGCGGACATCATCGGGCAGGTTCTCATAGGTCGCCTGCGTATTGCGGTAGACGGCCAGAACGCGCATGAACCGGTCGAGCCGCAAACCGGAGTCTCCGATAAGCTCCGCCAGACGGCCCGCCGCAACGATCCGCTGCATCTCCATCTGCAGCAGGCGGTCGCTGGCATGGACGAAGCCGAGCGCGAAATACGCGTCTTCATCATTCGCAGCAAAGATATGGGGGACCGCATTGGCGTCCCGCATGATCTGCACCGGCGCTTCCAGGCCGTCGATCTGGAGCGTCCCCTGCGCCATGGGCAGGCCGCCGCGCAACCAGAAGTAGCCGGCGCCCAGGCCTAGCGAGACCAACAGCAGCAGCCCGAGCAGGCTGCGCCACACCCATTTCATCGTCTACAGCTCCTCGGGAGGTCCCTGCCAGACGGCCATGATCTCAGAACGGTCTCGTTGTAGCCGAATCCGCCACGAACGGGAAATCGGACGTGGGGCTCGGCGGCCGACCGTAGGCAGCAGGCCAAATCCGGCCTAATCAATGGTTGTCGAAGGGAGTGTCGCAACTGACTTGGCGCCGCAATTCTCGATGTAAGCCCGGCAAAGTCGAACTGAGCGGCGGCAGCCGCCGGGATACTTGCAGAAATATCTGCGGGAATCTGCGGCCTGGATCTTGATTTTGCCCGTCGTAAGGGCGACTTGGCACTCTCTGCGCAATTTCGACACATGCGCTGCAGGTTCTGCAGTGAAAGGGGGTACTCGACCAGATGAACGAGCGCTTCGCCTCCGCCTTGGAGCTCGCATCCAGGCGACGGCCGTCGCAGCCGGTGCTTTGCCGCCGGCCTCACGCCATCATCGATCAGGCCAAGGCCTTCATCGGCACCTTCCCGGGCGAGGTGCTCTACGCCGTAAAGTGCAACGACGATCCGACCGTCTTGACGGCTCTGGCACAAGCCGGGCTGCGGGCGTTCGACGTGGCGTCACTGGGCGAGATGGCTACGGTTGCCGATGCGGTCGAAGATGCTCGGCTCTACTTCATGCACCCGGTGAAGCCGCCGGAAGCCATAGCGGCCGCCTATGCCCGCTTCGGTGTCCGCTGCTTCGCACTCGATCACCCTGACGAGCTTGCAAAGATACGATCGGTCCTGGGCAGGATCGACGATCTCGAACTGATGGTCCGGGTCGCTGTTCCGACGGGCACGGCGGTCTGCGAACTGGGCGGAAAGTTCGGTGCTCCGCTCGACATGGCCGCGTCGCTGCTGCGCGAAGCTGCGGAAGGCGGCGCGCGGCCGGGCCTGACCTTCCATGTCGGCTCCCAGTGCATGTCGCCCGGCGCCTATGCCAATGCCGTGCACATCGCGGCACAGGCCGCCAGGCAGGCCGGCGTGCGGCCCTGGGCTATCGATGTCGGCGGTGGGTTTCCGTCCGCCTATGTGGGGCTCTCGCCACAGCCGCTTACCGACTACGTCGCCGAAGTCGTCCAGGCGATGGCCGCCGCTGGGTTGAACGGCGTCGCGTTGCGCGCGGAGCCTGGCCGGGCCCTTGCCGCCTCCGGCGCGTCTGCCTTAGTGCGTGTGGAACTGCGGAAAGACGACGCGCTTTACCTCAACGACGGCGTCTACGGCACGCTGGCGGAACTGACATTCCCGGAACTGGTGTTGCCGACGCGTCTTGTCCGGCCGTTCGGGCCCCACAGTCTGGAAGACCGCGATTTCCGGTTCTTCGGCCCGACTTGCGACTCCCTCGACGCAGCGACGGGGCCTTTCAGGCTGCCGTCGGATACCCGGACCGGCGACTGGATCGAGGTCGGGCAGGTGGGTGCCTATGGCGCGGTCCTGTCGACCGGCTTCAATGGGCTGGAGACGGCGACGGCGGTGACGCTCGATGATCCCCCGCTCTTGCCTGTTGAGGGGCATGTTGTCAGCGACGTGCCGAGCCATGCGCGGGTCGACCGGCCCCGCCGCGTCGCCTAGGCCCCGGCAGTAAGCTTGCCGCCAATCTCTTGTAACGACCGAGAGACTGGCGGTAACTTGCTGTGCCGGCGTAGAAATATGCTAGTGCGACGAAATCGGTTGAAGCGCGGCTGGCCTCCCGCCGTTGGCTCTGTATACTAGGGCCATGCGGGAAAAAGACTTCCTTGGCGTGTCAGCCGCCGGCTTCCATCGCGTCGTATACGGCGAGTGGGGCCCCATCAGCAGTGCCTCAACAGTTGTCTGTGTGCACGGCCTTACCCGGAATGGCAGAGATTTCGACCCTCTCGCCGCCGCTTTGGCGCAGCAGGACAAGCGGATCATATGCCCGGATGTGGTGGGCCGGGGCCGCAGCGACTGGCTGCATCGGGCCGATCTCTACGGATATCCGCAATACGTTGCCGATATGACCACACTGATCGCGCGTCTGGATGTCGCTTCGGTCGACTGGGTCGGGACGTCGATGGGTGGCATGATCGGTATGATGATGGCAGCACTGCCCAAATCGCCGATCCGCCGACTGGTGCTCAACGATGTCGGGCCGTTTATCTCCAAGGCGGCTCTGGAACGTATCGCAGGCTATGTGGGCGATCCCGTGTTCCCCGACTTGGCCTCCCTGGAGGCAGCGTTCCGTCAGAACAGCGAGGGCTTTGGGCCGCTGTCGGATGCGGAGTGGAAGCTGCTGACCGAATACAGCGTCCGCCAGCGCCCGGATGGGACCTATGGCATGGCCTATGATCCGGAGATCGCCAAGCCGCTGACGGAGGTGGAGCTGACCGATGTGGCACTCTGGCCGATCTGGGACGCGGTCAAGTGCCCGGTGCTGTTGCTGCGCGGGGGACGCTCGGACGTTCTGCTGGCAGAGACGGTCGAAGAGATGCGGACCCGCGGCCCGTCCATGGAGGTCGTGGAATTCCCTGCTTATGGTCATGCCCCAATGCTGATGGACGAAGCTCAGATCAGCGTCGTCCGGGACTGGCTGGATGGCTGACCCCCGGGCGACGGCTGCTCTGGGGCTGTCGCCGTTTCGGCCCCGCTGGCCTTGGATCGGCGGGGATCTTCAGACGGTCCGCAACCCCGTCGCCGCGCGGTTCGGCAACCAGCCACAGCCGATCACCGGCTATCCGGCGGAGCGGATGATCTTCGAGATGCCGGATGGCACCGGCGACCGCCTTGTCGGCTTGCTCAATCACTCGCTTGAAGCCAGCGAACAGCCTCTGGTGGTCTTGGTTCACGGGCTGACGGGGTGTCAGGACAGCCTCTACATGCTGTCCACGGCGGCCGAGCTGCTGAAGCGCGGTTATCCCGTGCTGCGGATCAATCTGCGCGGGGCCGGGCCGTCCAGGTCGTACTGCCGCCAGCAGTACCACGCGGGGCGGAGTGGGGATTTGCGCAACGTCCTGGCCGCGCTGGATCCAGTGCTGACCGAAGGTGGCCTGGCGCTGGTCGGCTACTCGCTCGGCGCCAACATGATGCTGAAGTTCCTGGGCGAAGAAGGGCGTGGCGCGACAGGCCGGATCTGGGCGGCCGTCTCGGTCAGTGCCCCCATCGACCTCGCGGCGACATGCCGCCGCATGATGGCGCGCCGCAATGGTCTCTATCACCGATGGCTCTTGGCCCGGATGAAGGAGGAGAGCCTTTCCACGGCCGCTGATCTGACCGACAACCAACGGCGCAGCATCGAACAGGCGCGGTCCGTCTTCGATTTCGACAATGATTTTGTCGCGCCGGCGAACGGCTTCCATACCGCAGAGCGCTATTACGCCATCAACGGTGCAAAGCGTTTCATGGGGCTCGTCCGTGTCCCGACGCTGGTCGTCCACGCCGCCGACGACCCCTGGATCCCGATGCAGGGCTATCGCGAGGTGGACTGGAAGGAAAACCGCCACCTGCTGCCGGTGCTGACGGCTAAGGGCGGTCATGTCGGATTCCATGGCCGCGGCAGCCTGACGCCTTGGCACGATCGCGCGATCGTCCGGTTCCTTGAGCGTGTGACCAGCCAGCGCCAGCAGGCGGCCAAGACGACAGGCGGAAGGCCGCGGGCCCGGGCGTAAACGGGCGCCCTGGTCGGCGCCACTCCGGTGCTACTGGGGCGTGATCCTCACCAGCGACCGGGCCTGACCGGGCTGGAAGCGGATCAGGAACGTGCGTGAGGCCCCGCATCCCGCCACGCTCCAGCTTTCAGACCATCCGATCGGGTCTTCCGAGCCCTGGGCCGGCATGCTGCCGACCGGAAGGCCGGAGAGCCTGCTGTCCACGACCGCAAAATCGGCACAGCCATCCAGCGCGTCGCGGGCATAGGGTGCCAGCGCCTGCATGACCCCAAGCTGCTGGCCGGGATCGGCGGCGGTCTCTCCGGGAATGGCGACATCCACCATGATCTCGCCGCCGCGCGCCACCGTGAAATGCAGGTTCACCTGACGGGTAGCGCCGCATCGGGTCACGGCCCAGCGTTCCATCCACGCGCCTTCGGTGGGGGCGCTTGCCGGTCCCTCAAACCGTGGCATCAGCAGGATCTCCGTGTCGACCCGCCGGTCCACTTGGCGTTGCTGACAGTCCGGCGGCATGGAAGCGTCGGCGGCAAGAGCCGATCCCGCTGCCCGTTCCGAATGGGCGTCCGATGCAATGAATGCCTCAAACCGCCCCGCTTCCGTGGCTCCGACGGAACCGCCCACAACAAGGCATCCCAACGCTGCCGCCACCAAAACACCGCCCCAACGGGTCCCCCGACCCCGAATGCTCATTTTCCAATCCCCTCCCTCAACAGCCGCGCGGCGTCCAAGGCCGCATAGGTCAAGACACCGCTAGCCCCCGCCCGCTTGAAGGCCAACAGCGTCTCCATCAGTGATGCATCGTAGTTCAGCCACCCGGCCTGTCCGGCGGCCCGCAGCATCGCGTACTCGCCGCTGACGTGGTACGCGAAGGTCGGCACCGCGAACGTCTCGCGCACGCGCCGGACGATGTCGAGATAGATGATGCCCGGCTTGACCATCACCATGTCGGCGCCTTCCTGAAGGTCGAAGGCGACTTCACGCAATGCCTCGTCGCTGTTGGCCGGATCCATCTGATAGGTCTTCTTGTCGCCGGCCAGCTTGACGCCCGAGCCGACGGCGTCGCGGAACGGGCCGTAGAAGGCCGACGCGTACTTCGCTGCGTAGGACAGGATCCGGACGCTCGTGTGCCCGCCGTCGTCCAGTGCCTGCCGGATGGCGCCGATGCGGCCGTCCATCATGTCGCTTGGTGCCACAACATCGGTGCCGGCTGCAGCCAGCAGGACGGCCTGCTGCGTCAGCAGCGCCAGCGTCTCATCGTTCAGTATGACGCCGTCGACCAAGAGGCCGTCATGGCCGTGCGTGGTGTAGGGATCGAGCGCTATATCGGTGATCACACCGAGATCCGGCGCCACAGCCTTGATCGCCTTGATCGCGCGGCACATCAGGTTGTCGGGGTTCAGGGCTTCGGTGCCGTCCGGCGTCCGCAGCGCTTCAGGCGTGTTGGGGAAGGGGGCTACAGCCGGGATCCCGTTCTGCACCGCAAGGGCGGCCAGATCCGGAACCACATCGACCGAGACGCGATCGACGCCCGGCATGGAGGCGACCGGCTCCCGCACGCCCGAGCCTTCGGTGAGAAAGATCGGCCAGATCAGGTCATCGACGGTTAGTCGAGTTTCGGCCACCAGCCGTCGCGTCCAGTGGTCTGCGCGGTTGCGCCGAAGCCTGGTGGTGGGATACGAGCCGTGGGTCGCGAATTGGGACATGGGACCGGTCGCTGACATGCCGGGGACGGAAGGGCGCGCAGTCTAGAGCGCAGTCCCTTCCGCCCGCAAGTTTATGACCTGCAACCGCGACAGGGGCGGATAGCCTGAGCTAGAATCATGCTTGGGTTCGGTGCGCGGACCGCGGACCGCGGAAGCGCAAGGCGTTGATCGAAATCGGTTCAAGTGATGGATTTCAGTCTGAGCGAAGAGCAATCGGCGATCCGGGACCTGGCGCGCGGCTTCGCGATGGACCAGATGGCGCCGCATGCCGCGGAATGGGACGAGGGGTGCATCTTCCCTGTCGATACGCTGCGCCACGCGGCGGAACTGGGGTTTGCCGCCATCTACTGCCGGGAAGATCATGGGGGATCCGGCTTGGGCCGGCTGGATGCGGCGATCATCTTCGAAGAGCTATCGGCCGCCTGCGTCTCCACCTCCGCCTATCTGTCGATCCACAACATGGCGGCGTGGATGATCGACACCTTCGGCACCGACGCGCAACGCACGCGGTTCCTGCCGAAATTGGTGACGATGGAGCACTTCGCGAGCTATTGCCTGACCGAGCCTGGATCGGGATCGGACGCTGGCGCGCTGCGGACGCGCGCCGTTCGCGACGGGGACGACTATGTGCTCGACGGCACCAAGGCGTTCATCTCCGGCGGGTCGACCTCCGACGTCTATCTCGTGATGGTGCGGACAGGCGATGACGGCCCTCGCGGCGTGTCCTGCCTGATCGTCGAAGACGGCATGCCCGGGCTCAGTTTCGGCAAGAAGGAACGCAAGCTGGGCTGGAACAGCCAGCCCACAGCGGCCGTCCAGTTCGACGGTTGCCGCGTTCCAGTAGCCAACCTCCTGGGGGAAGAAGGCGACGGGTTCCGCATCGCTATGCGGGGCCTCGATGGCGGCCGGGTCAATATCGCCGCGTGCTCGGTCGGTGGCGCCCGCGCCTGTCTGGAGGCAGCGCGATCCTATATGGGCGAACGGCGCCAGTTCGGCCGTCGGCTTGCTGACTTTCAGGCGCTGCAGTTCCGCCTCGCCGATATGGCAACCGAGCTGGAGGCGGCCCGATTGATGGTCTATCGCGGCGCAGCAGCCCTCGATTCCGACGATCCAGAGAAGACCGCCATCTGCGCCATGGCCAAGCGCTTCGCCACCGATGTGGGTTTCGACGTCTGCAACCAGGCGCTGCAGTTGCATGGCGGATATGGGTATATTCGAGATTACCCAATCGAGCGGTTCCTGCGCGACGTCCGTGTCCATCAGATCCTGGAGGGCACGAACGAGATCATGCGGATGATCGTCGCCCGCAGGCTGCTTGAGCATTGATCGCGGTCCGGCACATCCCCCGGGCAGGCTTCGTCTAACCAGAGAACTTCGGTCATGACCCGCATCACGCGCGACCATCTAGACTTCGCCCAATTTCTGATTCGCGAGCGCGACCGCTGCCGGGCCGCCGGCGTGGGGGAGTATGTCTTTACGATCGGCGAGTACGACTTGAACTATACGGCAAAGATCCTGCGGCGGATCGACGAAGTGCTGGGCGAGCATACGCTTGGCCGGATCCGCAGGGTCGATGCGCGTCCCGCCGACCTGCCCGCCCTGCGCCGTCTGCTGCCGGAGATGCCGGTCGATACCGGATCGTCGGTGGATACCGATGTGGTGGTCGACTTCGCCCTTCCCTCGGGCCAGGAGATCGCGCCCGAAGTGCGCCTGATCGCGGAGGGACCCATCGGAACGATCCGGCTGAGCCGGCCCCAGGCGCTAAACGCGCTGACACTGCCGATGATCAGGGCCATCGATGCCCAGCTTCGGGTCTGGGCCGACGACCCGACCATCAAGGCTGTCGTGGTCAGCGGCGAGGGCGGCAAGGCATTCTGTGCGGGCGGCGATGTGCTGGCTGTCTACAATGCGGGCCTGGCCGACCGTCTGCCGCAGAACCCGGGTCACCTCACGGTCAGTTTCTTCCGCGATGAGTACACACTGAACCATCTGATTCACCGGTTCCCCAAGCCCTATGTGGCGCTGGTCGACGGCATCAGCATGGGCGGCGGCGTCGGCGTCTCCATTCACGGGTCGCACCGGGTGGTGACGGAGACCACGGTCTTCGCGATGCCCGAGACCGGCATCGGCCTGTTTCCCGATATCGGCGGGGGGTGGTTCCTGCCCCGGTTTCCCGGCGAGACAGGCACGTTCCTCGGCCTGACAGGGGCTCGCTGCAAGGCGGCTGACTGTCTTTACGTCGGCTATGGCACGCACTTCGTACCGCGCGAACGTCTCGGCCAAGTGAGCGACGCGCTTGCAGAGGCGGACTGGCCGCATGCCTCGGACAGATCCGGCCTGGATGCAGTCGTTGACGACGTGCTCAGAGGCCTCGGCGAAGGTCCCGAAGCCGCGCCGCTGGCCGAAGATCGAGGAGCCATTGATCGCTGTTTCGCGCATGACAGGGTCGAGGCAATCATCGCCGCGCTTGAGCAGGAAGGCACGGACTGGGCGCGGGGCGTGCTGGCCAAGCTTGACGGCCACTCGCCGCTGAGCCTGAAGGTGGCGCTGCGACAGATCCGGCTGGGTGCCGCGTTGGACTATGAAGATGTCGTGGCCATGGAATACCGCTTGAGCCAGCGGGCAATGGCAGCGCACGATTTCTACGAGGGCATCCGGGCCCTGCTGGTGGACAAGGACAAGGCGCCGCTCTGGCGCCCCGCGTCGTTGAGGGACGTTAGCCCGGAGATGGTGGAGGCGTATTTCGCACCGCTGGACGATCGGGATCTGCTGTTGTCATCGCATCTGGGTCGGGCCGCCTGAGGCCCGGCTCAGACGGAAACAAGAAAAATTTGAAGGGAAACGACAATCATGGCGCGTATTGCATTCATCGGCCTCGGCAATATGGGACGACCGATGGCCGGCAATCTGGTGAAGGCCGGCCACACGGTGACGGGGTTCGACCTTGCCGATGCCAACGTGACGGCTGCCGCGGCCGACGGCATACAGGCGGCGGAAAGCCTGGTCGCGGCTGTGGACGGATGCGACGCGGCGATCACCATGCTGCCCGCAGGCCCGCAGGTCGCGGATGTGTACGGCCGTGAAGACGGTGTGCTGGCGAATGCGCCTTCCGGCACGCTTCTGATCGACTGCTCGACCATCGACGTCGCCACGTCCCGCGATGTGCATCGTCTGGCTGCGGGCGCCGGGTGCCGGATGGTCGATGCCCCGGTTTCGGGCGGGGTCGGCGGCGCCCAGGCCGGCACGCTGACTTTCATGGTCGGCGGTGAGACAGATGCTTTCGCGAGCGCCCAGCCGATTCTGGCGGCCATGGGCAAAACGATCGTGCATGCCGGCGGCGCCGGCAACGGGCAGGCCGCGAAGATCTGCAACAACATGGTGCTGGGCATTACCATGATCGCCGTCAGCGAGGCCTTCGCGCTGGCCGATGGTCTTGGGCTGGATCGCCAGGCCCTGTTCGACATCTCCAGCAAGGCTTCCGGCCAATGTTGGTCTTTGACGACCTATTGCCCGGTGCCGGGGCCGGTTCCGACCTCTCCGGCGAATCGGGACTACCAGCCGGGCTTCACGGCTGCCATGATGCTGAAGGATCTGAAGCTGGCGCAGCAGGCCGCGAACATATCGGGTACAACGACGCCCCTGGGGGCCGCCGCGGCGTCGCTTTATGGATTGTTTTGTAAGGGCGGCAATGAGACGCTGGATTTTTCAGGTATCTTTAAGATGATCGACGTTGAATAATGCGTGGGCGCTTTTACTTAGCCCTACGGAGATCGCGCTAGCGGCCTGTCACCGGACAAGGGATCAGGCAAGGAGGTCAATGGTGCAACATCCCTACTTTCGCAGCATCGTTCTGATCGAGCGACTCCACCGCCAATTCCTGGAATTGCTCAAGGCCGAACTCGATCGGCAGGGAATCCGCGATATCAACAACGTCCAAGCGCTGATCCTCTACAACATCAGTGCGGACGAATTGACGGTCGGCGAGCTGACGGCGCGTGGATACTACTTGGGCTCGAACGTATCCTATAACGTGAAGAAGATGGTCGAGCACGGATACCTTATGCAGGAGCGCTCGACCCATGATCGGCGATCCGTGCGGGTCCGCCTGTCGGAGAAGGGGCTGGAGCTGCGCAACCGGCTTCGGGCTATGTTCGATCTTCACGTTCAGGCGCTACCATCCGACGACATCACGGAGCCTGCGCTGGAGCAGCTGAACTCCGTGCTGATGCGGTTGGAGCATTTCTGGCTGACCAGGGCCAGCCATCCGCTGGCATCGGTCTCGTCCGCAGCCTGATCCGTGCACGCCGCGGGGGGCTGCCCTGCAGGCCAAGCACTATGATCGGCCGGCGCTCTGGCTGCGATGCCCATGGGCGCCGATGCCGAAGCCGGGTGAACGGAGAGGAAAAGACGGCCACATCTGACGATCGCTGACACCGGCCTTGCTGGACAATGGCGTGTCTGCCCGTCCGGGTCGGGAGCCTTTGCAATGTGGTCGGCGGTACGTGGAAGCTGGGCGCTGTTGCTGGGTGTCGGCGTCTTGATGCTCGGCAACGGCCTGTTGCAGACGCTGCTGGGCGTAAGGGCGTCCTTGGAACAGTTTCCGTCGACCGTCACCGGCGTCGTTCAGTCGTCTTACTTCGCGGGGTTCCTTGCGGGTTCGCTGATCTCGCCGATGCTGCTGCGCCGCGTAGGGCATATCAGAACCTTCGCCGCACTGGCATCGCTCGCCTCCACGACCTCGCTGATCCATGCCGTCCAGGTCGACGTCGTGACGTGGGCCGCCATGCGTCTTGTCAGCGGCCTCTGCTTTGCGGGGCTTTATGTGGTGGCGGAAAGCTGGCTCAACGATTCGGCTACCAACGACAACCGCGGACAGCTGCTCTCCATCTACGTGATCATTCAGAATGCGGGACTTGCAGCGGGGCAGGGCCTGTTGAACCTTTCCGACCCCGGCGGATACGACCTGTTCATCTTGGTCTCGGTGTTGGTTTCGATCGCTCTGTTGCCGATCCTGGTGACAGCTTCGCCCGCCCCGGCCTTCACAGCCCCGGAGAAGCTCCGGTTTCGAGAGCTGTATGAAGTCTCACCTCTTGGCGTTGTGGGCATCTTCGGCTCCGGCCTTTCGGTTGGCGCCTTCTTCGCCATGGGGGCCGTCTATGCCAATCAGATCGGGTTGGCGTTGGCTGGCGTGTCCCTGGTGATGGCGGCGTTCACCCTCGGGGGAACCTTGCTTCAGTGGCCTGTCGGCCGGCTTTCCGACCGCATCGACCGGCGTAGCGTGATCGTGTTGGTCAATGCGAGCGCCCTGATCCTTGCACTTTTCGTGGCAACGGGTGCTGCCGGCGGCACGATCCTCTTCGGTCTGGTCTTCGTGCTGGGCGGGGTGGCGATGCCGACCTATGCCCTCAGCATCTCGCACACGAACGACTTTTTGCCGCGGGGCAAGGTCGTCGCCGCAAGCTCGGGGCTGGTGCTGCTTTGGGGGGCCGCGGCAGCCGTCGGCCCGTTGATGGCGTCGGGCGTGATGCAGGCCTTCGGTGCGCAAGGCCTGTTCTGGTGGATCGGGGGCGTCCACGCGACGGTGGCGGCATTTGCACTCTATCGAATGACCCGCCGCCGGGCGCGCCCGCTCGACGAGCAGGCGCCCTATGTCGCGCTGACCACTGGCGCCACGCAGGTGGCCACGACGCTGAGCCCCGAAAGCGACCCGATCCCCGACGACGCGCCCGTCATCGAGGGAGGGCCATGGTTCGGCGAGGGCGGAAGCGATGTTGGGGAGGTGCCCGACGTACCCCGCACCGCCGAAGACTAGAGAGCCTAGAAGGCGGGAATGCCCGTTTGAGCGCGCCCGAGGATCAGCGCGTGAACATCGTGCGTGCCCTCATAGGTGTTGACCGCCTCAAGGTTCAGCATGTGCCGCACGACGTGATATTCGTCGGCGATGCCGTTTCCGCCCAGCATGTCGCGGGCCTCGCGGGCAATGCCCAGCGCCTTGCCGCAATTGTTCCGCTTAATCAGGCTCACCGCTTCGGGGGCCAGCACGCCGGCGTCCTTCATCCGCCCGGTGTGCAGGGCCGCAAGCAGACCAAGCGCGATCTCGGTCTGCATGTCCGCCAGCTTCTTCTGGATCAGCTGATTGGCGGCGAGGGGACGGCCGAACATGATCCGGTCCAGCGTGTACTGGCGGGCGATGTGCCAGCAGGCTTCCGCCGCGCCCATGGCCCCCCAAGCGATGCCGTAGCGCGCGTTGTTCAGGCAGCCGAAGGGGCCCTTCAGGCCCTTTACGTTCGGCAGCAGGTTCTCTTGGGGAACGAACACGTCGTCCATGACGATCTCGCCAGTGGGTGACGCTCGCAGCGAGAACTTCCCTTCGATCTTCGGCGCCGACAGGCCGTTCATGCCCTTTTCGAGCACGAAGCCGCGGATGATCCCCTCGTCGTCCTTGGCCCAGACCACGAAAATGTCAGCCACGGGCGAATTGGTGATCCACATCTTCGACCCGGTCAGGCGATAACCGCCATCGGCCGTGTGCGCTCGCGTCTTCATGCTGCCCGGGTCGGATCCGGCATCGGGCTCGGTCAGGCCGAAGCAGCCGACCCATTCGCCCGTGGCAAGCTTAGGCAGGTATTTCTGGCGCTGCGCCTCCGTCCCGTAGGCGTGGATAGGATGCATCACCAAGCTCGACTGGACCGACATGGTCGAACGGTAGGCGCTGTCGACCCGCTCGATCTCGCGGGCGATCAGCCCGTAACAGACGTAGGAGACGCCGGCGCAGCCGTAGCCGTCGATCGTCGGCCCGAGAAAGCCGAGTTCTCCCATCTCTTTGAAAATGGCGTGATCGAACTGCTCATGCCGATTGGCCTCGAGAATCCGAGGCTGGAGCCGACCCTGGGCATAGCTGTGTGCGCTGTCGCGGACCAGGCGCTCCTCTTCGGTCAGCTCGCGGTCGATCTCGAATGGGTCGTCCCATCGAAAGCTCGGGCGGGCAGCCTGGGGCGTTGCGGCATCGGCAATCACGTTTGCCACCGGGGATGCGGTCATGATTGACCTCCTTGGGACTCCACTAGGGATCGGCGACTCGGGACCTTCTCAAATCTAGGCGCCCACCGTCCCCGAAGCCAGCCCCGGCTGGAGGTGGCCCCTTGCGTCAAGATCGAAGGTGCCGACGGTTCGCATCGTTTACTGCGCGTTTACCACGACGCACGCAAACTTGGATGCCCGGCAAAGCGGCAATCAGAGGCGACCGTGCATCGGCTTGAGGAAGTGCTGTTCGAGTTCCACCGCGTCGGCAACGCTGTCAGGGTCAGCGCCATCGACCCTGTGACGGGAACCGAGGTGACGATACAAGGCCCTGCAAACGCAGGCGAAACTACCCTGCGCCGCACGGCCGTTACCAAGCTGCGCTATGTGTTGTCCAAAAAAGCCCAGCAGAACTGAGCCTGCCAGTCATCGAGAAACGGGCGGCGTGTCGCCAAGCCGCCCGGCTGACTGGCTCTAGCTGGCGCGCCGGCGTCCGGCCCCGCGCGCGCTACGCCCCAGGCCGATCTTCTTGGCGAAAGCCGAGCGCTGTTCGGCGTAGTTCGGGGCCACCATTGGATAATCGGGCGCGAGACCCCATTTCGCGCGGTATTCATCGGGCGTCATATTATATGTCGTCCGCAGATGCCTTTTCAGCATCTTGAGCTTCTTCCCATCCTCCAGGCACACGATGTACTCGGGATGCACCGACCGGCGAATCGGAACAGCGGGCTTTTGCGGCTGTTCTTGCGGTGCAGCGACGGGCGTGTCGACATTCTTCAGCGTCTCGTGGACTGCGTTGATCAAGTCCGGGAGCTGATCGGCCGATACCGGGTTTTTACTGACGTACGAAGATACCACCTGCGCAGTCATGCGCAGCAGATCCGTATCCGTCACATCGTTCGCGTTATCGTCCATTTGGCTCATGTTTCGTTCCCACGACGCACCACTTGATAGCTGTAAACTCTGCATATCAAGTTTTGGGTGTCAACTCTAATTCTTCGTCGTTTGTCAAGTAGGGTAGGATATTGCCCAATCAAGCCCTTGGCCGAGCCAAAGGCGAGTACAGATTTCGCCAAGAGGCTTATTCGGCGGAGACTTCGTCGTCACCGAGTCTACAACCCGCCGCAAGCGGCGCTTCGGGCGCGAATCACGCCTTCTTGTGGACCTCGGGTATGTGCTGCGCTCGCGCGGCACAAACTGTGGCGGCTTGCGCATCGTTTGTGCGAGAGTGCCAGCCGTGGGCGAGATGTGGTGCGACCATATTGCCTATGGGCGGACTTTGCGCGGACGACTGTCCGTATCCTCGGGAGATTCGTAGCCTCCATGTCAGGATTAAGAATCGCTATCGGGTCCGACCATGCCGGATACCAGTTGAAGCACGCGCTGAAACGCTGGATCGCCGCGGAAGGCCATGTCGTGATCGATGTCGGTACGGACGGAAGCGATTCGGTCGACTATCCCGATTTCGGCTATGCCGTGGCAGACGCGGTGACAGCAGGCGAAGCTGATCGGGGTATTGTCATCTGCGGCACGGGAATCGGCATCAGCATCGCGGCCAATCGGCGGGCAAACATCCGGGCGGCCCTGTGTCACGATGCGACGACCGCTCGGCTTGCGCGCGAGCATAATGACGCCAATGTCCTGGCGCTGGGGGCGCGCGTCATCGACGAAGATACGGCCAAGGCGTGCTTGGCCACCTTCTTGACCACAGCCTACGAAGGTGGCCGTCACGACAGGCGTGTGTCCAAGCTTTCCCCAGATCATCGCGCCCAGAAGGGAGTCATGGAACGTGTCGACCAGTGAGGCTTTGACGATGCCCGCGCCGGGCGGCGAGGTGGCTTTGGCGGACCGGTTCTTTACAGAATCCGTTTCCGCGACCGATCCGGCGTTGGCGGCGGCACTTCGCGCCGAGCTTGGCCGGCAGCAGGATCAGATCGAGCTGATTGCCAGCGAGAACATCGTCTCCCGCGCGGTGCTGGAAGCGCAGGGATCCGTTCTCACGAACAAGTACGCCGAAGGTTATCCAAATCGCCGGTACTATGGCGGCTGCGAGCATGTGGATGTGGCGGAGCAGCTGGCGATTGAACGCGCCTGTGCGCTGTTCGGCTGTCCGTTTGCCAATGTGCAGCCGCATTCCGGGGCGCAGGCCAATCAGGCCGTGATGCTGGCGCTGTTGACGCCGGGCGACACTGTCTTGGGGCTCTCCCTGGCAGCAGGCGGGCATCTGACTCACGGCGCACCGCCCAACCTGTCCGGCAAATGGTTCAATGCCGTCGGCTATGGCGTGCGTCGCGACGATGCTCTGATCGATTTCGACGAACTGGAGCGGCTGGCGCGAGAGCATAAGCCGAAGATGATCATCGCCGGCGGGTCGGCCTATCCGCGCGAGATCGATTTCGCGCGTTTCCGGTCGATCGCCGACTCTGTCGGCGCCTACCTGATGGTCGATATGGCGCATTTCGCGGGTCTGGTCGCCGCCGGCGTCCATCCCAGCCCGCTGGCGCACGCCCATGTGGTGACGACCACGACGCACAAAACCCTGCGCGGTCCGCGTGGCGGCCTTATTCTCTCCATGGATCCGGATATCGGCAAGCGGATCAACTCCGCCGTCTTTCCGGGCCTGCAGGGCGGCCCGTTGATGCACGTGATCGCCGCCAAGGCGGTCGCGTTCGGCGAGGCCCTGACCGACGACTTCAAGGCCTATGCCGCCGCGGTGAGACACAATGCGGCCGTCCTGGCTGCCGCGCTGATCGATGGCGGCCTTGCCATCGTGTCTGGCGGAACCGACACCCATCTCTGCCTGGTCGACCTCCGCCCCAAGGGGCTGACCGGGAACATTGCGGAGAAGAGCCTGGAACGCGCGGGGATCACCTGCAACAAGAACGGCATCCCGTTCGATCCGGAAAAGCCGATGGTCACGTCCGGTATCCGCCTCGGTTCGCCGGCGGCGACAACGCGCGGGTTCGGCGCCACCGAGTTTGAGGAGGTGGCGCGCCTGATCGTGGAGGTGCTGGACGGTCTGGCGGCGAACCGGGACGACAATAGCGAATGCGAAAACTCGGTCCGGCGTCGCGTGCAGGCGCTGTGCGAACGGTTCCCCATCTATTCGGGCTTCTAGCGGCACCACCGACCTGAATTCAGTTTAGCGCCAGAGGGAGTTCCAGAGTCCATGCGCTGCCCGTTCTGCGGCCACGACGATACACAAGTTAAGGATTCCCGGCCGACGGAGGACAGTTCGGCCATTCGGCGGCGTCGCTACTGTCCGGGGTGCGGCGCGCGGTTCACCACGTTCGAGCGCGTGCAGTTGCGCGAACTGACGGTCGTCAAGAGCACAGCGGCGAAAGAGACTTTCGATCGCGACAAA
Source organism: Alphaproteobacteria bacterium (assembly GCA_028281925.1). Taxonomy (GTDB): domain Bacteria; phylum Pseudomonadota; class Alphaproteobacteria; order DSM-16000; family Inquilinaceae; genus JACKIG01. The sequence goes on from JANQIX010000035.1 coordinate 51,984, forward strand.
CTGATGCGGTCGATGTCGATCGCGCTTAGGAAGCGTCCGGTTGATCACGACCGGCTGGAGAGGGTGGTCAATTCTATGGTCCGCCAGCTTGAGAGTTCCGGAGAGACTGAGATTCCTTCACGCGTGATCGGAGAGATGGCGATGAAGGCATTGGAAGCGCTCGATAAAGTGGCGTTTGTCCGTTACGCGTCGGTGTACCGTGATTTCAGCGAACCCGGCGCGTTCACAGAGTTCGTGGGCCGGCTGCAGGTCGAAACGGATTGACCACCACGGATAGCGGACCGTCCGGTGGCGATCCCCAGCGGAAGGATCCGTTGGATCGCCGCTTCATGGATCTGGCGCTGTCGCTGGGGCGACGCAACCTCGGTGCAACATGGCCAAACCCGTCCGTCGGCTGCGTGATCGTTCGGACCGACGACGATGGCTATCGCCGTGTCGTGGGCCGGGGATGGACAGGCCAGGGCGGACGCCCGCACGCTGAGACCATTGCGCTTGCCCAAGCCGGGGCAGAGGCCCATGGCGCCACAGCCTATGTCACGCTGGAACCCTGCAGCCATCATGGCGTGACACCGCCTTGCGCAGACGCTCTGGTGGCGGCCGGCATATCGCGCGCCGTGGTGGCCATGCACGACCCCGATCCGCGGGTGAACGGTCGCGGCGTGGCCCGGCTGAGAGATGCGGGCATCACCGTGGACGTCGGCATTGGGGCGGATCCCGCTTCGGAGACGCATGCCGGGTTCGTCAGTCAACGAGTGCAGCGCAGGCCTCTGGTGACGCTGAAGCTGGCGACCACGATCGATGGCCGCATTGCAACCCATACCGGAGAAAGCAAGTGGATCACGGACGCCCATGCCCGCCGGTGGGCGCACGGCTTACGTGCGGCGCATGACGGCGTGATGGTGGGCAGCGGCACCGTTCTTGCCGACGATCCGCTGCTGACCTGCCGTCTACCGGGCCTTGAGGCGCGATCGCCGGTCCGCATCCTGCTGGACCGGCGACTACGGATCCCGCTGACCAGGACGCTGATCGCAACAGCGCGGCAACACCCCACATGGCTGCTCACGCTGCCGGATGCAGACGGCCAGCGGGTACGGACGCTTCAGGACTGCGGCGTCGACGTGATCAAGGTGGACCCGCGCGAGACCGGTCTGCCCGACATGGCCAAGGCGCTGCGGCTGATTGCGGAGAGGGGCATCTGCCGCCTTCTGGTGGAAGGCGGAGCGGCAATCGCTTCCGCACTTCTGGCCGACGATCTGGTGGACCGGCTCATCTGGTTCCACGCCCCCGCGGTGATCGGTGCCGACGGCATTGCCGCACTGGCTGGCCTGGGGGTCGATCGCCTCGCCGACCGGCCGCGCTTCCGGAGGCTTGCCATTCGCCCGGTGGGCGAGGATCTGATGGAAAGCTACGAACGCATTCGATAGAAAGCCGGCGTCATGTTCAGCGGGATTGTTTCTTCAGTCGGCCGTGTTGCCGTTGTCGACCGGCATGACGACGACGCACGATACGTCGTCGAAACCGGTTTCACGGCATCCGACCTCGCGCTCGGTGCTTCGGTGGCCCATAGCGGAGTGTGTTTGACTGTGGTGGACATCGTCGACGGCCGCCACGCGGTCGACGTGTCTGCCGAGACGCTGCGGTGCAGCACCCTTGGCGACTGGTCCGTCGGCACCGAGATCAATCTGGAGCGTTCGCTGAAACTCGGGGACGAGATCGGCGGCCATCTGGTGTTCGGGCATGTGGACGGACTTGCCCATGTCGTCTCTCTGCGACCCGAGGGTGAGAGCCTGCGGTTCGAATTCGAGGCGCCGACGGAGCTGTCGCGGTATATCGCCCCGAAAGGATCCATCGCCCTTGACGGGGTGTCCCTGACCGTCAATGAAGTCGACGGCGCCCATTTCACCGTCAACATCATACCTCATACGCAAGCATGCACGACGTTTCGCAACTTAAATCCGGGTCACCGCGTGAACTTGGAAGTGGATATGCTGGCTCGCTACGTGGCGAGGCAGCTGGCGATCCCCGCTTGAGCCCGGAAGATCAGGACTTTCTTTCGCCGATTGAAGAGATCGTCGAAGAAGCGCGCCAGGGGCGCATGTTCATCCTGGTCGATGACGAGGATCGGGAGAACGAGGGCGATCTGGTGATCCCGGCGGAAATGGCGACGCCGGAGGCGGTCAACTTCATGGCCAAGCACGGCCGCGGCCTGATCTGTCTGGCCATGGGCCGACGGCGCCTGGAGCATCTCGGCCTGCCGCTTATGCAGCAGAGCAACGCATCGCGCCATCAAACGGCCTTTACCGTGTCGATCGAGGCGCGCGAAGGCGTCACCACAGGCATCTCTGCCGCCGACCGCGCAAGGACCATCGCCGTTGCCATCGACGACGCCAGCGGCCGTGACGACCTGACGACGCCGGGGCACGTCTTCCCGCTGATGGCGCGCGACGGCGGGGTGCTGGTCCGTGCCGGTCACACGGAAGCGGCGATGGACATCTCCCGCCTAGCGGGGCTGAAGCCGTCCGGTGTGATCTGCGAGATCATGAACGACGATGGCACCATGGCGCGGATGCCCGATCTGGTGAAGTTCGCCCAGTTCCACGGACTGAAGATCGGCACGATCGCCGACCTGATCGCTTATCGCCGGCGCACCGAGACTATTGTCGAGCGTCGCCTGGAGACGGATTTCGTCAGCCGGCACGGCGGCAAGTGGCGCCTTTGTATCTATGTCAACACCGCCAGCTATGCCGAACATGTGGCGCTGGTGATGGGTGATGTCGCCCAGGGCGGGCCGGTTCCTGTGCGCATGCACGCCCTCAATGTGCTTGAGGATGTACTGGGTGACATGACCATGGGGCGCGGTGGCGAACTGGCCGGGGCCATGGAGATGATCGGGCAAGAGGGACGGGGCGTTGTCGTGCTGATTCGCGAACCGCGCCCGGACAGCCTGACCGAGCGCCTGAAGGCGCGGCTTGGCGAGGCACCTGCGCGCAAGCCGGGTGGCGAGCTACGGGACTATGGCGTCGGTGCCCAGATCCTGCTGGATCTCGGGGTCAGCGAGATGGTGCTGCTGACCAACCGCCCCAAGACGGTCATCGGACTGGACGGATATGGCTTGACCATCAGCGACACCCGCCTGATCGAGCCCGCAAGCGAAGGGATGACCTGATGAGCGACGCGGTCGAGCCGACCCGCATTCTGATCGCCTCGGCACGTTTCTATGAGGAAATTGCCGACGAGCTTGAGCGGGGCGCCATTCGCGTGCTGGAAGAGGCAGGCGCTGCACACGAGACCATCACCGTGCCCGGCGCATTCGAGCTGCCGGCGGCGATCGCGATGGTGGTCCGCGCGGCGGAGGCGGAGCCCCAGCGCTGGGGGTTCCACGGTGTCGTCGCCCTTGGCTGCGTGATCAGAGGTGCGACCAGCCACTATGACTATGTCTGCGGCGAGAGCGCGCGGGGCCTGCAAGACTTGGCGGTTGGGCATTGCCTGCCGCTTGGCTATGGGATCCTGACCTGTGACAATGACCAGCAGGCTTGGGACCGCGCGGCCGTGGACCGCCGCGATAAGGGCGGCGATGCGGCGCGGGCCTGTCTGCAGATGGTGGCGATCAAGCGTCTCGTCGGCCTGCTGCCGGCCTGAGTGCGGTCGCTGAAGAAGCCTGAGGACACGGTGCGGATGCCTGCCACTCCTTCGCCATCCGCCACCGCCCGGCTGTCGGCGGCGCGTCTTGCCGCCGTTCAGGCGCTCTATCAGATCTCCATGACCGGCGGCGATGTCCCGACAGTCTTGCGGGAGTTCAAGGCTTTAAGGCCTGGGTCCGAACACGACGAGCCGGCAATGGTCGAGCCCGACACGGACCTCTTCCAGGCGATCGTTCGCGGCTGCGTTAGCCGCAAGGCCGATGTTGAACGTGTGGTTGCCGGCGCCAGTGCCGGCGAGCGATCGCTGGACCGGGCCGAACGGCTGCTCAGGGTGATCGTCGAGGCCGCAACCTGGGAATTGCTGGAGAATGGCGACGTGCCGGCACGCGTTCTCCTGTCAGACTATGTCGATGTGGCGCATGCGTTCTTTGACGGGCGCGAGCCGGCCATCGTCAACGCTGTCCTCGACCGGATCGCCCATGTCCTGCGGCCCGAAGACGTGGCAGCCATGCGCGACCGGTCCTGACCACGAGCGATGGTTGGCCGTAGTAGCGAATTCGATCGTATCGACCGCTTCTTGAAACCGCTGGCGGCGGGGTTCCAGGGTGCGCTTGGGCTTGTCGACGACGCCGGGGTGCTGACGCTTCCCGCGTCCCAGAGCCTGGTCGTGACGACCGACGCCATGGTCGAGGGTATCCACTACCTGGCGGGCGAGCCGCCGGACCGGCTGGCCAGGAAGCTGCTACGGGTCAACCTCTCGGATCTCGCGGCGATGGGAGCCGAGCCCTACTGCTATACGCTGACGTTGGCACTGGTGCCGGATGTCGAGGACAGCTGGCTGGCAGCCTTCGTAGCGGGCCTTGCGAGCGATCAGGCGGCGTTCGGCATCCATCTGCTCGGCGGTGACAGTGTCAGCACGCCAGGCCCCACGGTCTTATCGGTGACGGCATTCGGTCGCGTCGAGAATGGGCGGATGATCTTGAGATCCGGCGCACGGCCGGGCGACGCCGTTCTGGTGAGTGGTACGATCGGCGACGGCGCGCTGGGACTACGGGTAGCGCGGGATGGTGTGCCCGGGCTGGACGCGGAGCATGTTCGCTTCCTTGCCGGGCGCTATCACCTGCCGGATCCACAGGTCCAGCTCGGCCAGGCGCTTCCGGGGCTGGCAGCGGCGGCCGCTGACCTATCCGACGGTCTGATCGGCGACCTTGGCCATATCTGCCGGGCATCGGGCGTGTCGGCGGTCGTGGAAGCCGACCGCGTGCCGCTTTCCGCTCCTGCGCGTTCGATGATTGCCCTCGACGCCCGATGGCGAAAGGTGGCGCTGGCAGGGGGAGACGACTACGAGTTGATCTTCACGGCCAGGCCGGATGCCCTTGCGGCTATCCAGGCGGTAGCCGAAGGATGTGGGGTCCAAGTGACGGTCGTGGGCCGCATCGTGGAAGCGGATGGCCAGACGCCGGAGGCCCGCATGATTGACGCCGGCGGGACGACACTGAAGGGCCTCGATGGATGGCAGCACTTCTAAGCACGTGACGGCGGACTGCGGCAGGTTGGCCAGCATCTGCCGATCAGCGGCATCCTTTACCCGTTGTTCACCATCAGTATCCGATAACGGATAGTAGTGAATCGAACCTGTTGCGGCCGCTTGGCCCATTGGCACGACGGATGCGTAAGCTGATCATCATTTTCGTTGTGCTGTTGATCCTCGGCGGCGGGGGGGCCGCCGCCTGGTTCTTCTATTTCAGTAAGACGATGGGCGAAGAGGCCGAAGAGGAAGAGATCGTCGAGCCCGAGCCCGAAGGGCCGCCCGTCTACGTCGAATTCAATCCGATGCAGTTTCCCGTCTTGGGTGAAGACGGTGTGGAGCAGATGGTTACGCTGGTCATCGCCCTGCAGGTGCCGGACGACAGCGCCGGGGACGAGGTCATAGCCATGGCGCCCCGCCTCAACGACGCGTTCATGGTGCAGCTCTATGGCGCGCTCGATGCCCGCACCGTCATGCTCAGCAACGGCATGATCGACGTTGCGAGCCTGAAGGTGCGGCTGGTCGAAGCCGCCGATGGCGTGCTGGGAACCGGTATCGTTCAGGACGCGCTGGTCCAGATGATCAGTCAGCGCCAGCTCTGATCAATCGGCAGTCGCTCCGCTTAGATCTCACTTGAACGTGCCGCCGGAATAATCGGCGAACATCGTTGATATGCGGCAAAAATGTGACCCCTCATGTTGCCTCGTTGCACCTGCCATGGCATCTTGCCGCATTGCGGAATCACGGATTCGGCAGCTGGGCCGGCGCGGGCGCGACCGCAACCGGCGAGTTCGCTTTAGGGGGATCTAATGTCACCAACGGTCGTCCTGGTCTTCGCCCTGCTGTGCGGGGTGGCGGCTGTCGCCTACGGAATTTGGGCATCTCGATCGGTGCTGGCGCTGAGCGCGGGCACGGAGCGCATGCAACAGATCGCGTCGGCGATTCAGGAGGGTGCGAGCGCCTATCTGAACCGCCAGTACACGACCATCGCGATCGCCGGCGTCGTCATCGCCGTGATCGTGGGCTTTCTCTTGAACTGGCTGGTGGCGGCTGGATTCGTCGTCGGTGCCGTGCTGTCCGGCGCGGCCGGCTATATCGGAATGCTCATTTCTGTGCGCGCCAATGTGCGGACCACAGAGGCCGCGCGTCAGGGGCTGGCAGAGGGCCTGAGCGTATCGTTCCGCGCCGGCGCGGTGACCGGCATGCTGGTCGCCGGTTTGGCGCTGCTTGCGGTCGCCGGGTATTACTCGTTCCTGCTGGCCTCGGGGGCCGAAGGCCGCGACGTCATCGACCCGCTGGTGGCCCTTGGCTTCGGCGGCTCGCTGATTTCGATCTTCGCGCGTCTCGGTGGCGGCATCTTCACCAAGGGTGCGGATGTCGGGGCCGACCTGGTCGGCAAGGTGGAAGCCGGCATTCCCGAGGACGATCCCCGGAACCCCGCCGTGATCGCGGACAATGTGGGCGACAATGTCGGCGATTGCGCCGGCATGGCAGCCGATCTGTTCGAGACCTATGCCGTGACCGTGGTCGCCACGATGGTGCTGGCATCGATCTTCTTCGCCGGCTCTGAGAACCTCGGCATGCTGATGGCCTACCCGCTTGGCATCGGCGGCATCTGCATCCTGGCGTCCATTGCCGGGACGTTCTTCGTCAAGCTCGGGCCCAGCAAGAGCATCATGGGCGCTCTCTACAAGGGCTTCATCGCAGCCGCGCTGCTATCGCTTGCCGGCATCTTCTTGATCACTCTGGTCGTGCTCGGCTTCGGCACGGAGTACACCTATCAGGTCGGCGGAACGGACCACTCCGTGACCGGCATGATCCTCTTCGCCTGCGCCGTCATTGGCTTGGTCGTCACCGGCCTGCTGATCTGGGTCACCGAATACTATACCGGCACGGATTACCGGCCGGTCCGGTCGGTGGCGCGGTCTTCGACGACCGGTCACGGCACCAACGTGATCCAGGGGCTGGCGGTGTCGATGGAGTCGACGGCTCTGCCGGCGCTGATCATCTGTGCCGCCATCATCGGGACGTATCTGCTGGCGGGCCTGTTGGGCATCGCCATCGCCGTGACGGCCATGTTGGCGCTGGCCGGTGTGGTCGTGGCGCTCGATGCCTATGGTCCGGTCACTGACAATGCCGGCGGTATCGCGGAAATGGCCGATCTTGAGGCGGATGTCCGCAATACCACGGACGCGCTGGATGCGGTGGGCAACACCACGAAGGCGGTAACGAAGGGCTATGCCATCGGGTCGGCCGGTCTCGGCGCCCTCGTGCTCTTCGCCGCCTACACGGCCGATGTCGACTACTTCAGGGCGAACGCCAGTCCGGAGCAGTACGCCTTCTTCGAGGGGATCTCGTTGGACTTCAGCCTCTCCAATCCGTACGTGGTGATCGGGTTGTTCCTGGGCGGTCTCTTGCCCTACCTGTTCGGTGCGCTCGGCATGACGGCCGTGGGCCGTGCGGCCGGATCGGTCGTGGAAGAGGTGCGGCGTCAGTTCCGTGAGACCAAGGGGATCATGGAAGGCACGACCAAGCCCGATTACAGCCGGGCGGTCGACATGCTGACCAAGGCGGCCATCCGCGAGATGATCATCCCGTCGATGTTGCCGGTGCTGTCGCCCATCGTGGTCTTCTTCGCGGTCTGGGGCATTGCCGGCGACAAAGGGGCGGCGCTGTCCGCAGTCGGCGCAATGCTGCTGGGTGTCATCGTGACCGGACTGTTCGTGGCGATTTCCATGACCTCGGGCGGCGGCGCCTGGGACAATGCGAAGAAGTACATCGAAGACGGTCAGTACGGCGGCAAAGGCAGCGACGCCCACAAAGCGGCGGTCACCGGAGACACCGTCGGCGATCCGTACAAGGATACGGCAGGGCCGGCGGTGAACCCGATGATCAAGATCACCAATATCGTGGCGCTCTTGCTGCTCGCTATCCTGGCTCACTGATCGGTCGACGGGACCCGGCGTGATATTCCGCCGGGTCCCCCCGCCTGTTTCCAGGATGCCTCGAGTCTCAGGCGCGGTAGCGCCGAGGGCATCAGCCGGTTGTGCTATCCTGATCGAGTTGGACGTTCAGATAGAGGGCGGAACCCGATCGCCACGGCCACGGTGGGAAGTGGGTCGTCCTGCGAACCGTTATTCGTCACCCGTTGGGCTGAACCGCCCGAGATTGCCGAACATCTGCTCGAAGAACGTAATGCGCCGGCCCAAGGTCGGCGTCTCGCGTTCCACCAGCTCCACGTCCTGGGCGTCGTCCAGGCCCCGTTCCTCCATCTGCTGAAGGACACCGGTCTCGTCGAACGCCACCATCAGAACACGGCGCTCGATGATGTCCGGCTCGAAGAACGACATCCGCTCCGTGCGCTGTCCGATGTAGTACCAGACACGCTCGTTGAACGTTCCAACGGTCGTCGGGGTGCCCAGGACGTCCAGCACGTCGTTGACGGTGCTGGCCCCGACTTGAAGTTCAGCCACCTTCTCATCTTCGACGATGTTGCCGCGAGTTGCCCTGATTGGAGCGCATGCGGTGACGGCCATCGCAAGCGTCATTGCAGCCAGAACGGCAGTCGTCCTACGGCGTCGCATTGCACAAGATTCCCTTGTTCACCGGCACACGCCTACGCCAAGAGTGGTCCCTCGCGCAACCATTCAGCGGGTAGGGGCTATTGACCGGCGCGCTGCAGCCGCCTATCTCGCCGATGTCATCGTCCTCGACGGCAGCCCCAGCGTCGATGGCGGCGTCCCCTTGAAGCAGCGGATGCCAGGCCATGTTGTCCCGGATTCGTCAGCGGCGCGAAAACCGCCACGCGGTGGCGCAGGTCTATGTCCGTCTCGTGGAGCAGGCCCGTCGGCCGGAGTTCTTCGAAAAGCTTGGCGTGCCCGATACGGTGATGGGCCGGTTCAACGCCATTGCCCTGCACGCTTTCCTTCTGTTCCATCGCTTGAAGGGCGAGGGTGCCAGTGCCGACCTCTTCGCCCAGGCCCTGTTCGACCACATGTTTGCAGACATGGATCGCAACCTGCGGGAGCTCGGTGTCGGCGACCTTAGCGTCGGCAAAAAGGTCAAGTCTCTGGCGAAAAGCTTCTATGGCCGAACGGTGGCCTATGAGCGGGGGCTTCTAGCGGACGATGAAGGCGACCTTGAAGCCTCGTTGAGACGAAATCTCTACGACGGCGTAGACCCCGATGAGCGGCAGATCGAAGCCATGATCGCCTACCTGCGCAGCGAGGTCGTCCGTTTGGCGGCCATTCCCGCGCAGCAGATCTTCGCCGGCGATTGCGACTTCGCCGATCCACAGCTTCCGGTCGCTCCGGCGTCCGAGAGCCAGTGCTGAGAAGGCAGCGAACCCAATGCCGAGGTTGGAGCTTTCACGCCCCCTTGCCATCGACACGGTCGACAACGACGGAACCACGATGACCGTCGAGGCCGATGTCGAGGAAAGGAAGGCCCTTGCTGCACGGTTCCGGATCCCAACGGTGGAGCGTCTGACCGCAGAGGTCGTGATCAGGGCCCACGCTGCCGGGCAGCTCTATTTGGCGCGCGGACATCTGACAGCGGAGGTCGTGCAAAGTTGTGTCGTCAGCCTGGAACCTGTGCCCGCTAGAGTCGAGGAACGCTTCGCGGCCACGTTCCACACCGCCGACGCGCCGATCACGGAAGAATTGGCGGAGACGGGGCTGGACGCCGATGTCGACTGGGATGATCCGGAGCCGGTGGAGAATGGTGTGATCGATGTCGGCGAACTGGTGGCACAGCATCTCTCCCTTGCGCTCGACCCCTATCCGAGGGCCTCGGGCGTCAGCATGGAGGGGATACTGGCTTCGGGCGCGGAACGGAGGGATACACCGTTTGCTGTATTGAAGTCCTTGAAACAGGACGAAGATTCCTGAAACGGATACGCTCGACCGACTGGGAGGAAAGGGCAGGTTTCATCTGCCGGCAGTAGCCGTGGCGGTCATGGGCCTTGCTCCGCAAGACGGATTATCCTAAGTAACGGGAGCTTTTTCGGGCGGCCCGCTGCGGCCGCCCTTTGAAATCGAGAGTTGCTATCGATGGCTGTTCCAAAGAAGAAAGTCTCCAAGTCGCGCCGGGATATGCGTCGCGCCCATCACGCCCTGACCCGGGCGTCGTATGGCGAGTGCCCCAATTGCGGTGAGTTGAAGCGTCCGCACCATGTGTGCGAGGCTTGCGGCTACTATGATGGCCGTGAGGTCGTGGCCACTGCGGCCGACTGATTGCGCCCAATCGGAATTGGGGATTGACCGGCAACCATGGCGGCGCGCCGGAATACAGACACGCTCAGCATCGCGCTTGATGCCATGGGAGGGGATCGCGCGCCCGGCATGGTTCTTGCCGGAGCGGAGATCGCCCGCAAGCGCTATCCTGACGTGTCTTTCGTGTTGTTCGGGGATTCCGAGCAGATCGAACGGCGGCTGAAGCGGCTGCCGAAGCTGCGCGCTATCTCGACCGTGCGCCACACCGACACGGTGGTGACCGGTGACATGAAAGCGTCCGTCGCCATGCGACAGGGCCGACGGTCGAGCATGCGTCTGGCCATCGACTGCGTAAATGCGGGCGATGCCGATTGCGTCATTTCCGCTGGTAACACCGGCGCGCTGATGGCGATGGCCAAGTTCGTATTCAAGACCCTTCCCGGCATCGACCGGCCGGCCATCGCGTCGTTTTTCCCGACGCTACGCGGGGAAAGCGTGCTGCTTGACCTCGGCGCGAATATCGACTGCCGGCCGGAGCATCTGGTCCAGTTCGCGGTGATGGGCGCTTTGTTCGGCAAGGCCGTGCTCGGCCTTATTACGCCGACCGTGGGCGTGCTGAATGTCGGGTCGGAAGCGCTGAAGGGCAATGAAGTGGTCAAGGAAGCCTATAACCGGCTCTCTGAAGCCCAGCTTCCCGGGCACTTCCACGGGTTTGTCGAAGGCAACGACATTCCGGCCGGCACCGTCGACGTCGTGGTGACGGACGGTTTCACGGGCAATGTTGCGCTGAAGACGGCGGAAGGCACGGCAAAGCTCTCTGCGGAATGGCTGCGCCGGACTTTCCGGTCTTCGCTGTTTGCGCGCATCGGCTATCTGCTGGCCTACAACGCCTTCAACAAGCTTCGCAAGCGCACCGATCCGCGACAGTACAACGGCGCCATGTTCCTCGGTCTGCGCGGGATCTGCGTCAAGAGCCATGGCGGGACGGATGCCCGCGGCTTTGCCAACGCCATCGGCGTGGCCATCGATCTCGTGAAGAATGGCTTCAACGACAAGGTCAAGGAAGAAGTGCAGCGGTTCATGCCTCAACTCGGGCCGACCGAGCCGGTCGCCTTTCCCTCCGCTGCTGTGTCGACCACATCCAGCAGGTCGCACGGGGCGGCAACCGCATGACGGTGCGGCGGGCGCGTATCGTCGCGTGCGGATCGGCCCTTCCAAAGCGCGCCGTCAGCAATCTGGAACTCGCCGAAACCGTCGACACCTCGGACGAATGGATCGTCCAGCGTACGGGCATCCGGCAGCGCTACATCGCCGGACCGGACGAAAAGACATCCGACCTGGCTATCGCCGCCGCTCGGGTGGCATTGGACCGCGCCGGGCTCACAGGGCCGGAAGTCGACTTGATCGTGCTGGCCACGACGACGCCGGACAACACCTTCCCGGCAACGGCATCACGCGTCCAGGCGGCGTTAGGCATGGTTGGGGGAGCGGCGTTTGACGTGCAGGCCGTCTGTTCCGGCTTCGTCTTCGCGCTGTCGGTCGCAGACAATATGGTGCGCCTTGGCCAAGCCGACCGCGCGCTGGTGATTGGCGCTGAGACATTCACGCGCATTCTTGACTGGAATGACCGCGGTACCTGTGTCCTGTTCGGCGACGGTGCCGGCGCCGTGGTGCTCGAGGCTGGCCCCGGCAACGGCAACGCGGACGACCGGGGAATTCTCTCCACCCATCTCAGGTCGAACGGCAGGCTGCACGATGCGCTCTATGTCGACGGCGGTGTGTCGTCGACCGGTACCGTCGGCCATGTCCGTATGGAAGGCCGCGAAGTCTTCAAGCATGCGGTCACAAATATGGCCGAGTGCGCCGAAACAGCGCTGGAGGCCAACGGTCTGAGTGTCGATGCCGTCGACTGGCTGGTGCCTCATCAGGCAAATCGCCGCATCATAGAGGCAACCTGCCGCAAGCTCGGCCTGCCGCTGGAGCGGGTGGTCATGTGTGTGGAACGGCATGCCAACACCTCGGCCGCATCCGTGCCATTGGCACTGGACGAGGCGGTGACCGATGGTCGGATCAAGCCAGGCGACATTGTGCTGATGGACGCCATGGGTGGCGGTTTCACATGGGGATCGGCCTTGGCCCGCTGGTGACTTTGGGGCGGAATTGCGGCCGTTTTCCCAGTTGGGCGTTAAGGATTTGTCCCAACCCTTTGCAATTGACTGAAAAATACCGCGGCGATACGATCTTGGACGAGCCGCGGGGGCAGGCTCGGTATACTGTGCCGGGGGGTGCCATAGATGTCGGGCGAAACACTGACAAGGGCGCAGCTGAGCGAGGCCGTTTATCAGGAAGTTGGCTTGTCGCGCAACGAGTCGGCGGAGCTGGTTGAGGTCGTGCTTGAAGAGATTTCCGAAGCCCTGGAACGGGGCGAGATGGTGAAGATCTCGTCTTTCGGCAGCTTTGCTGTCCGTCAGAAGGGCGAACGCGTCGGGCGCAACCCCAAGACCGGGGAGGAAGTCCCGATCCACCCACGCAAGGTGCTCGTCTTCCGTGCGTCGCATGTGTTGAAGAACCGGATCAATGCGATGCAGGACGGCAGCGAGCCGCGCAAGGGCAACGGTGAGGCATGATGGATCTGCTTGAGATCGATGCCAAGGGGCGGGCACCCCGGAAATCCGCCACCGCGTACCGCACCATCAGCGAAGTCTC
>JANQIX010000036.1 GCA_028281925.1 Alphaproteobacteria bacterium
TTGATCGGCACGCTTTCCGGGTGCTGGGGCAGGTTGGCCAGCGTCACCAGCATGTCGACACGGTCCGCCGCCTCTTCACCCATGCCGATAATGCCGCCGGCGCAGACCTTGATGCCGGCCTCGCGCACGCGGGCCAGCGTGTCCAGCCGGTCGGCGAAGCTGCGCGTGGTGACGATCTGGTCGTAATAACGCTCGGACGTATCGATATTGTGGTTGTAGTAGTCGAGCCCGGCATCCTTCAGCCGCAGGACGTCTTCGACCGACAGCATGCCCAGGGTCATGCAGGTTTCCATGCCCATGGCCCGTACGCCCTGGACCATGGCAATGACCGTGTCCATGTCCCGCTCTTTCGGGCTGCGCCAGGCGGCTCCCATGCAATAGCGCGTCGCACCGGCCTCTTTCGCCTGGCGCGCCTCGGCCAGCACACGCTCCACCTCCATCAGCTTCGACGCCGACAGGCCCGTGGGGTGATGGGCAGACTGGCTGCAATAGCTGCAGTCTTCCGGACAGCCGCCGGTCTTGATGCTCAACAGCCGGCTCTTCTGCACCTTGTTCGGGTCGAAATGGCGCCGGTGGACGGTATGCGCCTGGAACAGCAGGTCGTTGAAGGGCGCGTCGTAGAGCGCCTGCGCTTCCTGTTTCGTCCAGTCGTGGCGCAACTCGGCGTCGCCGTCGGCAACGATCGAAAGCGGTTCATGACGGTCGGGCATCGGCACGTCCCTTGGGCTGCGGAGCAAGAACGCCGGGCGCGCGGCAAAGGCCAAGCTTCTGTTTATGCGCGGGGCGGGGGAGGGTAAAGCCCGATCTCGCGTGTACGGGGCCGCCTTTCACTCGCCTCTGATGCTGCGGCGCCTCAGTGACCTTCCCACACTGGCGGGCGTTTCTCGATGAAGGCGTCGATGCCCTCCGCTGCGTCGGGGGCCAGCATGTTGCGGGTCATCACCTCGCTTGTGTAGGCGTACGCCTCGTCCAGCCCCAACTCAGTCTGGCGGTAGAACGCCTCTTTGCCGATCGTGAGCGTCATCGGCGACTTGGAGGCAATCTGGCGGGCGAGGGCGCCGACCTCGCTCTCAAGCGCTTCAGCCGGGACGACACGGTTCACCAAGCCGATCTCGAATGCCCTTGCAGCCGGTACGAAATCGCCCGTCAGCAGCATTTCCATCGCCGCCTTGCGGCCGACCGCACGCGACAGGGCGACCATGGGCGTGGAGCAGAACAGGCCGATATTGACCCCCGGTGTGGCGAACCGGGCGTCCTCAGATGCAACGGCGAGATCGCAGGAGGCGACGAGCTGGCACCCGGCCGCAGTGGCGATGCCGTGGACGCTCGCTATAACCGGCTGGCGAAGCCTGACGACCGTCGTCATCATCTGGGAGCACTGCTGGAACGTCGCCTTATGAGCGGCTTCGGTTGGGTCTGACCGCATCTCTTTCAGGTCATGACCGGCGCAGAAGGCAGGGCCCGCACCGGCCAGCACCACGACGTTGACCGCCGGATCGGCGCCAATGGCATCGAGCGCGGATTGCAGCGCCGCCATCAATGGCCGCGACAAGGCATTGCGCGCATTCGGCCGATTAAGCGTCAGCGTCGCTACCCCGTCGGCATCGTGGCGGAGCACAAGCGGTTCCGGCGCTTCGTTGACAGCGGCTGGACTGGCGGACATGCCGATCTCTCCCGGTTGCATTCCTGGCGACGTCTCGGGGCCACACTAGCGCGCCTGGCCACCCGGTTTGAAGCCTGGCCGCCTCATGGGTTGAGCACAGACACGGCCTCAGCCATGTTCCACGTGCAGATGGAGGACGGGCGGATGATCGAGAAGCACGAATTCGAAGCCATCGTGCGCGACCAGGTGCCCTTGGTCGGCGGCTTCGGCATCACGGTGGAGGATATCGGCGAAGGCACCATGGTGCTGACCATGCCCTATCGCGATGATTTCGTGCGGCCCGGCGGGACGGTCATGGGGCCGGCGCTGTTCGGCCTTGCCGATGTGGCGCTCTATGGCGCGGTGATGAGCGCCATCGGCCGGGTCGAGCTGGCCGTGACCACCAGCATCACGATCAACTTCCTGCGTCGCCCGGCACCGGGGCCGGTGCGGGCCGAGGCGCGCTTACTCAAGCTCGGCAAGCGCCTGGCCTATGGCGAAGTCTCCCTGTTTTCCGTCGACGACGATCTGGACGGCCCCGTCGCCCATGTCACCGGCACCTATTCAATCCCGCCGGATGCCGCAGCGGCGGCCGACGCCAGATTGGCACCAGGTGATACGGTATTATGATACCGTATTCCTAACGTGCTGTTTTGGCGCGCGTATTTGTTGACATCGCGCATCGGCCTGGCGTAGAAGCCTCGCTTTGCGACGGTGCTGGTCCGGCTTCGCGGGCCCACCCCATTCGTTTTCGAGGACACCCATGCGAACCTATTCTGCGAAGTCGGCAGAGGTCGAGCGCAAGTGGTTTGTGGTCGATGCCGACGGCATGATCCTCGGCCGCCTGGCGGTTGAGGTCGCGCGCCGGCTGCGCGGCAAGCACAAGCCCCTGTTCACGCCCCATGTCGATTGCGGCGACCACATCATCGTGGTGAACGCCGAGAAGGTGCGGCTGACGGGCAACAAGCGCGATCAGGACGTGTTCTATTGGCACACCGGCTATCCGGGCGGCATCAAGGGCCGCACCAAGGGCCAGATCCTGGCCGGCCGGTATCCCGAACGCGTCGTCCAGAAGGCGGTGGAGCGGATGATCCCCAGAGGCCCGCTCGGGCGCCAGGTGATGCGCAAGCTGAAGGTCTATGCCGGACCGGAGCATCCCCATGAGGCGCAGCAGCCCGAAGTGCTGGACGTCGCCGCCATGAACCCGAAGAACAAGAGGTAGCGGTCGATGTCGGAAACGCAGACCACGCTCACCGACCTTAAGGATCTCGCCGCCGTCACCGAGGTGCCGGAGGAAGAGGCCGCCCAGCCCCAGATCGACGCCTTCGGCCGGTCCTACGCCACGGGGCGGCGGAAGGAGTCGGTCTCCCGCGTCTGGATCAAGCCGGGCACTGGCCGCGTCACGGTCAACGGCAAGGACCAGGAGATCTATTTCGCCCGCCCCGTGCTGCGCATGCTGATCAACCAGCCCTTTCTGGTGACCCAGCGGCTGAACCAGTTCGATGTCGTCTGCACCGTGACGGGCGGCGGGCTGTCGGGTCAGGCGGGCGCCGTGCGCCACGGCATCAGCCGCGCGCTGGTGGCCTTTGAACCCGACCTGCGGTCGCGGCTGAAGGGTGTGGGCTTCCTGACCCGCGACAGCCGCAAGGTGGAGCGTAAGAAGTACGGCAAGCGCAAGGCCCGCCGGAGCTTCCAGTTCTCCAAGCGCTGACGCGCTGTCACACGGTTCTATGGGAACGGGGCGCCCTGTCGGGGCGCCCCGTTCTTATCTGCGAACTGTCGTCCGGCCGCCAGCTACCAAGCCGGCAACCAGACTTTCCTCACCCGTCGCATCTTACCGTCGTGCCCGCGGAGGCGGGCACCTTTGGCCGATATCTCAAGCCTTCGGCTGGAGGTCCTCGCCTTCGCGAGGACGACGCAATTAGGGCCGTGCGCGACCGTGTCGGCGCGAGCCTGACCTGCCTTTACACCTCCGGCTCCAGGTCGACGGACCACAGCGCCTCATCGGCGATGTCCTTCAGGGTCACCGTCATCACCTCGGTGTCGCCGTCGATGCGGACATGGCCGAAGAACTGCAAGCCCTCGGTCGGCGGCAGGTTCGGCTGGCCGCCCGGGTCTTTGGAGTACATCACCTGTGGGCCGAAGGTGTTGTCCATGTCGCCGGGGCCGAAGCTGCCGGCATGGATCGGACCCGATACGAACTCCCAGAACGGGTTGAAGTCCTGGAACACCGCCTGATTGGGATCGTAGTAATGGGCAGCGGTGTAGTGCACGTCGGCCGTCAGCCACACCGTGTTCTTCACGTTGTTGTGGCGGATGAAGCGCAGGATGTCGGCGATGTCGTGCTCACGACCCCGCACCGGCCCGTCGCCATTGGCTCCGTTCTCGAAATGCTGGTCGCCGTCGCGTACGACGATGCCGATCGGCATGTCGGATGCGATCACCTTCCAGGTGGCGCGGCTGTTCAGAAGCGCGTTCTTCAGCCATGCGACCTGGGCAGCACCCAGGAACGTGGCGGCGTCGCCGGCCTCCTCCTGATCGTTCGGGCTGTTGTCGCCACGAAAGGTGCGCTTGTCGATGAAGAAGACGTCCAGCGAAGGGCCGTAATGGACGGCGCGGTGGATACGCTCCGGGTCCATGGCGAACTGCCGGGTCGGCATGAACTCATGGAAGGCGCGGACGGCACGGGCGGCCAGGATGCCGACGCTCTTTTCCGAGTACCGGTCGTCTATCAGCACCTCGTTGGGGTACCAGTTGTTGACCGTCTCGTGGTCGTCCCATTGCGAGAACACCGGAACGGCGGCGTTGAAGGCCAGCACGTTCTCGTCCATCAGGTTGTATTTGTAGTTGCCGCGGAACTCGGCCAGCGTCTCTGCGACCGTGGCCTTCTCCTCGGTCATCACGTTCTTCCACATCGTGCCGTCGGCAAGCTCCACCTCTTCCTGCAGCGGGCCGTCGGCATAGATCGTGTCGCCGTTGTGGATCAGGAAGGCGGGGTCGTTGGCCAGCATGGTCGCATAGCCGCGCATGCCGCCCCAATCGAGGTTGATGCCCCAGCCCTGGCCGCAGGTATCGCCGGTCCAGACGAAGCTGATGTCGCGCTTCTCACCCGGCGCAGTGCGCAGGCTGCCGACAACCGGCTCGCTGCTCACGGTCACGTCGGACAGGTCTTCGAACTGCACGCGATAGAACACGTGCTGGCCGGCCGGCAGGCCGTGCAAGTCGACCTTGGCCGTATAGTCGGTCTCCGGCAGAGCGGCGGGGCCGCGCACATGGTGAGAGTCGGCGAAGCTCTCTGTGGTGGACCATTCCACATGCATGCGTGACGGGCGGTCCGCGCGGCTCCAGATCACCGCGTGCTGGCCGGGCTGCCCCCCGCGAAAGGCGGTCACATCACCACTCTGCACACCATGGGTGATGAGCGGCCGGTTCGACTGGGCGATGGCGGGTCGGGGCAGCAGAAGGCCGCTGCCGGCTGCAAGGCCGACACCGGCCGTCGTGCCCGCAAGAAAAGTGCGGCGATTGAGCCGCGAGGGGATGAAACGATTGCGCTGCATTGTCCTGACCTCTCCCGAGTATTGGCATTGATTATGGGTGAAGGCGGACTTGGTATACGTGTGCCGTTGCGCTGCCATGACGCTGCCATGGCGCTTGCATGAACGATTGGCCGGCCTCAGCCGATTCGTATGAAGGCGTCGCGAGCCGAGCCGCAGCTGGGGCAGCGCCACGTGTCGGGCAGCGCCTCGAACGGGGTGCCCGGCGGCACCCCTTGTGACGGATTGCCAATGGCAGGGTCGTAGATATAGGGCGCGCAGTCTGGCGTGGTGCATACGTACCGAACGCCTGCCATGCCCTCGTCGTCCGCCCTGGACCACGTCGTTAATGCGGCCAGCGGGGCAGCGGTCAGCGCCAGCAAGGCGCGCCGGCCAAGCCGTGTTGCCGTCGTGCCGAAGTTGGGCATCCGTGCACTCCCGTCAGATCCTCGGATCCGTCCCATGATACCGCGTGCAGGGGGCCCGATCGCGCATCCCTCTGTGACGATTGCATGAATTCGGTTGCAATTGCGCCGGATCGGCACTTCCTCTATTGCCGTGGTTGGAGAGCCAGACTTCGAGTGTGTGGATACGGGCCATGACGGCGGGACTGAGAGTCGGCGTGTTGGGGGCAAGCGGTTACACGGGAGCAGACGCGGTCCGCCTGCTGCTGCGCCATCCCGATTGCCGCCTGACCGTGCTGACGGCCGATCGCCACGCCGGCAAACCCATCGATGCGGTCTTTCCGCATCTCGCCGGGTTCGGACTGCCGGCCCTGACAACTGTCGACGATGCCGACTGGTCACAGGTGGATGTGGTGCTGTGCGGGCTGCCGCACGGCACGACGCAGGAGATCGTGGCGCGGCTGCCGGATCACCTGAAGGTGGTCGACCTCTCCGCCGATTTCCGGCTGCGCGACCCGGCGGTCTATGCCGAGTGGTATGGGCATGAGCACCGCGCGCTCGACCTGCAGGACGACGCCGTCTATGGGCTGACCGAATTTGCACGGGACCGGATCCGGCTGACGCGGCTGGTGGCCTGTCCGGGCTGCTACCCGACGGCCGTGCTGCTGGCGCTGATCCCGATTGTCCGCGACCGGCTGGTAGATCCGGGTTCGATCACGATGACGGCGCTCTCGGGTGTCAGTGGTGCGGGCAGGGGCCTGAAGGAAGCCAATCTGTTCTGCGAGGTGGGCGAGGGCACGCATGCCTACGGCATCGGCCGCCATCGCCATATGCCGGAGATCGAGCAGGAGCTGTCCGGCGTTGCGGGGGAACCGGTGACCATCAGCTTCACGCCGCATCTCCTGCCCATGAGCCGGGGGGAGCTGATCACCTCGCATTTCCGCCTGTCGCCTGGAACCACGGCCGACGACCTGCGGGCCGCTCTGGCGCGGCAGTACAGCGAGGAGCCGTTCGTCGATGTGGTGCCGGCCGGCGTGTCGCCGGCGACCAGCCATGTGCGCGGCAGCAATCGCTGCCTGATCGGCGTGTTTCCGGACCGCCGCGCGGGAGAGGCGGTGGTCATTTCCGTCATCGACAATCTGGTCAAGGGTTCGTCCGGCCAGGCGATCCAGAACATGAACCTGATGTGCGGCCTGCCCGAGACCACGGGGCTGCAGCAGGTGGCGCTCTATCCGTGACCTGACCGTAGCCTAGGGGGATCGACCGATGCCCGGCACCCTTCTGCCCTATCGCGGCGTGCTGCCTAAGATCGGACCGCGCGTCTTCATCGCGCCGACGGCGACCGTGATCGGCGACACCGAGATCGGCGAGCAGACCAATATCTGGTTCGGCTGCACAGTGCGCGGCGACGTGCATGAGATCCGTATCGGCGCCCGCGTGAACCTGCAGGACGGCAGCGTCGTGCACGTCACCGGCGGGCGCTTCGGTACCTATATCGGCGATGATGTCACCATCGGCCATATGGCCCTGATCCATGCCTGCACGCTGGAGGCGGGGTGCTTCATCGGCATGAAGGCCTGCGTGATGGACGGCGCGGTGGTGGAAAGCGGCGCCATGGTTGCCGGCGGTGCCTTGGTGACGCCCGGCAAGCGCGTGCCGGCGGGCGAGCTCTGGGCCGGCAACCCGGCGAAGAAGATGCGCGATCTGTCGGAGGCGGAACGCGCCGGGCTGACCGACACCGTCGGCCGGTACGTCAGCCTGGCCGCGGATTACCTCGAGGCCGGAATCGGCATCGCAGGCTGACGATTGCTTCGTCGGTCGGCATCGAGGCGAAAGCCGAGATCCGACGTCCTAAGGAGGCGATGTCGGGTTTCGGCTGCGCCTCAACGCCGATCTACAATCTCCATCGTCGCGCTACAGCCAGTCGAACTGCTTTGATTCGTTGGCCGCCTGGGCCATGCGGCGCTGGGAGACGTTCAGCACCCACGACGCGATGTTGGCCTTCGTCACCGGCAGCGGCAGCCGCCGCAGCATCGACGGCAGGGTGTAGAAGTCCCGGTACATCTTGCGCACCCGCGCCTCCATCTCCTCCGGCGTGCAATAGGGCGGGGTGATCGTGCAGTGGATTCCGGGCCCGCGCACCATCTCCATGGCGTCTATCACCTTGCCTTCCGCGCGCATCCGGTCATAGAGCGGCGTGCCCTTGTGGGGCCCGAGGATATAGAAGTAGGCGACCGGCACCTTTTGCTGGTTCAGGAAGCCCAGCGTGTTCTCGAACACCGTCGGCTTCTCGCCTTCGAAGCCGAAGACGAAATTCAATGAATAGCTGATGCCGCGCCGGCGCAGGCCGCCCAGGATCGCGTCGTAATTCTCCACCTTGTTGAAGTTCTTGTTCATGTTGCCCAGGGTTTCCTGGTCGACGCTCTCCATGCCCATGTTGACGTGCAACAGGCCGCTGCGGGCCGCCAAGTCCATGAACTCGTCATCGATGCAGAGATAGGTGGTCCAGAGCGTCGACCAGCGGATCTTCAGGGGGATCAGCGCCTCCATCAGTTCCATCGCCATCTGTTTCTTGCCGGCGAACATGCTGTCGGCGAAGAAGATGCTCTTGGCACCCGTGGCCTTGATCTCCTCCACCACTTCCTCGGCCGGGCGGTAGCGATAACGCGTGCCCACATAGAAGCGTTCGGAACAGAACTCGCACTTGAACGGACAGCCGCGGGAGTTCTGAACGGCATAAGTGCGCAGGCTCCGCAGCCCGCTCAATCTCGACAGGTCGTAGCGTGGCATGGGCAGGCCGACCAGGTCATGCAGTTCGTTGGCACGGTAGACCTTCTGCAGCCGGCCCGCCGCGGCATCTTCCAGCATCCGCACCCAGATGTGCTCAGCCTCGCCGATCCCCACGGCGTCGCAATGCGCGCCGGCTTCGTCAGAATGGAAATAGGTGTGGGGGCCGCCCATGAGGACGGGCACGCCGCGGTCGCGAAAACGCGCTGAGATCTCATAGGCGCGCAGGGAGTTGATGGTCCATGTCGAGATCGCGACCAGATCGACGGCGGCGTCGAAGTCGATGTCCTGGACCTGCTCGTCCAGCAGGGTGACGTCCCAGTCCGCCGGCGTCAGGGCCGCCAGATACGGCAACGTCAGCCCGACCAGCGACCGGCGCTTGGTCTTGTACAGCGGTCCATCCGGCGAGACCCGGTATGTCGGCTGGATGATCAGCAGCCGGTTCCTGAAACCGCTGCGGCGCGTGCGCACCGGCGGGCTCTGGACTTCGGCGGCATGACCGGACGTATCTTCAGTCGCAAAGCGGCGCGTCAGGTCTTCAAGCATACCCGTCCCCCACTCTTGATTTCTGTTGGAGTCCCCTAGATGGTGCCCGACGACCACGCATCATGCGGCAGGATCGATGCATATTCCAAGAGTTTGGCGAGGTATCGACGGCCGCTCCAATGATCTTCAGTGCCCGATACTGACCGGACGCCAGGCGTGTGCTTTTGCGTGGTGCACAGGTGGCGGTTGTATAGTTGTTGGATCTGGGTTCGCGCATAGCGGTTACGTCTGAAGGCGTCTGCATCAATGTCTGCACGGCGGCATGACCATTTAGGCGTTGGAGATGCATCGGACTCCGAACAAGTCGCTTCGTATTGGATTGATCGGCCTCTCATAATATCTCGACAAAATAAATGATTATGCGGTCTCGTTCATGTGAAGAATGAGAGAAATGTTAGCCGGCCCGCCACTCCCTCGCACCGAGTGGTTACGGCATCTTGCCGCCGCGGCCACAGTTGGTTTGGGATCTAAGGGCAACCACGGCTACCATGGCGACTGTGACGTTGCACCGCGAACGCTGCAACGAAGACTAATGGGAGGAGGCACCATGACGCATTTAAAGGGGGAGCGCGGACTGCACGCGCTCTACGCGGAAGATCCGCAGAGCGCGGATCGGATCGTGTTCGGCCGCAAGGCGCATGCCGATCGCCGCGGCTTTCTGAGGGGCGCCGGGCTGGCCGCCATGGGCTCGCTGATCGGCGCCAGCATCCCCTTTCACCGCAACATGCCGGCGGGGCTGATCCCCGTCGCCTTTGCGCAGATGGATGAAGGGGCGCTGATCGCCGAGAAGGATGGTCTGGTCGTTCTGAACGACCGGCCGATCAATATGGAAACGCCGGCGCATCTGCTGGACGACGACGTGACGCCGGCCGCGCGGCACTTCGTGCGCAATAACGGTCTGGTGCCGGACATGGCGCTGGCCGGCAATTCATCCGGCTGGACGCTGACGATCGACGGCGAGGTCGACAGCCCCATGGAGCTGAGCCTGGAGGACCTGGAAAGCCAATTCGAGGTCGTCACGCTGCGCCTCGTAGTCGAATGCGGCGGCAATGGCCGGGCGTTCTACAATCCGGGCGCATCCGGCAATCAGTGGACCACGGGTGCCGTCGCCTGCGCCGAATGGACCGGCGTGCGCCTAAAGGATGTCCTGGAGGCCGCGGGCGTACAGTCTTCAGCCGTCTACACGGCCCATTACGGCATGGACACGCACCTGTCCGGCGACCCGGAGAAGGACCCGATCTCCCGCGGCGTGCCGATCGAGAAGGCGATGGAGCCGCACAACCTGATCGCGGTGCGGATGAACGGCGAACCGCTGCCCGCCCTGCACGGCTTCCCTTGCCGGCTGGTGGTCCCCGGCTGGCCGGGATCATGCTCGCAGAAATGGCTGCGGCGCATTCAGGTCCGCGACGTGGTGCATGACGGGGCCAAGATGACCGGCGCCTCGTACCGTGTTCCGGCCTATCCGGTGGCGCCGGGCACGGAGGTACCGGACACCGACATGGTGATCATCGAGAGCATGCCCGTAAAGTCGCTGATCACCGCGCCGGAGAGCGGTGCGGAGGTTTCCGTGGGCAGCGTTGACGTGCGCGGACACGCGTGGAGCGGTGATACCCCGGTGGCAGCCATGGAGGTGTCCGTCGATTTCGGCCAGACCTGGGCCGCTGCGGAGCTTGCGCCGGAGCCGAACCCGTATGCCTGGCGCCGTTGGACGGCGACCGTGGAGCTGCCCATCGGCGGCTATTACGAGGTCTGGGCCAAGGCGATCGACGCCAACGGCGCAGCTCAGCCGCCGACCACGCCCGGCTGGAACCCTAAGGGTTACGTCAACAACATGATCCACCGTATCGCCCTGTTTGCCACTTGAGGCCGGGCAAGGCGCCGCCGGCCCACGGTAGGCCGGCGGCACCTACGAATGGGACGCTGCATCATGGAGATGGCAAAGAGCATTGCGCTGGCCCTCGTGCTATGCGCCTTTGTCGGCGTGACGGGCGGCGTGATCGTCGCGGAATCCGGCGCCCGATGGCGAACCGATCTAACGGACCGCCAGTCCGCGGCGCGCGCGCAAGCAGAAGAGCAGGCGCGGCTCGCGGAAGAAGAGCGTCTGGCCGAGCAGCGTCGCTTGGAAGAAGAGGAGCGCGAGGCGGCTCTCGCCGCTCAGCGACAGGCGGTCGCCGCCTATGACCCGATGGCAACACAGGCGGGCGTGGTCAATCCGATGGCCGGCCTGCAGAGCCACGCGCCAGTTGCCAGTCAGCCGGCATTGACGGCCAGCAGTGAGGACTATGGCAGCCTGCCCATCGACGACGGCGTTGAGATCACCTTCAACCTCTGCGGTGCGTGCCACTCGCTGCGACTGGTCACTCAGCAGCGCCTGACGCCGCAGCGATGGGACCATCTCTTGGACTGGATGGTGGCCGAACAGGGCATGCCGGAACTGATACCGGAGGATCGGGCTGCCATTCTGGGCTATCTCGTCCGCAACTTTGCACCTTGAAGCGGCGCGCCGAGCTCACGCCTTCCGAGATTTTGGGGGGC
This sequence comes from Alphaproteobacteria bacterium, assembly GCA_028281925.1. GTDB lineage: Bacteria > Pseudomonadota > Alphaproteobacteria > DSM-16000 > Inquilinaceae > JACKIG01. The sequence continues at coordinate 11,448 of JANQIX010000036.1, forward strand.
GTTGCTGGCAGTCATTTTTTGGTTCGGTGCCCTGGTCATCTTTTTTGTCTTCATCGTTCGGTACTTTGTCGCATTGCCCGCAGTAGTGGTCGAAGGTAAGGGCGTATTCTCGGCAATATCTTGCAGTATTGAAATGACGAAAGGTCGACGAGGCAAGATATGTTTGGTCTCTATTATCTACCTTTTGCTCTATATCATTCTGTTGTTCATCACCGAGGCCGTGATCGGATCAACAGAGAGGATCATCTATTATGGTTCGCTTGAGAACGCTGCTGCTGCCTTAGCCATGATCTACGCGGTTGAGATGCTGGCACATGTTCTGGCGTCTGTCATCGCATGCGTTGCGTATTGGGAACTCATTCGCGCCGAAGAGGGTGTGGACGGGCGCAGGATTGCAGCCATCTTCGACTGACGTCGGCCGCCAGCGCGCTGTGCGAACCCGTCGAAACGGTATTGCAGTTGTGCTAGAACCTCACGCGAAATGACAATTGAGGGTAGCGGATGCCTGCGATCATACAGTGTCCGAATTGCGGTAAGGAAACCTACCGCGAGCTGCAGCAATGTCCCCATTGCGGTCACGCGCTGCCCGAGCCTGCGCCGCTTCAGTCTTCAGCAATGCCACACGCGCCCGCCGCCTTTCAGATCGGCACAGTGGTGAGCGGCGCGTTTTCGGCGTATTTCAGCAACTTCGTCCGGTTCGGCACGCTGGCCGTCATCCTGTTGTCACCCGTCTTGCTGGTGGAATGGCTGATACTGGAGAGGGGCGGCGGTGCGCTGCAGGCCCGGTCCGCGATGCGGGAGTTCACGTTCATCGATCTCGTTCATTTTGTCCTGTCCTTGATGTTATTCTCAGTGCTGACCGCGTCCATCACCTTCGGAACCTTCCAGTCATTGCGCGGGCGGGAAGTGCGAGTCTCGGACTGCTTGAGCTGGGGTCTGTCACGCGCCTTTCCGGTGATCGGCGTTTCCCTCGTTGCGGGTGTTGCGGCGGCCCTGGCGGCAGGTGTTGTCTTTCTGCCGACGCTGATCGTGCCGTATGGCATGAGACTCGTCGGGCTCCTTTTCCTGGTCGCCGCGGTCGTGGTCGGCCTCTTGGTCATGTTGCGGTACTGGGTGGCGGTACCCGCGACCGTTGTCGAGCGTGATGGTGTCTTCGCCAGCCTCGGGCGCAGTGTCGGGCTGACCAGGGACTGCCGAGGCAAGATCTTCCTGATCGCCATCATCTACTTCGTGCTGTTCTTCCTCTTCATGCTCTTCGTCGGCTTTGCGATCGGTCTCACATCACGGATGATGCCGAGCATCAGCACTGCCGTTGCGTTGGCCATGATTGCAACGTTCATTGCCAACTCTCTTGGGCAGGCGTTCGGATCCGTACTTACCTGCGTGTGCTATTACGAGTTGCGACGATCCAAGGAAGGGGTGGACGCACGCGAGATCGCTGCGGTCTTCGACTGAGGTCGTCTGCGGCTTTAACTGTCAGCGGTCGTGCTTGCTCAGCCGCCGGTGACCCATCAGCATCCGGCTTTCCAGGTGGGCGCGCAGCGCGGCATAGAAGTCGGCGAGGAAGCGGCGCGTCTCGGTCGGTGGGATCCCAGTTGCCCAGCCGATCTTGCGGGCGATGTGCCGGCACACTTCCTGCTCGGTAAAGCGTGTGTCGAGGCCGCCCTTGCCGCGCAGGACGTCTTCCAGAACCTGCAGTTCGTACGCGCCGTAAGTGTCGAGCTGCCTGGCCGTGAACCGGAAGGCGGCAGCATCCGGCTCCGCCTGGGCCGGTTGGGCCGCCGTCTGCGCCATGTCGGCCAGCAGCGTCGCCTTGGGCGTGACGATGACCCAGGTCCCAGCGACCATGTCGCCCACGCGAAGATTGTCTCGGTTGAAGAACGGCATCAGCAGGAATAGCAGCACCCACGCCAGGGACGATATCACCAGCCAGCGGTCGGATGCCTCAAGGGGTACCGACACCACAAGGCTTAGCGGCAGAAAGATCTCGACCTCCCGCATGAAGTTGCGCGCCAGCACGGCATCGGCCTGCAGGGCGGCCCCGCCGCGATCGATGACGCGCAGGCCAGTGGCCCGCTTGCCCGGTGTGGCTCCCTGCCAGCGCAGCTCGAACGCGGCGAAGTAGAAGTTGCGCAGGAAGAACGCGACCAGAAGGAAGAACGACAAGATCCAGCTGTCCCGGACGCTGATATCGCCGGCCAGCACGATCAGGATGACGAGCCCGATCAGCGTCCCCCCAACGATCAGCATGTCGATCGTGAAGGCCGCGACCCTCTGCGCGCGGTCCGCCAGCGTCACCTCCAGCGGCACGCCTTCCGGTGTCACGATCTCCCGGTTCAGCCGCGATCGGGTCACGGCTGGGGGCAGGCTACCGTGGCTGCGGGTCGCCATGATCTTTTGCCCGCCCGGCAACGGCGAAATAGAGCGCCCACATTGCGAAGGTGGCGCCGACCACGCTGTAGCGAACCGGTACGCTCTGGACGAGTTGGCGGAACAGGCCCTCGATCAAGGCTGCGATGAAGAAGAGCGCTACCGCCCCGATGACGAGCGCGGCCGCCTGCCTCCCGCGCAGGGCTAGCGTCTCTAGGCGCGTGTGCCGTCCGGGGAAGAGCAGGCTGTCGGCCAGCACTAGGCCCGCACCACCGCAGAGGATCACGGCCAAGAGCTCGGTAACGCCGTGCGGCAGCACCCAGGCCCAGAACTCGACCGACAGCCCCCGTGACTGATAGAGGGCTCCGAACGCCCCCAGGATCAGGCCGTTCATGAACATGAGCATCAGCGTGGGCACGCCGAACGCGAACCCGAGCGCGAAGGCCAGGATCCCGATGCGCGCATTGTGGGTGAACAGGAAGGTCGCGAAGGTGTGCAGAGCCGTCTCGGCATTCTGGCCGTCGTGATAGAGAACGTCGCGCAGGGCCGCTGTCGAGCTTCCGGGACCGCGATCCTGGGCGGCCTCCGCCGGCACGAAGCTATAGAACAGGTCTGGGTCGCCCGCCGTCATCAGCCATCCTGTCGCGGCACCGAGCGCCATGAACAGGCCGGCGATGGCGATATGCCAGCGCGCCAGCCGGAACAGCCGGGGAAAGGTCTCGGCAAAGAACTGCCAGGCGGCGTCTTGAGCCCGAATGCGGGTGCCGTAGACGCAGAGATAGGCACGTTTGGACAGGCTCTCGAGATAGTCGAGCGCGTTCTTGTCGAGCGAGATGCTTCTTGCCACCGACAGAGACGACAGCGTGGCCCGGTAGAGGATCGGCAGTCTCAGCAGCTGGTCGCTGGCCAGTGAACGAAGGCCGCGCTTCTCGACCTGCGTCACGAGCGCCTCCAGCTCCCGCCAGACCGCTTCGCGCTGCCGCCGGAACTGGACACTCTTCAGGATGATGCCTGCCATGGCCGCGCCACACCCCTCGCGCCGACAAGAGTCGGATCCATTGCCTATACCAGTTCCAGTCGCCTCACGGTCAGGTACCGGTTGACCAGATCGACGGCCAGCGCGCCCGACGGCACGTCCAGCGCGTGAATGCCGAGCCTGCGGATCCGTTCCAGCACCACCAGACGTTCGCGCACAAAGTCCGCCGCGACGACCGATCGGGCCATATCGGCGAACTGATGGGGCGGTGCGCTGATGGTGTCCGACACAGTTCGCTCCCGCAATGTCACGAAGACGACGACGTGCCGATCCGCGAGGCGGCCGAGGGTCTCCAGCATCAATTCCGCCGTCACCGTGTCGACGAACTCGGTGAACAGGACCACGAGCGAGCGACGCCGGAGCCGGGCACTGAGCTCCGCGATGCCGAGGGTGAAGTTCGTCTCCTCATACTGGTAGTCGAGCCGCGACGTCGCCTCGAGAAGATGCGGCATGCCGACAGCGCCGCTGATCGGTGCCGATGCCAGGCGTATTCGGGCATCGAATGCGAAGGTGCCCACGCGGTCGCCGGTTCTGAGTGCCAGATAGGCCAACAGCAGCCCGGCGTTGATCGCGTGGTCCAGGCGCGGAATGCCGTCGACCGGCTCTCTCATCAGGTGGCCCGTGTCGAAGGCCAGGATCACGTTGTGATTGCGTTCAGCCTGGAATTCCTTGCTGATCAGCTTGGCGTGGCGCGCGGAATGCTTCCAGTCGATGGAGCGGTGGTCGAACCCCGGCATGTAGTCGCGCAGAGCCTCGAACTCGCTTCCCTCGCCAAGCTGTCGACGGACCTTGATGCCGATATAGGCGTCCCGGGCCACGAACGGGATGGCCGCCGACCGCACGGCGTGGATGTTGGGCACCACGGCCATGGTCTGGTCGATAGGGTGGATGCGCAGGCGCCAGATCAGGCCAAATGGCCCTAGCCAGCGCATCCAGAGGCGCTGCAGGTGCACGGTCCCCCGCTGCTCTGGGGTCAGCGGGATGTGCGTATCGGTCTGCCCGTGCAACAGGATCTGGACCGGTTGCCGCGTCTCGGGGCGGAATCCCGGGCCGACATCGCAGAGCAGCTCAAGCCGTGTCGCTCTGGGCCACTGCGTATCGGACAGGCTTACCGTCAATTCCGCCGAGCCGCCGATGAACAGGACCTCCGGACCCTGCAGCTTCAGACGCAGCCGGCTTGGCGGCAGCGCGGAAAGGGCATCCATCGCGGTGGCCGTCAAGGCCGCACCCATGTACAGCAGCCCGATAGTCCACAGATCTTCGTCGATCAGGATCGCGATGATCGCCAGCGGGACGGCCGCGGCAAAGACCAGAACCGCAAGGCGCGTCGGGCGCATCAGCGCGGGGCCTTCGTCTGTTCGATGATCTGCACGATGATCTGGTCGGCCGTCAGGCCCTCGATCTCCGCCCCCGGCGCCAGCAGAACGCGGTGCCGCAGCGTCGGCGGGACCAGAAGCTTGATGTCGTCCGGGATGACGTAGCTGCGGCCGTGCAGCGCCGCGTGGGCGCGCGCGGCCGAGGCCAGCATGTTGGCGGCACGCGGGGACGCGCCGACCTGCAGCGAGGGATGCTCCCGCGTCGTGCGGATGATATCGACGACGTAGTCGACAAGCTCGTCGCTCAGCCGGATGCCTGCCACCTCCGCACGCATCTGCTGCAACGTCTCCAGAGCGCAGACCGGCTGGATCTGGAAGTCGGCGAGGCGCGGCATGGTGGTGCGATGGCCGTGGCGGCGGACAATCGCCCGCTCCTGCTCCCGGTCCGGATAGCCGACGATGATCTTGAACAGAAAGCGGTCGAGCTGGGCCTCGGGCAGCGGATAGGTTCCCTGCAGTTCGATCGGGTTCTGGGTGGCGATCACCATGAAACCGTCGCCGAGGTCGTAGGTGTCGTTGTCGATGGTCACGCAGCGTTCCTGCATCGCCTGCAGGAGGGCGGATTGCGTCTTCGGCGGCGTACGGTTGATCTCATCCGCCAGCAGGATCTGCGTGAAGATCGGGCCCTTGGCCAGCAGGAACTCGTTCCTCTGGAAATTGAACAGATTGGTGCCGATGACGTCGCCGGGCATCAGGTCCGGTGTGAACTGGATGCGCCCGAAATCGAGCGCCAGGCCGGCGGCGAAGGCTTGCGCAAGCAGTGTCTTGGCGGTGCCGGGCACGCCTTCGATCAGGACATGCCCTTCGCTCAGCACGCTGATCAGCATCAGGTCGATGATCTCGTCCTGACCGACGATGACTTTCTGGATTTCCGCTCTCAGGCCGCGGCGGACGGTATCGATCGCTTCAACATCCATCGGTCATGTCCTTCCTCCACCGATGCAGGCGCGCGGCCAGGCGCAGCGCCCTGTCGGCATCGAAACGCGAAGCGGCGGTGAGCGCCTTCAACTCGTCGCCGAGGGGGCGGATCCGGCACGCAAGACCGCGCCGTTGCGCGAGGTGATCGGCCCAATCCATCGTTTTCCTCTGGTCCAGCCCCGGGGGGGCATTGAGGCGCGCCGCAACGGCGCGCAGCGTGACGGCGAAATAGCGTTGCAGCGTTTCCCGGTGATGTCCGCCAAGGGCGAGAAGATCCGCAGCATTGGCGATCAGGTCCCGCTTGCCTGCCCGCAGCCGCTTGGGTGCCGGAATGGGCCCGCCGAAGCGGCCGGTTCCCGCCCACAGCGTCACGGCGATCGCGATCGCCGCCAGGGCCGTGGGAACGACCAGAGGAACCTCGAACAGCGGTTGCCAGACGCTTGGCCGGCGGGCGAAGCCGTGTGCCACTTCGTCGAAGATCACGGGGGCACCGGGGGGTCGCAGCTCTTCGATCAGCGAGACGACGATGGCCGCGTTGTCGTCGCGCGCCAGCCCGTGGTTGGACAGGATGTCAGGGTCGGACACGACCACAATGCGCTGGCCTCTGTCGGTATGCACCTCGCCCACCAGGATGCCGTCGCCCACCCGTATCCTCGGCTCCATTGCTGAAGAGTTGATAAGTTGCGCCTCGACCCCCGGACCGATCGAGCCTTGCAGACCATAGGCGCTCCACGTCAGACCGCCGGGGACGCGGGTGATGGCGGCGTCGCTGGCGATCGCGCGCAGGACCGTCTCAACGGTGGTCTCCGGCAAGAGGCGGGTCCTCTCGACCCACAGCGGATTGAGAGCGCCCGCCCGGCCCCGCCATTTCGGCAGGACGAGCAGAATGGTCTCAGCCTCTGCGAGCTCCGTGCCGAGGTCCTCTGCGTCCTCCGATGACAGTCGGGGTTCGGCGACCACCAGAAGGGCCGCGCTGCCCGCCCGTTGCGCAGAGCGATGCCGGCTGAGGACGACCTGGATGCCCAGAGTCCGCAGTGTTTCCGCCAGGGCACGGTGACCGATCGCCGACACGGAGTAAGCGTTGGCGCCGGCGCTCGGTCCGGGACCAAGCCCGCCGCCGAACATCGAAAGCAGGACGGCACAGGTGAACGAAGCGACGCCGACAGCCAGCAGCCATGCGGTGACCCGACGGGAGATGACGCTCTGCTGCCCGTTCGTCATGCCGTTGATCCAGCCCAGGCCGACAAGCGGCGAAAGCTTTCCCGGCACCGGTCGTAGACGTCTGCGTCTGCAGCGCGCCCGCCAAAACGGGAAATCTCCACACTCATGACCAGCGTGCGCAACGCCGCCTGCACACCGGCTGCCGGATCGCTTCGGTCCACCACCTCGCGGCCGGTCAGCGAAGGTGCGATCGGCTGATCAAGGATCTCGCGAAGGCGCTCAAGCGCGGCCAGCAGAAGGCAGTGGATCGCGCCGTCGAAGTCGCCGCTGCGGGCCAGCCGATCAGCGTCCGCCAGAGCATCGCGCGGACCGCCGGTCGGGGCGTCTCCGCTAACGTCATCCGGCGCCGGCGTGCCTGGGGCGGCGCGGCTCGCCCGCCGCCCGGGAACCAGACCGGTCAGCCAGAAGCAGAGAACGATCAGCACGACGGCCGCCAGTATCCACAGCGAAACTCTGGCAAGCGACTCGAGGCCGGACGGCGCCTGCCATGTCCGAGGCACATCCGGCAGTTGGTCGAGCGGTTCGTCATCCGGCCCGGCCGTTGCACTGTCGACGGTGGCTATGTCCGCCCCAGGAAGTTCCGTCTGAAAGCGGGAGCCTTCCAACACGGACCGTACTGCGTCAGCCACCTCGTCCGGCGCGATGGCTGGCTCAGGCTCTGCCGTGTGACCGGTCTGCGGCCAGGCCACGGCGATGATCAGCAGCCCAAGAAGAAGGCTCGCCGCCAGTACCCATCTGCGCCTGATCTCCGCGACGAGCCGGGCATCGCCCAACCTGGCCGCCCCGCCCAATAGGGATGGCAGCTGCGTCGGTCGGGCCCTACCTATTCGCCCCGGCCCTGGCATTGCTGGTCTTCGCTGCGGCACGTCCGATGGATCCATACTGCCGACAGTGGCGCATCTTGTCGCCCGACGCGAATGATCGGGCAGGACTGTTAAGCGAGGATGACCGCGGGACACCTCGCGTCAAGGCTGCATATCGTCGTTCCTGCAGGCTCGCATACGTCGGCAGTTTCGGTACAGTGTCCGACGATCGGTAATTCCCCTGAAGACGATATGCGGAGCGAGACATGTCGAGTGAAGGTCTGCACGCCCCCAGAGAGCGGCTCAGCCGCGAGACGATTTCCATGCACCAGGCCATCACCTCGCTGATGGAGGAGCTGGAGGCCGTCGACTGGTACCGTCAGCGTGCCGACGACTGCGAAGACCCGGCGCTGAAAGAGATCCTGCTGCACAACATGCGCGAGGAGATGGAGCACGCGGCCATGCTGCTGGAGTGGATCCGCCGTAACGACAACGACTTCGCGCACGAACTGAAGGACAACCTGTTCAAGGAAGGCGAAATCAGCGGGCAACACGGCCACGAATAGGCAAGAGCGCCAGTCTGTAATGGGCCGGCGCGCAGGGGCGCCCGACCTCGTGTCAGGCTGCCCGCTTCTTCACATAGCTGCCGGGCGCATCTTCGATCGGCTCAAGCTGTCCGCCGCCGGGCGGGCGCGCCGGAACGGGGGTGCCCCCGTCCTGGGCCGAGATCCAGGATTGCCACTCCGGCCACCATGACCCTTCGGTCTTGTCGGCGAGCAGCAGCCACGCGTCAGGATCGTCCGGGGTCTTCTCGCTCGTCCAATAGCAGTACTTTTTATCGGGAGGCGGGTTGACGATGCCAGTCACATGACCGGAGGCGCCGAGGCAGAACCGCATCTTGCCGCCGGTCATCTGGGTCAGCGCATAGGTCGATTTCCACGGCGCGATATGGTCTTCCTTTGTCGAGACCATGAACCCCGGCACCGTTATCCTGCCCAGGTCGATGGGCACGCCGTCGACGGCGATGCCGCCCGGCCGCACCAGCTTGTTGTCCTGATAGAGATTGCGCAGATAGAAGCCGTGCATGGCCGTCGACACACGCATCGAGTCGCCGTTCCAGTGCAGCAGGTCGAGCGGGAACGTGTCCTTGCCCAGCAGGTAGTTGTTGACGACGAAAGACCAGATCAGGTCGTTGGCCCTGAGCATGCTGAAGGTTGCCGCCACTTCCGAGCCCGTGATGGACTGGGGCTCGGTGTTGGCCCGTCTGATCCGGCAGAGCTGTTCTTCGTCGATGAACACCCCCAGTTCGCCGGGCTCGGCGAAATCGGTCATCGTGGCCAGATAGGTGGCACTCTTGGCGCGATCGTCCCCCTTGGCCGCCATATAGGCGAGCGCGACCGCCAGCAGTGTGCCGCCGAGGGAATAGCCGAGCACATTCACTTCGCGTTCGCCCGTCGCCTGCTCGATCGCGCTGAGGGCCGCCATCGGTCCTTGCAGCATATAGTCGTCGAACGACACTGCCGCATGGGGGTCGTCGGGGTTCACCCATGAGATGACGAAGACCGTATGCCCCTGGCCGACGGCCCATTTGACGAAGCTGTTCCGCGGTCTGAGGTCGAGGATGTAGTACTTGTTCGCCCACGGTGGGACGATCAGCAGCGGTCGGCGCGCGACGTTGGCCGTAGTGGAGTCGTACTGCAGAAGCTGCATCAGGTCGTTCTGATAGATGACCTTGCCCCGTGTTGCCGCCAGATCGCGGCCGAGGGTGAATGCATCGTCGGGAAGCTGGCCGAACTGCAGGTGTCCGCCGCCCTTCTCCAGGTCCGACAGCAGATTCTCAAGGCCTCTCAGCAGGTTCTCGCCGCCGGTTTCGAAGGTCGTGCGCAGCACTTCGGGGTTGGTCATCACGAAGTTCGAGGGCGCCAGCGCGTCGACGAACTGCCGGGTGTAGAACTCCACCTTTTGCGCGGCTTCACCGTCCAGGCCGTCGACGTCGCGGATGGTCCACTGCATCCAGCGGGCCGTCAGCAGATAGGACTGCTTGATGAAATCGAATATGTGATTCTCGTCCCAGGCAGGGTCGCGGAACCGCCGGTCGTCCTGCGCGGGCTCGATCACCGGCTCCACCTCTTGGCCCAGCCAGCGCTGCGTCGCTCGCTGCCAGAGCGCCAGGTGGTCGTTCCAAAGGCTCATCTGCGCTTGCATCAGCCGCGCCGGATCGGCCATCAGGCGGCTCGTCATCTCCATGAAGGCATTGCCGACCGTCAGCGGGTCGAAGTTTCTCGCCTTGCCGAACTGTGCGGCCTGGCGCTGTAGGAACTCTGCGACCAACCGCTGACTGCGGGCGGCGATATCCGCCATGGCTTGGCCCATGGCGATGGGGTTGGGTATCTGCGCGTCAATCGTCGGCCTAACCCCATCCCTTTCGGGACCGGAATTCTCGGCCATGTCCGAACCTTCCTGGATTGATTAGGTTGATCAGAATCCCACGTATTTCAGATGTAACGCATGAACAGCGTACACGAAATGATCCAGGTCACCGGGGCGCTGCATGGCAGAATCCGGGCACCCCGTTCGCCGCAGTAGGGGGCTTGCGTCAGCGGTCGCTTGATGAATGCCGGGCATTGGTACACGATCGCGCTCCCAGCGGTTGCGCCTTCCCCTTGAGCCTTCGCCACCTCTTGTTGCACTGATGAACATATTGTCGATGCGTTTGCTCGGTAAGGGCATAGGATATGGCCTGTGTGCCTGAGCCGAGCGAGCAGAGGAGAGACCCCTCGGTGACCCGCCTTGCGCCTTCTCAAGCCGGTCGGCGGACATGGGACCGCTGCCGGATTTTGTCCGCGACCGCCCTTACGGCCCTCACTCTGCCAGCGTTGGCCGCCTGCGGGGGTGGTCGGCTGTTCGACGACGCGCCCTATGTGGGCGAGATCCAACCGCGCGTAGCCGCACCGGCGAATCTGGCCACGCCGCCGGAATTGACTGAAACGCCGCGGCCCGAGCGGCTGCCGCCTGCGTCGGCAGAGGATGATGCGAGTCGACCAGCCGCGGATGAAGGCGACCTGGGGGTGGATGTCGCGGTCGAGCCGCCAGCCGCCGTAGCCGATGGGCCCCGGCTGCCGAGCCAGGTGGCCGACGACACGCGTCCGCCGACACCGGCGAACCCCGAATTCGAAGTGACGGACGAGCCGGGGACGACGCCATCCCCGGTTCCGGCGCCGATACCAGCAGAGCCTGCGGGCAGCGCGCCAGCCGTGACGCGGGAACCTTTGCCGGAGGCGCCGCCCGCAGCGCCGCCGTCCCCGGTTGTGCAGACGGCGCAGGCCCCAGCCGTGACGGCACGTCCGCCGGCGGTCGCCACGCCGGCGCCCGATCTGACCTTGCCGCCGCCGGCCCCGCCCGTTGTGGCGCCGGTGCCGCCGGTCGAGGCTGCGGTGCCGGAAGTGCCGGTGGCGCCAACCGGAGATACGGCTGCCGGAGCGATCGCATCGCCTGTGCCGCCGCCACCGCCAGCACCGGCCGGACCGCCGCCGGCGGCGCGGGGATCCAGCGTGATTGCAGCGCCGACCGGCCCGGAGCCGAACCCACCGGAGGCATTCGAGCAGCCTACGGCACCCCCACTGCCGCCGGCTGAACTCACACCGCCGGTACCCCCGGAAACCGACGAAGAGGCGCTGACGCGCCCGCCTGGTGCAGCGGCGCCGACGGTCGCCCAGGCGCCGCAGCCTGGGACGGCGGCACAGGCGATACCGGGCAGGCCCGGTGGAGAGGATGTGCCGCAAGCCGCCTCCGCCCTGGAGACGATCCCGCGGCCAGCGGTCTCGGAAGACTATCCCAACCTGGCTGACGTGCCGGACCGGCCAGACGATCTGCCGACGGCGGAAGAAGTGATCGCGTTGCAGCAGCAGCTTGAGGCAGACCGGGACGCACTGCGCCAGGGCGCCGCCCCGCCTCGGGTCAGTCCGGCCATTCCTGACGGACCGCCCACCGTACCCTATGGCAGCGTGCCGCGAGATGTTGCAGCCGCGCCGCCGCCTTCGCCGGCGCCTAGGGTTGCGGCTGCCCCGCCGGCACGTGCAGCGGCGCCACCGGAACCCGTTGAGACTGCGCCCGCGGCGCGGGTGGAGACGGCGTTGCCGGTGCCGACCGTCGAGCCGCCCCCGATCGCAGCGGCAGCGCCGCCCGCACCGGTGGAAGCCGACGACGCAGCGACCCAACCACAACCGGTGGCGACGCCAAGCCCGCCGCCGGCGGTTGACCGGGTGGCACAGCCGGAGGCTGCGGAACCGGAGACGGTTGCCTCGGCGCCTGCAACAGCGCAACCGGCACCTTCCGCATCGCCGGCCGTCGTCACTGCGTCATCGCGCCCGTCGCCAGCCGTCGACAGTGCTGAGCGTGTGGCCACCCTTTTCTTCAGCCCGGGTACCACAACCGTCGGTGCATCCAATCGGGCTGTGCTGGAGCGGGTGATGGAAGAGCAGCAGGCGACCGGCCGTTCCGTCCGCATCGTTGCCTTTTCCGGCGGCGGGGGGCGCGGCGGCGGACTGACCGTGCCGCTTGCCGCCACGGCCAGAGTAGCAACGGAGCGGGCGCAGGCTGTGGCGGCAAGCCTCGCAGGCCTCGGGATGAGCCCTGGTAGCATGGCCGTAGAGGCGGTCTATGAGGCTGTTGGCGGCGGCTCGCCGGCGGATGCGGAACGCGCCGAGATTTACTTGGAGTAGGGGCACTCTGCAGCCGGAACGGTCCGCCCGTGCCCCACGCAAATGCGGCGCGGCCGTTCTGCCGTAAATGCCCGCGAGGAGACAAATACTGTGATCGACCAGCAGTTTCACAAGGTGAAGCGTCTGCCCCCGTACGTGTTCGCTGAGGTCAACGCGATGAAGGCGCGGGCGCGGGCTGCCGGCGACGACATCATCGATTTCGGCATGGGCAATCCCGACAGCCCGACGCCCCGCCATATTGTCGACAAGCTGGTTGCTGCTGTGCAGGACCCGCGGACACACCGATACTCCAACTCGCGTGGCATTCCGGGCCTGCGTCGGGCACTGGCCGGGTACTACGAGCGGCGGTTCGGCGTCGGTCTCGATCCGGAAAGCGAGGTCGTTGCCGTCCTCGGCTCGAAGGAAGGTCTCGCCAATCTGGCGCAGGCGATCACCAGCCCGGGCGATATCATCCTGGCGCCGAACCCCAGCTATCCGATCCACATGTTCGGGTTCATCATCGCCGGCGCGGCGATCCGCAGCCTGCCGGCCCTCGCCGGCGAGGAGTTCATGCGCCAACTCGACCGGGCTTACCGGCACAGCGTGCCGAAGCCGACGGCACTGGTGCTCAACTACCCTGCCAATCCCACGACTCAGGTGGTGGAACTCGACTTCTACCGGGAAGTCGTCACCTATTGCCGGACGCACGGCATCTATGTGCTGTCCGACATCGCCTATTCTGAGATCTATTTCGACGAGCATCCGCCGCCATCGATCCTGCAGGTGCCAGAGGCGCGAGAGATCGCGGTGGAGTTCACCTCGCTCAGCAAGACCTATTCCATGCCGGGCTGGCGGATCGGCTTTGCGGCCGGCAATCGGCGGCTGATCGCGGCGCTGGCCAGGGTGAAGTCCTATCTGGACTATGGCGCGTTCACGCCGGTCCAGGTGGCGGCCGCGGCCGCCCTGAACGGCCCTCAGGACTGCGTGGAGGAGATCCGCGAGCTCTATCGCGGCCGCCGCGATGTGCTGGTGGAGGGGCTCAGGAGCTGCGGTTGGTGGGTTCCCAGTCCGCCGGCCACCATGTTCGCTTGGGCGCCCCTGCCGGAACAGTACGCCTCGCTGGGGTCGTTGGAGTTCAGCAAGCTGCTGTTGCGCCACGCCAAGGTGGCGGTGTCGCCGGGTGTGGGCTTCGGTGAGTACGGCGAGGGATACGTGCGGCTGGCGCTTGTGGAGAACCGACAGCGCACACGGCAAGCTATAAGGAATATCAAAGCGTTCCTGGGAAATTCTTCGATCGACGTTGAGCAGCCGGCGGGCGAACTGGTCACGCCATGATCGAGGCTCGGCCCTTGTCGGTCGCTGTGGCCGGTCTCGGCACGGTGGGGGCCGAGGTGGTGCGCTTGGTCCAGGCCGAAGCATCGCTGCACGCGCAGCGCAGCGGTCGGCGGCTGCAGGTAGTCGCCGTCTCGGCACGCGACCGCAACAAGGATCGGGGCGTCGCCCTTGACGATATCGAATGGTACGGCGACGCGGTGGAGATGGCGCGCGCCGCACCGGCGGAAGCCGTTATCGAGCTGATCGGCGGGGCCGACGGCGTGGCCCGGGCCGTCTGCCGCGAAGCGATCGACGCCGGCAGGCACCTGGTGACCGCCAACAAGGCGCTGTTGGCACACCACGGCGCCGACCTGGTCTGGGCGGCGGAGGCGAAGTCCGTTGTGCTGGGCTATGAGGCTGCGGTGGCGGGCGGGATCCCGGCGGTGAAGGGGCTGCGCGAGGGGCTTGCCGCAAACCGGCTAAGCCTTGTAGTCGGCATCCTCAACGGCACGTGCAATCACATTCTGACCGGCATGCGCGAAGGCGGCCGCGACTTCGCCGCAGAGTTGGCCGAGGCGCAGGCGCGCGGGTATGCGGAAGCCGATCCGACAATGGACGTCGACGGCCTGGACGCAGCCCACAAGCTGGTCCTGTTGGCCCAGCTTGCCTTCAACGGGGCGATTGCCTTCGAGGGCGTGCATGTTGAGGGTATTCGCGGCCTGTCGCTGACCGATATCGCCTATGCTGAAGAACTCGGCTATCGGATCAAGCTGCTGGGCCTGGCCGAGCGTAGGGATTCGGGCATAAGCCTGCGCGTCCATCCCTGCATGGTGCCGCGGCACCTGCCCATTGCGTCGGTGGAAGGCGTGCTGAACGCGGTTGTCGCGTACGGCCATGAAGTGGGCGAGGTGATGATGGTCGGCCGCGGGGCGGGCGCGGGGCCGACGGCGTCTGCCGTGGTCGCGGACCTTTTGGACATCGCGCGCGGCTCGCGCGTGCCGCCGCTGGGCGCGCCGGCCGGCCGTCTGCCGCCGCTGGTGCCGGTGCCCATCGGCGACCGTCAGGGGGCCTACTACCTGCGTCTCATGGTGATGGACAGGCCCGGCGTGATCGCGGAGATTGCCGCACGCATGCGCGACCACGACATCAGCCTGGAAGGCTTCATTCAGCGTGCCCGATCGCCCGATCTGGCCGTGCCTGTGGTGATGACGACGCATGAAACGAACGAGAGCGCCATGCAGGCGGCGCTCGGCGAGATCGCCGCATTGCCGGTGGTCCTGGAAGCGCCTGTCCTGGTCCGGATCGAGACCCTGGATCAATGACCGAACCGCGGGGTGGAGCGGGAATGTCCAGTGACGAACACATGGACCGCAACCTTGCCCTGGAAGCGGTACGGGTTACGGAAGCCGCGGCCCTCGCCGCCTCCCAGTTCATGGGGCGCGGCGACGATATCGCGGCGGAACACGCGGCGATCGCTGCCATGCGGCGCACGCTCAACAGCCTGGCCATCGCCGGTTCCGTGCTGATCGGGGAGGGGAGCGAAGACGATGCCGTTTCCCTGCCGACGGGGGCGGTGGTGGGCGGCGGCGAGGGGCCCGCAATCGATGTTGCCGTAGATCCGCTTGAAGGGGCCACGATCACGGCGCTCGGCGGTCCCAATGCCATCTCGGTGCTGGCGATGGCAAGCAAGGGCGGCCTGATGCCGGTTCCGGACATCTATATGGAGAAGATCGCCGTCGGACCGGACCTGCCGCCCGGTATCGTGTCGTTGGATGCGGCGCCGGCCGACAACCTGCGTGCGCTTGCCCGCGCCAAGGGTGCCGATATCGCCGATCTGACCGTCGGCATGCTGGATCGGCCGCGCCATGCCGGCCTTGTCGCCGCGGTCCGGGAAGCCGGCGCCAGAGTGATGCTGATGCAGGACGGCGATGTTTCCGGTGTCGTGGCGACCGCGGAGCCGCTGAGCGGGGTCGACATCTTCATGGGTGCCGGCGGGGCGCCGGAGGGCATCCTTGCCGCGGCCGCCTTGCGCTGCGTCGATGGGCAGATGCAGGCCCGGCTGGCCCCACGCTCGAATGAAGAACTGGCCTTGGCCCAATCCCTGGGCATTACGGAGGTCGACCGGATTCTGACGCTCGACGATATGGCGTCGGGCGAGGTTATGTTTGCCGCCACCGGCGTGACCACCGGATCGCTGCTGCGCGGTGTCAGACGGTTCAGCGATGGTGCGGTCACCTATTCGCTGGTCATGCGATCGCAAACCGGGACGGTCCGCCGCATCGAGGCCCATCACCGGCTCCAGTCGCAGAAGGGTGAGAGCCCCGAGCCTGCGTATCACATATGATCCCAGCACCTTCCGGTCCCACCGCCGACACGCTTGACCGGCTGCGTCCGGCCAGCGGCCGATGCTGGCGAATGCGGACCGTGGACCCGCGGTTGGTGAGGGCGGTTCAGCAGGGCCACGACCTGCCGGAACTGCTGGCGCGCGTGATTATCGGCCGTGGCATTGCGCCGGAGGCGGTGGACGCCCATATCGCACCAAGCCTTCGCCGGGCCCTGCCGGACCCATCGACGCTGAAGGACATGGACAAGGCTGCTGCGCGTATCGCGTCGGCCGTCCGGAGGCGGGAGCCGGTCGCCGTCTTCGCCGACTACGACGTCGACGGCGCGACGGCGGCCGCGGTGGTGCTGAGGCATCTGCGCGCGCTGGGGCATGATGCCCGCCTGTATGTTCCCGACCGCCAGGGCGAAGGATACGGTCTGAGCGCCCCGGCGCTCGCCGCGTTGGCGGACGAGGGCATCGGCCTGGTCATTGCCGTCGACTGCGGCACGACTGCGTTCGAGCCCCTGGCCGCCGCGGCCGCGCGCGGGCTGGATGTCATCGTCCTCGACCACCACGCGCCGGAAGCGGGCCTGCCGCCGGCCTTTGCCATGGTCAACCCGAACCGGCTCGACGAAGCACAGGCGACGGTCGGCCGGCTGGGCCATGTCGCGGCCTGCGGCATTGCGTTTCTGGCGTCCGTGGCGGTCAACCGCGCGTTGCGCCGGGAGGGCTACTTCGAAAGCTGCGACGAACCGGACCTGATGGAACTGCTCGACCTGGTGGCACTCGGTACGGTCTGCGATGTCGTGCCGCTGACCGGCCTGAACCGCGTCTTCGTCGCGCGCGGCCTGCAGGTAATGGCCGGGCGCCGCAATCCGGGACTGGCTGCCCTGGCCGACCGCGCAGGCCTGTCGAGCCGACCGGATGCCGAGCATCTCGGCTTCCTCTTGGGGCCGCGGATCAATGCCGGTGGCCGCATCGGCCGGGCCGATCTCGGCGCACGTCTCTTGGCCACTAATGATCCTCTGGAGGCCGATGAGATCGCGGCAACGCTTGACCAGCACAATGCGGACCGCAAGGCCATTGAGGCGGCCGTTCTGGACGCAGCGCAGGCAGCGATTGATCAAGCAGGGGCCGATAAGCCGCTGGTCATGGCCGTGGGCGAAGGCTGGCATCCGGGTGTCATCGGCATCGTCGCCGGCCGGCTGAAGGAGCGGTACCAGCGGCCGGCCTGCGTCGTGGCGGTTGCCGAGGGCATCTGCACCGCCTCCGCGCGGTCCGTTCCCGGGATCGATCTCGGCGCCGCGATCGCCGAGGCGCGGCACGCCGGGCTGTTGATTGCCGGCGGCGGCCATCCCATGGCGGCGGGATTCACCGTGACGGCCGATCGACTGCCGGATCTCACTGCGTTTCTGACGGATCGGATCGCCGGGGCGGCGGACGACGAAAGCGTTCCATATCTGGTGCTGGACGGCACCCTTGCCGTGACGGCGGCCATGGACGGCGCAATCGCTGCGTCCCTGGAGCGGCTGGGGCCATTCGGTGCCGGCTATCCGGAGCCCAGGTTCCTTGTTCCGAGCGCACGCATAGGCGATGTGGCGGTGGTCGGAGCCGGGCATGTGCGCTGCCGGCTGACGGATGCCGGTGGGCGCTGGATCGGCGCGATCGCCTTTCGGGCCGCCGGCACGCCGCTGGGCGATTTGCTGATGGCGGGCGGAGGGGCACCGGCCCATGTCGCCGGCACCCTGCGGCTCGACCGGTGGCAGGGCCGCGAGCGGGTTTCGTTCCGCATTGAAGACGCGGCCAGACCTTGGTAGCGCCCGACCTTCGCACCTGCGGTGGCTGGCGACGGCCGATTGTGATAACCTAGGTATCTTCGCCGCCGAAGCTGTGATCCGCGGCGCATCAGAGCCTTCCAAGAGGGAATGCCCGGGGTTTCGGCGGGGCAGATGCGTCTGTCGGCCGATGGTGCTGCCGGCCGGCGGACAAGCCATGAAAAGCAAGCCCTTGGAGGGACAAGGTTCATGTTAGCAGGCAAGGTGCTGGTCGCGCAGGGTGGCGGACCGACGGCGGTCATCAACCAATCCCTGGCCGGCGTGGTGGTCGAGGCACGCAAGATCCCGGATGTCGAGCGCGTGTACGGCGCGTTCCACGGCGTTCGCGGCATCATCAATGAAGACTTCATGGATCTCACGCAAGAGACCACGCACAACCTTGAAGAGGTCGCTAATACACCGTCTTCGGCCCTCGGCAGCACGCGCGACAAGCCCGACCGGAAGTACTGCAACGAGATCTTCCAGGTTATGCGGGCGCATGAGGTTACGACGTTCTTCTATATCGGCGGCAACGATTCTTCCGACACGATCCGGATCGTCGCGGAAGAAGCGGCCGCCGCCAACTATCGTCTGAAATGCATCCATATCCCCAAGACGATCGATAACGATCTGGTGGTCAACGACCACTGCCCGGGGTTCCCGTCGGCCGCGCGCTACGTGGCCAGCGCTTTTGCCGGCATCAACCTGGACAACTGGTCGCTGCCGGGCGTCTATATCGGCGTGGTGATGGGCCGGCATGCCGGGTTCCTGACCGCAGCCTCTGCGTTGGGGCAGAAATACCCAGATGACGGCCCGCACCTAATCTACATCCCGGAGCGCGATTTCGAGACCGATCAGTTCCTGACCGATGTGAAGGCGGCCTATGACAAATGGGGCCGGTGTGTCGTTGCGGTGTCGGAAGGCATCCACGACAAGGAAGGCACGCCGATCATCACCAAGCTGGCAGAATCGGTAGAACGCGATGCGCACGGCAATGTGCAGCTTTCGGGGACCGGCGCGCTGGCCGATCTTTTGACCGACGTGGTGAAGAAGCGACTCAACCTGTCGCGCGTGCGCGGCGACACCTTCGGCTATCCGCAGCGGTCGTTCCTGGGCTGCGTGTCCGATGTCGACCAGCGCGAGGCACGGGAGGTCGGCGAGAAGGCTGTGCAGTATGCACGGTGGCGGGAGGAGAACGGGTCGGTGACCATTCACCGCACCGGCTTCTATTCGGTCGAATACCACCTGACGCCGCTGGAGGAGATCGCCGGCAAGACCAAGACCATGCCGGATGAGTTCATCAAGCCGTCGGGCACGGGCGTGACCGACGCTTTCCGGCTCTATCTCCGCCCTCTGTTGGGCAAGGGCATGCCGGACGCGTTCCGTCTGCGCAACTATCCGGTGCCGAAGATTCTGAGCCAGCAGGCTGCGGCGTCGGAGTGATCCGGGGGTAATGAAGGGGGCGGTCCGGATCGGGGCCGCCCTTTTCCTTGATTTCGACGCTTCAGCGGTCTACATCGGCTTCGTCTCTGAGACTGCGACCCTATCGTCTAGAGGCCTAGGACATCACCCTTTCACGGTGAAGACACGGGTTCGACTCCCGTTGGGGTCGCCATTAATTTCAATGGCTTAGCGTCGGCGCCGAAACGCCGTACGGAAAATCTACGGAAATCTTGGTGCTGATATGCCGGGTGTTGCGCCTGCTGGCCGGGCCGAATCTGTGTCGCGACTTCAGATAGTCCCCAGTCAAACGACAACGGGGCGACCCAATGGCCGCCCCGCTTCGAATGGGTGATGGAGTTGGCTACACGGCCGCGGCATCCAACTCAATGGTCGGGGGATGCCCACGGCCAATCAGCATTCCCAAAGCATCATTGACCTGATCTTCCACGGCATTCAATGCCCATGCAGTCTCGACTGGCATCTCACGCTGGTTCGAGAGTGCACACGTCTGGTGGTAATAGGAATGGAGCATTTCGATCTGTGACCCCAATACCCGAAGGCCGCTCAGAGCATCTTCAAGGCGCGTCGCGGGGTCGGTCACGGTGGTGGTCATTGTTAGAGTCCTCTTCGTTGGTTGGCGCCGTTCATTGCGGCGCAAGGATATTGTCGACTCGATTGGGTTTTCTTGCAAGCAAAAAACTGTGATTGCCGCGTTTATGCAAGTTTGCATATCGACACTCCAGCAGATCAATGTAGTGCGCTGGCTATAGCGCCAATCGTTACGACGACCACCGTGAAGGTATGTATTGCGTATTCATGGGATTTTCTCACTCATGAATGAATGATATTCAAAGGTGGGGTGGCGGGCTAGGTGGACCCTATGGGATTCCATATATCCTCAGACCACCCTCCCTTCGAACGGGTCCCAATATTTGATAGGGTGGTGGGGAACCACAGAAACACAACTTAGTGGGCTGCGAATTTCGGATATGCGAATTCCCAGCACCCAAATCTGCGAAGGAGGTACGTGAATGGGCAAGTCCAGCACATCGTGGGCGCCAGGTCAGTCCGGCAATCCGGGTGGTCGCCCGAGGTACGATCCCGTGCTGCGGGACAGGTGCCGAGAATTCACCACTGAAGCAGTCGAGACACTCGTCGAGATCATGCGGGATGTGGATGCCTCACCATCGGCCAGGAGCAACGCTGTGCAGCAGATCTTGGATCGGGGTTGGGGGAAGGCCGTTACCGCAATGGAGATTGATGATCGGCGGACTGGAGGTCTCGTGGACATTCTCACCCAGACCGATGAGGGCCAGGGCAGTGGGCCACCGGAGGCAGACGTGGTGGGTGATGAGGATTCTGAACGGCTCCCTGAGAGCAGGGCATTTACAGGGCGATAGTGTTAAATAACTTGAGAGGGATGCGAGATGTCTGACTTGAGCGGATACGACATCATTTACGGTACAGATCCCGATGACCGGAACGGGATCATCGTGTCAGGTGCTCCCGTGACATGTCCTGCGGCTTGCCGCTTCGACATCCGGGAAATCAACCGGGAGGAAGCGATCCGTCTTCTCCGGGCCTTGGCGCGTCATATCGAGGATTCTGGGCTGGTTGTTGGTGTCGGCCGTGACGCTGCGGGCCAGCAGTACTTCATCGTCGACCGAGGCGAAGGCCGGCGGCAGGAGATAGCCACACTTGGCGAGATGGGGGCACCGATCAAGCTTGGGATTGTCGAGGATTCAGGGCGCGCGTGACGACGATTAGCGCCAATACATCCTTTAAAGTGAGCGAAAACGAAGCTAAAGTATCGCATTCTGACTCACTGTCCGAGGTGCGTCATGCAATGCGCTCTACGTTCCATTCTCTTTCTCGTCTTAATCATCGCTCCATGGACAGTTGGCAGTGCTGACGAGACTGTCGTCGTCCTAGACGTACCAGAGGTCGCTCAGCCGTTCTTCGGCGACAACGCGCTCTTCCCGGCCGACGAGGCGCCCCAGACCGTAGCGCCGGAGCTGGAACGCGAGGTGGCACAGGGTTGTTGCCGGTACTGCTGCCAAGGCAAGCCATGCGGGAATAGCTGCATCAGACGGAGCTATACGTGCCATCAACCGCCCGGATGCGCCTGCTGGGGGTGTTAGTTGGTCTCACGAACAATGTGCTCTGCCCAACAAATGGAGCGCGCCCACATATGCTTAGGAAAATTGGCAGCGGAGTCTGGTTGGTCTGTAGGTGGGTAACATCAATCAGCCTCACTGTTCTGTTTGTTTCGTTCATAATCTTCGCTTTTGTGAAGGATTTGAGTGGCTGCATCTTTGCGCCAGAATGGGGATTGCCAGGGCCAACCTGTGAGAATGCAGCTGGCGGGGTCTGCATCGACTAGGTCTTCCTCAATCGGTCGTACCTCTTGGATCGCGACTGTCCGCCCGCGTCACGGCTAGTCCTCATCGTCCACCACGCCAGACGTATTCGTCTTCTTCGCCCCGATACAATCGAGAAAGTCCTGCGAAACCTCGGTCATGGGCGACGGACGATCGGCCTCCCGTCGAACCGATTTGATCGTAGGTCTGCTGAGGAATTCGCGCATCCCGCGCTGGGCGTCTTCTCGGTTCCTCGAGCTCGATACCCCAGGTGAGATCTCCTCCCACGATGGACAGACACCACCGAGGAAGGCATTTGTTCGATCGTGTCTGCCGGCGTCGCGTGAAGACGCCGGCATGGTTTCCGGAAGAGATTGGTTGATCCTCCGTAGGAACCAGTCCCGATCCTCTGCGGTCGCGACGTTCCAAGCAGCCAGCAACAGGTCCTGGAACCTGTTCGTGGCGTCCTTATCCTCACACGACATCTTCGTCTCCGCTGCATTCTCAAGGAGATGGTGCGAGAGCCGGCATCGCTCGAACGAAGTGCTGTGATGTGTCGTGTTGGCGATGGCGTCCGGTAACCGGAGGAAGCACACCGCACCCCGTATAGGGACCACTGAGATATGGGAGCAATCAATCGTGGATCAAGTATCAAGCAGGTAGGCAGCTAGTGATCCGCCATCACGCAACATGACCGCGGGACTAGGTGCCCAATCTCCGTAACGCTCGCGGCCGATCCAAACTTGAAAAACTTGACAATGATGCTCCACCGGGTGGGGCGACTAGCGCCAATGCTCATAGGCCTGCGCGTGTCATTGTGAAATCCCCTCGGCAATACCGGTTCCGCCAGGTGCCGCGGATCTCCTCTTCGCTGACAGTGCCGCGTCCAGTCGCGCCGCTTGTCGTATCGACGCTCAGATCTGTGAATTCGCCGGTCTCAAGGATGGTCGCGCTGAATGACGCGATCGATCGGCCGATCACCTGACCCTCCATTCGGCCACCAGTGACGGTCGCTTCTACCCTCAGGGATGTCTCACATCCTTGCCCCGACGCGGTTGCTGTCCCGGACCATCGTCCATCCCAAGCTGATGATGCCGCCTGCGTGGTTGGTGTGCTCGTGGTCGAACAAGCTGCCATCGCCAGTGCGGCCAGCACGATCACCGCCCTCATTCATCGCCTCCGAGGTCTCAATGCTAGTAAGATGTGCGCAACAGTCTGACATTGCAAATTTGTTAGAGCTTGCGGACGAGTTGCATCGCCTGTCAAGCTTTTCGCGGATTCCCCTGAATGCTGAAAAAGTGGCGCGATATTTTGCAAGATGTATCGAGCGCGAAGGTAGAATGCTCCTGATTGCTTCAAATAATGAAAGGCCTCTTGGTTACCTGAGTGGCGCTGTCTATGACTATATGTTTAGCGATGATTTATTCGCAACGGAAGAGCATTGGTACGTGAGAGATGGCTGTTCACGAGCGGCGATAAAACTTATGAACAGCTTCATCGATTGGGCAGGAACCTTTCCAATCAGGGAGATCAACATTTCCATCGGAACCGGCGTTCGTCTTGAGCAAACCGACAGGCTGCTGAAGAAGTACGGATTTACCAACGTCGGCGGAAACTACAAGAGGGAGGCGTAGATATGTGCTTTGGAGGTGGAGGCGATAGAGACGACAGCAGAGGTGGAAGTCGGGGCGGCTATGATCCCGGCTTCGGTCCTGGCAGTAAGGCTGGCCGTAAGGGCGGCGGAACTGCGCCATCCGGCAACCGGGGCGACAACGCCGATCCATCCGGCGGCGGTAAGTCCACAGGTCCCCAAACCGGCTACAGCGATCTTGATCGCGCTGCCATGGACGCTCTCGTCGGCCAAGCGCGGGACGCTGCCGTCGGCGATATGCCGGGCGTTGACGACGACTTCGGCACCGATGTTGCTGGGGCTCTCGGCTTCACGGAGATGGTGGACGCTGAACGCATCCAAAGAGAAGTGGATCAAGGCTTTGTTTCGCCGGACGCCAGCAATGCATCGTGGGGCTTTGATCCGGTCGGCGCTCTTGCGGGCGCCGCGGGCATGGCTGCTGGTGTCCCTGGCCTCGGCGTTCCCGCAGCCTACGTCTCGCAGCAACTCGGATACCCCCTGGGTCGGGTCAACCTCGGGCCATCCGTTGTCGGGAGTCCGGACGGCGTCCCCTCAGCTCAGCAAACCGCCGAAGGGAATGGCTTTGCAACCGCAACTCCGACCGGGTCTAGGTATGGCGGCAGTGTGGGATCACGACTGAACGAACGTGCTTTCGGCAACACAGGCCGCACCAATCCCGTCGAAAGCGCGCGGCCTGTTGAGCCCCGTTGGTGGTCCGGTCCTCCCGTCACGCCGGCCGCGCCACCCTCGGCTCCGCCGGTCTCTGCTCCCGCGGCTATCGGATCTACGGCCTTCAGCAACTTGACGCCAATCCGCCTGAACAGGTTCAGAGATCCGAGCTTCTACCGGATGCCGCCGGCACTGTTCGGACCATGAGGGTGCGCTATGCTTACTAGTTACGGAAATACTCACCTGGCTAGGAAAGTATAGCAGCGAGCAGCAGCGCGGCTGTAATCTGTACCGAGAATGCTATAGCGGCTTCGAGAAGCAGTTTCCGCATGAGGTCGCTCCTTCATTGGGTAACGACCTTGACCTATAGGCTTCGCCAGTCCATTCCCACGCGTGTTAGACGCCGATTTTGCCAGCGATCCGTCCATTGCTGCAGTCTTTCGTCCAATCCTCGGTCGATGGGGAGACTGGGGCTTGCATTGCGGGGCCAGCGGCGATCTATGGAATCATGAAGATGAGAACCGCAGATCCCAACGAGAATATTCCGGTCGATTGCCGTCGGGCCGCTAGGGCATACGACCTCTTCGACAAGGGAGAGGGTGAGTTAGATAAAGAGCGGTCCTTCAACATGGCCATTGAGGCATGCTTGCGCCAACGAGGCTTTGAGCTGAAGCCTACTCGATCTGATGCCCGCTGGTTCCTGGCAAATCGGCGCACGATCTCCAACTGGCGCAAGCACAGTGGAAAGGTTCTACGCAGACGCTGCGTGATTGAAGCTGTATACCAGCTTACCGGTATAGATATCAGCGATGCCCTCGTACTTCGCGGTCGGCCGATTGATTTTACACCTTTAGTGCGGCTGAGCAACGTGGTCGCTCGGCGTATTTCTAATCGACCCAACGAAGACGGCTACGAGACCTACGCACTTCGCGTTGAGCGCTTGAACATCGAAATCGGAAGAATTGAACTCCGAAGTTCGTGGCTGAAGGACGGGCCACCGGGGCAAGAACGGATTATCGGTCGTCTGGTATTTGGCGTCGGCAAGGCTCACCTCGTGATGGACGGCTCCATCAGTTCGGTAGAGGACCCTATCCAGGTTCTTGCGCCTGGTCAGTCTTCTGATCGAGGAAGCATTGCCGGTGGCGAGCTTCAGATCGCTCATGATAGCGACACCATGTGGACCGTCGTGAGCCGAAGCGCAACGTCCTTAATCGCGACGATGTCTAATGTTGATCTTGCTGACGTTAAGCTCAAGTCCGGTGCTTCTCTTGATTTCCGTATATTGGCGGACCCTCAATCGATAGAGACGGAGTTCTCTAATACCGTTATGCCGTCTCCCAGCGAAGCGGCACACGCGCGCTCGAAACTCTTGGCGCATTTGTTTGGCCGTCGCGCTGTCCAGGCCCGATATGTGACGAACTACGTTCTCTCCCGCCAGGACATCGAGGTCCCAGAATGATTGTCTGGCACTTAACTCGGGCAGAAACGCGACGCTTCGAGGCGATCCAGGCAGATGACATGTCCGATATCGTTGGTCTTGTTCGTCGCCTAGGCTTCGACCCACGGACGTTTTTCGAATGGGGCGATTGGCGGGGCGTCGATTTCCGCGGCAGTCAGCTTACCGGTGTGTCCTTCAAGAATGGAAATCTCGACGGCGTTACCGTCTACGAGGATCAGCTCGCACTAGTAGCTTCCTCGGGGCCTCTGACGATGGAAGATCCAATTGTTCACGTGCGGCCTAGAGAGGATCATCACGAAGTGCCACCGCTTAATCAAATCACACCAATGGAGATCAAGAAGCCAATAATAAAAATAGTTGGCATTGGTGGCAGTGGCGGTAACGCGATCAACAACATGATCCACTCTAACTTAATCGGAGTTGAATTTCTAGTTGCCAACACGGATGCCAATGCCCTAGCCGGCAATCTAGCTAAAGAAAAACTGCAGCTTGGCATCAGTATCACCGAGGGCCTGGGAGCGGGATCGCGCCCGGAGGTCGGCCGCGCCTCGGCGGAAGAGGCGCTTGAGCAGATCACCGACTACCTGGAAGGCAGCCACATGGTGTTCCTCATCGCTGGTATGGGCGGCGGCACCGGCACTGGGGCAGCGCCTGTGATTGCCCGCGCCGCGCGCGAGATGGGCGTGCTGACGGTCGGCGTAGTGACCAAGCCCTTCCACTTCGAAGGCGCACTGCGCATGAAGATTGCGGAGCAGGGTCTGAAAGAGCTGCAGGAGTGTGTCGATACCCTGATCGCCATTCCCAACCAGAACCTGTTCCGCTTGGCCAACGATAAGACAACCTTCTCCGATGCCTTCAAGATGGCGGACGATGTGCTGCATTCTGGCGTGCGGGGTGTGACTGACCTGATGGTCAGGCCCGGCCTGATCAATCTAGACGTCGTCGACATCCGCACCGTGTTGGCGGAGATGGGCAAGGCTATGATGGGTGCGGGCCAAGCCGAAGGCGACCACCGAGCGGTCATGGCGGCCGAGGCTGCAATCTTCAATCCGCTGGTGGATGATGTTTCCATGCAGGACGCGCGCGGTGTGCTGATCAACGTCACCGGCGGCCCGGACATGACGCTCTATGAGGTCGACGAGGCGGCAAACCGCATCCGCGACGAGGTCGATCCGGAGGCCAACATCATTTTTGGCGCGATTTTCGACGAGAGACTGGAGGGCCGAATAAGGGTCTCTGTGGTCGCCACTGGGATCGATGCTGAGGCCGCGAGTGGGCCGCGACGAGCGAGACCGAAGTTCCCAGATGTCGCGTCCTCGAAGGCCCCTGACGATTTGGAGATACCCTCGTTCTTGAAAAGAAAAAAGACGTAGCAGGCGCTCACTTTGGGTAGGTCGTCGAATTGGTCGCTGCCCAGCTCTGCTTTCGCTGATTCTCACAAAGTTTTCCACGCGTTGTCCAGACTTTCCACAGTGCCGCCTGAGCCGTTTGGACTGACTTCATGGCGATGCTGATGGTACGAGGTTTGAACCCGACTGAACCGATGGAGCTGAGATGCCAGGCCAGCAACGTACACAACGCAAGATGGGCGCTAAGAGGCGGGCAACCACACGTGATGGTCGCCGGCCGGCGCGAGATCCAGGGGCCATGGGGGTTCAGGCTCACCGATTGGCACTAACGACGCGGGTCGATCTCGACCCAACCTTTCCCATCAACATCTTGCTCGGACGTAATCTCGTTACCGAAGGGGAGCGCGATGCGGCAGAGCGGTTAGCGAGGACGCATTGGGCGGTTCATGGCATCCCTGCGCCAGTTGCAAGCATCTACAAGGCGATGACCGGCGGCGGTCTTGACCACGCTGTTCGATGGACGCCGATCGAGACGCAGCATGACCGGGACAACGAATCTCGCCTCCGCACCTACGAAAACATCCTCCGTGATGTAGACGCGCAGACCCGAGACCAAGTTGTCGACATGGCAGTGTACCTCCGCCGCACGTGGTTGATAGATGATCTCCTGCAGGAACGGTGGGGCATTAAGCATAAGGAAGTCCTTGACGCAGTTAGGGCTGCCCTTGCGGATATACAAGCTCACTCATCCGGACGACACTCTGAGACATTCACTAGTCCGTAATCCGGAAAAATGTGGCATTGTTGCAACATCATTTCATATGTTCGCGTTTTGTTTCATTTTGTCTTGACATTTCGGCCGAAATGTGTTACGCCCCTTAAAATCCCAACGGATCTTTTCCCAAAAGACACGATGCGCAGGCCCTCCATAGGCGTCCGTCGTGAGCCTGTGACTATGCATGCGCAAAAACGGAGGAAGAAGTGTCTGAACAAATCTCCGATGAGGCGATCAAATACAGGATCACCCGGCCAATCGATCGGTTGCGTCGAGAACTGATGACGATCAGTGAGATGGCGGTTCAGTCTGGCATGTCGCGGACAACACTGTGGCGATGGCGTCGGGGCGGGATTGGTCCTCCAGCGATACAGGCTGGGCGCACGGTTGTGTATCCCCGCAAGGGCTTCGAAGACTGGTTGTCAGGGAAGGATTGAACGCGGTGCCTTCTTAGCCATGATGATCTGACTGAAAAGAAGAAACCCCTGCAGCGTGCCAGGCCACAGGGGTTGTGTGTCTAACAGAATGATGCTGACCAATCATTCCAAGATGTCAGAGTGTACTACATTGTTTTATGTAGTGCAAGCGCGAAATTGGTCGGCATCGTTCTCTGTCTCTAAGAGAGAACGAAATGAAATTTACTGCAACATCGGTTAGCGAGTTAACGGGTCCAGAGTCCATCGAGGTTGGCTCGACTTCGGCCAGAGATGGGCTGCGCAGCGCTTCGAAGGCGCTCATCGTCGAGGTGGGGGTTCGCGGTTACATACCGCTCTCTGTCGGCGATTTCCTAGTCCAGCGGCTGGGACTTGCCGATGCCTGAGACGATCGACTTCGCTGGCATCAACGCAGCGGCGCTTCCCGCTCTCCCTTTGATACTTCGGCGATGGCTACCCGATGGCAGGGTCGTTGGCGTTGAGTTCGTCGCCCGCAATCCGCGTCGCGTCGATCGCCATCTGGGCAGCTTCAAGATCAATGTCCGCTCTGGGCGTTGGTGCGACTGGGCCACGGGCGATAAGGGCGGAGATCCGATCAGCCTTGCTGCATTTCTCCACGGACTGTCGCAGGCCCAAGCAGCACGCAGGATGGCCGGAATGCTCGGGGTGAAGGTGTTGCAGTGATGGAAGCCCAAGTTGCGGCCCTGAAAGCCGATCCCTTCGCTCAGCTCAGCCAGGAGGGCGCGACACTCCAATGCACTGACGAGGATTGGGGTCGCTGGAGGCCGGTGCTTCCGGTCCCACCGAACGCCCCTCGTGAATGGCCGACACACGCTCTCGGAAGGCCGTCGGCGGTTTGGGGGTATCTGGATGCGGACGGCCGCGCGCTCCATGTGACGTGCCGATGGGATACTCCGAACGGCAAGACGGTCATGCCATTGTGCTGGTGCCGGCACGTGGACGGCCGCGAGGGGTGGCGATGGCAAGCGCCCCCTACACCTAGACCGATCTATGGACTCAACAGGCTGTCGGCTCGACCGGAAGCGCCTGTGATAGTGGTTGAGGGCGAGAAGGTCGCTGACGCGGGGGGAGAGTTCTTTTCCGACCACGTTGCTATCACGTCGTCCGGCGGCTCCAATGCTGCAGCGAAAGCGGACTGGTCGCCGCTGGCCGGAAGACGGGTGATCATCTGGCCGGATAATGATGCACCGGGTCTCAAGTACGCTGACGACGTCGCACGGCTTGCCCTTGAAGCGGGAGCGGACGATGTGCGGCAGGCGCGGCCACCCCATGGTCTACCGCAGGGTTGGGACTTGGCCGATCCGGTTCCCGAAAAGATTGACCTACGCTCTATTCTGGATACGGCTGAACCAGTTCCGGAGATGACGCTGAAGCCGCAGGGGGTCACGTTGCTGTCGGCATCGGATATCCGTCCGGAACCGGTGCGATGGCTGTGGAGGAACTGGCTTGCTCAAGGAAAGGTTCACATCCTTGCGGGTGCTCCGGGAACAGGAAAGACGACGATCGCGTTAGCTTTCGGAGCGACTATCTCGACGGCTGGTCGGTGGCCTGATCGGACGCAGGCCGTTGCCGGAGACGTTTTGGTCTGGTCCGGAGAAGACGATCCCGCCGATACGATCGTTCCTCGTCTTGTCGCTTGCCGTGCGGATCTCCAGCGAGTTCATATTGTGGGCCATACCCGTGAGGGAGGTGAGGACCGGCCTTTCGATCCGTCCACTGACATGGCGATGCTCGCCGATGCGTGCCGCAAGGTTCCTGATCTCCGGCTGGTGATCGTCGATCCGGTGGTGTCCGCAATCCGAGGCGACTCTAACAAGAACGCGGATGTGCGCCGTGGGCTTCAGCCACTTGTGGACTTTGCTGCATCGACGGGGGCTGGTGTGCTGGGCATCACCCATTTCAGCAAGGGGACCGCCGGTCGCGATCCGACCGAGCGTGTGACCGGCAGCGTTGCCTTTGGTGCCGTTGCCCGTGTTGTTCTGGTGACGGCAAAAGCTGACGACGGTACCCGTCGGCTTGTCCGTGCGAAGTCAAACATCGGGCCGGACGGTGAGGGCGTCGTCTACGGACTCCCACAACTGGCGGCGGGCGATCTGAATGCTCAGGCGGCCCATTGGGGCGACATGCTCCACGGCAGTGCAACCTCCCTGCTTGGGGAAGCCGAGGGCAGCGATGGCCCCCGGAGCGCAATCGCTGAAGCCGAGGACTTCCTGCGGGATCTCCTGACGGATGGACCGATAGAAGCCAAGACGGTGAGGACGGAAACAGAGGACGCAGGTTATTCTTGGGCCACAGTTCGTCGCGCCAAAGACAACCTTAAGGTGCAAGTAGCAAAATCTGGCCTGGGTGGAACTTGGCGATGGTCACTACCCGCAATCGGATCAACATGCTCATTTCGACCGCAAGATGCTCAAGGTGCTCAAACCCCAGACATGAGCACCTTGAGCATCTTGAGGGAAAACGAGCACCTTGGACCGGATCTGGCCGCTTCTTCGCGGACACGGGTGGGTGCCGATGACTCCGCTAACAACATCGACGTCGCTAAGGATTTTCTATCTATAGGCGAAGCTTACGCATACGAGGAAGAGATTTGACTGGGGCAGTTGCCGCTCTTGAGGCCGCGCACAAGGCAGGTATCGAGGTGTTAGCCAACGGTGATCGGCTGAAGCTGCGGGGCGCTGCTGCGCCGCCTCCAGATGTGCTGTTGGCCATTCGGCAGCACAAGCCTCAGATCCTGGCCCTTCTTGCCGGCAGGCCCGTACCCGTTCCGATGAGCGATACAGCATGGGACACAGAAGACTGGGCCGCCTTCTATGATGAGCGAGCGGCTATCACCGAATACGACGGCGAGTTGCCTCGCCATGAAGCGGAGACGATGGCCCTTAACGAATGCGTGACCGAATGGCTTGCTCGACATCCGGCAGCGAACGATCGCGGCGACCAAACAAAAAAACTGCCGGAACGGTTTGCCCCATCCCGGCAGCTCTAAGTCTCCATAGACCAAGACCCCCACCACAGAGGGCTCGATCCAATTGAACTCTAACAAGTTTACGCTAATCGTTGTGGAGCTTGATGTCAAGTTCATTCTGTTTGTGATCTCATCTGGCCAAAAAGAAGAGTAATGGGATCGTCATCCGCAGAAGCGCGGCGCCAAGTAACCACTCATTATGGGCTAACGCTGTACGCCGCTTCTTCACTAGATCTTTGGCAGCGAGGATTGTTCGTGCTGCCTTGCGGTGGTGAAGACGGCAAAACGAGACTGTTCCACGGAGACCACAAGTCTCGACCGGGCGCAAGGACGGTTTCGTCGTGCAAGGGAAACGCTGATGGAGGCCGGCTACGCCAACCTCCGAGAGATCACCCCGCGTATGACCTTTGGAAGGCCCTCGTGATGATCCGAGAGCAGAGAGTGATCCGCGGGAAAGTCGGCCTGCTTTGGCCGGCCTGCCTCGGCATGTCCGTTTTGTTACGGGGGAGTGACGAACGCGTGAAAACTCAATTGATAGGTCACGAAGACTGACCTTCTTTTGGGGAAATCTACTCGACAAGAGCATCAGATTCGGGCTCCTTAAAAAAGCTGTTGCTGTTGAAGGCGCACCCAGCGAACGCCGCTGCGGTGCGTTTTTTAATGGCAAGGAGCCTGTCCGATGGCACGCCGGTCCAAGCAGTCCAAGCGCGTCCGTCCCAAGGAAACCAAGCATAAGCCCGATCAAGGTCCGCCCCGCTGGCGGGGACGTTGGTCCCGCACAATGGTCGACTGGGCATTGGTGATCGGCAAGGCCGGGTTGCTGCTGGTGGACGCGCTGAAGGACACGGTCGCGTGACACTGGACACAGTCGACTTGCACGACACCCGCCACGGAAGCCGACTGCCGTCAGATAAAGTCTCTACTTTTACAGTTAGCGGCATGCACCCAACCCCATTGATAGTAACTGCTGGCGGTCGACTAGCACATCGCAAGTTCGCCGCTATCGGATGCCCGACGACACCCTCTGACGGGCCGTACCGCGTCGTCTTCCCTTTCAATACCCACCTAGATGCTTCTCACGCACCCGCGAAACGCATGCGAACCGCAGTCGAAAGGGTATCGAATGGAGGATGCTTACGTCGGAAAAACAATGACTTAGCGGAGCCTGCTGGTCTTTCGGTGGGTTCGCAAAACCCTTTCGCTACCATTCAATGGAGGACCAATGAGCTTGAATTCGATAACGGTGCGCCCGTACCAATACTCCCCGCAGCTCCCTTCCGTCCAAGGCCCCAACACGACCCAAGCTATCCGTGCGGGCGCATCCGACGCACGCGCTTCTCGAAGGGCCGATCAGGAGCAACAGGAGTTCGCCTATCGCCGGCAGCAGGAAGCGCTTGACCGCCAGTCTGCCCGTGAAGAACGGGCAACGACGGAGGAGCTAAGGGTCCTGGAGCTGGCTGCCCAAGGTCATACCTCAATGGCTCAGCATCTTGCCCAGCGTACCGGCTTCGGGTTCCTGCCGAAATCCTCCAGGACGGATTGCTTGCAGGCGGCATGCATCACGCTGCGACCTTGGGCTACACGGACCCAGAACAGGCCTGGCGCTTCGCCCAGACCTACCGCCAGAACAATGGCGATATCGAGGTTGCGCGTACGTCCGTGGGCACGCCAATCCGTCGAACGGGCGGCACGGGCAGGGGCACCAGGGTCATGGCTCCGGATGAGTTCGAAGCTCTGACGGGTCGGTCTTTGCCCCCCAACTCCTTCGCCGAGGTGTCCAGCAGCGGCAACATCACCGTCACTAACCTGGACGGCACCGTGGAGGATCGCCTGTCGGGGTCGGAGATCGATGCGCGGCTCCGGTACTATGAGGGCGTGGCTCCGACGATCGGCGATTCAGATGATATCTATGGCGAGACAATCGACCGAGGTGCCTACCGCGAACTTCTGGAGGCAGATCCAGTGCTTAGTCGTGAGTTTTCAAGACACCCCGCGGATGCCACTCCCACCCGATCAAGCGCAAGTGCTCTTAGCTTTCCACGACAGCAGAACACCCCTGTCTCGGGGTTCAGCGGCATCACCCCGCGCGCCGTTGATCCATTTGGCATCCGAGATTGATGCCTACCACTCTCACTGAGATCAGGATTCAATATCCGCACTTGGCACAGCAGTTTAAGGCGTGGGGTGGCGAAGAAGCGGGACAGGTGCCTCAATTTGGCGGCTGTGGGCTGATGTAACGTACAGATCGCGCCAGAGACCCCACCGTCGCCTGAATGGCTAGGCGATCGATGAACCACCGCTTCATCTGTGCCAACGCCCTGGTTTGCGAAGGTCGGCAAACGGGATGACGACCCGCTCGCCTACTCGATCCAGACCTAGAAGCGGTAGTCTGTCCGCCATTCGAGCTTCCGCGGATATGTCTGCATGCGAGTACCGACGAACGCTCTTCGGGTCCTTCCACACTTTGGTGGCCAATAACGCGGTGTCGTCCAGGCCCGCATACCTGCGCATCCAGGTTGCGAAGCTGTGTCTCAGAGTGTGTGGCGTCACATCCTCGACACCGGCATCCTCGGCAATGCGTCTCCAGCGCCTATAGAAGCCTGATCCGCGAGCCCAAGGGAACGGTCGCTTCGCAG
The DNA here is from genome assembly GCA_028281925.1 of Alphaproteobacteria bacterium. GTDB lineage: Bacteria > Pseudomonadota > Alphaproteobacteria > DSM-16000 > Inquilinaceae > JACKIG01. The sequence goes on from JANQIX010000036.1 coordinate 45,067, forward strand.
TCAGCTTCTCTAGCTCGCCTACCACGATAGGTGGCAGGTGTACGGAGCGAGCCTCACCGGTCTTGGTGACGGGAACGAATGCCCTGCGCTCATTCAGGTCGATGTCCTGCCAGCGCAGCGCGAGCGCCTCACCGATCCGGCACCCGGTGTAGAGCAGGAAGATCACCAGCGGTCTTAGTCCCCCGGCGCGCTGGACTAAACGTCCCGCCTCTTCCTGCGAGAGAAATCGCGTTCTTGGCATACCCTGATGGCCCTTAGGTCTCCGGAGCCCGATGTTCACTCCCGCGTGTCGCAAGACTGCGTTTGCCGGCGTATACACACACCTGTTTCGGGTGCTGGGTGCCGCGTCCGGATAGAGTTCCGCCGCAGCCTCGTCGATCGTGGCTTGGCTGATCTGCCTGAGGCTCTTCTTGCCAAAGTGACGCAGAAGTGGGGGGAGGTACTTCTTCTCACCGCCGGCATTCATGTACGAGATCGCCTCCGCCGCGAAGGTTCTATCTCGTATGCTGGTCCGGCCTTCTTCGATCTCCCGTTCGATCCGCGCTTTGACCTTTTCGGCGACACTGAGCTTGCCAGCTCTAGTGCTTTCGTCAATTCGGACACCAAGGTAAGTTCCGCGCGCATACCAATTTGGCGAGTCCTTCCTCTTTGAGAGCTTGATTGGCATCGCATCGCCTCCAGCAGCTCTTCGTAGTCGGTTGTCGTCATCTTCCTGCGCCCGCCAACCTGCAATACCGCCACGCCGTGCCGCTGCAGGATCGAGGCCAGTGTGTTTCGGCAGACCCCGAGCAATTCGGCGACTTCATCCATGGTCAGCAGGCGGTCAGCCATCGTTCGATAGCGACAACAAATAGTTTGCGGACGCATTCATGTCGCGCATGAAATTACGTTATAGCATCGTCACTCTTAATCATTCTGTCAAATCAATAATTTTCTCATTATATATTCGCATATGCATAATAGGTAGCACATTTTTGTTAGAAGATGTGTGTGGAATTCCTCATAATCGACGAGATAGTCTTCGATCCTGGGAGCGATATGCCCAGATATTCATGAACATCAATCGTGATCGGCTATCTTTTGTGGTCGCCTTGACCGGAGGCTCGGAGGGGGCTATGTAGAGAACGAGATAGCTATATCGAGAACTACCAAGATGCCCCGAGACCCAGAGGTCCGGCTCACACAAGCCACGCTGCGCGTGCTGCGCTTCTTCTTCGAAGATCCGCTCACCGAGTTCAGCGGTGCCGATATCCTGAACACCACCAGCCTGCTGTCCGGGTCGCTGTATCCGATCCTCTACCGGCTGGAAGATGCCGGCTGGTTGACGGCGCGGTGGGAACAGGTAGACCCGTCGCAAGAGGGCCGACCCCGACGACGTTTCTACAAGCTCACAGACAACGGCCACGCCTGGACCCAGGCAGCGCTTGCCAAGCGCGGCAAGAAGGAAGGGGCGCTGCAATGGGCGTTCTAGGCTTCCTGGCCGACGTCCTCCTGGCCGTCTTTGTCGGCCTGATTGTCCTGGAAGTCACCATCCGGGAACCCGCATGGTCGCGGGCAATGGTGCGTAGGGCGGCACGGCGCCTCCCCGATCCGATGCGTGAAGCGTGCACGGCCGAATGGCTCGCCGACCTGGGAGAAGTGACGGGGCCGCTCTCGAAGATCTTGTTCGTGGGAGGGCTGTTCTGGGGCGCTTCCAGAATTCGACAGAGCTGGCGAGCCAAGAGGCTCGAGGAGCTCAACAAACACCGCGATAAGTATCGAGAGGCCAAGCGAACAGTTCTGTCGTCAGATATCGAAATGGATGTCGCCCTAATTGATGATTGCAGCAAACTGAGAGAGATGTGCAATAGGATAAAGCATGTGACAACATTCGAGGAGTTCGCCCCCATTCAACAACAAGTGGGAAAGTATCTGCACCGCGTGAATACTGTTAGTACAGTAAATGCGATTCTTCTGACGCAATTCTGGCACGACCTACAAAAGGACCCTGAAATCACAGAGAAGCTCAATTATTTCCGGCATGAATTACGAGGCGGTTATGAATAACATGACATTTTTCGAATACTGAGTAAGTGGAAATAAGCTACTAGGTTGTTAATCAGTTTTTGCCAGCCAGCTGTGCGCCAGGTCTCTCTCATCTGCACTGGTTTCGGGCATGAGGGCAGATTTCCACAACACACGCGGTCTGGTTCGGCGCAAACCATAGTGATTACGCAAGACCTTCCAGGAGATGCCCGTCTTGCGCACTGCCGCTAACTCCGTCCCATGTCACTCTCGCATGTCGGCCCCTGCGGCATCACATTTGTACCATGTCATTCCATGCCCTGCGCACGCCATCGAGCTTTCATCCAACCGGCTCCACCATTCCCGCATGATCTGGCAGTCGTGAATTCCGAGCTTCGTCTGTCACGCGCCAACCGGTCATGCGCTCAGCCGGATAGGGCTTCAGCAGCTCCGACGGCACCGTACCCGGCATGAGCCACGACCGCATTTGGTCCTCCTCGACGATCGCCGGCATGCGGTCATGAATGCGGATCACAGCGCTCGTGGACGTGGTAACGATGGTATAGGTGTCGACTGGCTCGCCGGTCTTCAGATCGGACGCCCGGTTCCACAGGCCCGCCATCATGAAGATCTGGCGGTTCCCCATGGCGTAATACGACCATGGGACGGTGCCCTTAGCGCCTGCCGGCTTTTCCGGCTCAAAGAAACCGTCGGCGGGGACGAGACAACGCTGCGATTTCGAGACCATCTTCCATGGCCAGCCTGACGTGAGCTTGTCGTCACGGGCGTTGGTCGGTGCAAAGCCCGGTTTGGCGCCCTTGGTCAGGAAACCCCAGAGGGCCATTGTCAGCACCAGATGATCATCGGCCACATACAGGATAGGCGCCCATTGGCGTGGGCTGATGCGGTATCTCGGCATCAGATCGGCCGGCAGGCCTGACTGGTCGAGAGGCAGATCCAACTGCCCCGCCAAGCCGTCGGCAATCTCAAGGATGGCTTCGCGCGGATGCGTGATGGAATAGGCGTTGCACATTCGGACCCCTTGCTTGCCTGGCCGTATCGCGGTGACGGTTATGCGACAGCCTTAAAGCGTTCGTATCGTATCGCAAGGCGGTCACGGTCGGGACGATCCTTGAGGCGAGTGGGTAGGTGAATGGTTCCGCCCCTTAGCCCCTTCAAGGCTTCGAGCATCGGCCCGTCGTTCTGCGCGAGCAACTGCTCGGAGACTTGCAGTCCGTAGTCCGGATCGATCCCGATTAGGTGAGCATCGAAAGCCGCATCGACACCTTCAACCAGTGGGGCAGTTGGCAGCTTGATCCGCTTGCCACGTTGTGTCTGATCAGGTTGTCGATGTTTTGGTTGATGGTAGGCTATCGGCCGCTACTTCGGGTGTGCTTTGACAGAGGCGGCGTTGATGAGCAACTCACAGGATTCATGGCTGCAGCAGGCTGTAATCGAGGCGGCGCAGAGACATCAGGATGAGTTGGCACGGAAAAAGAATGAAGAGATAATTGAAATCTCAGTTAAAATCGCTGCTGGCACATATGACAAAGCTATCGCATATGTCAATGTTGTGATTATCGCTGGCTATGCAGGATTTTTCGGTATCTGGTCGTTCACTAATCAACTTCTTACAAATGCTGCAACCGTGTGGTCGGCTGTATTAATGGGCTCGTCGATATTTACGTTCTGCTCTTGGGAGGTGTTTAAGATGATTTATCTGTCGCACTCCCTTAGAGTTTTCTCAAACTTTCTGACAAGGAATTACGATCCTGAGCAGTTTGTCAATAGACTTGAAAAAATCAGAGCAGATGAAGCCCTGAGATCAATACGACTATATCAGTATTGGTTTTTCATTCTTCTATTGGCTGTCCCAACTGGGGTTTGCGCAGGTTTGATGCTTCTATATAACTTCATTGCTTACTTGTTAGGCTGGCCAGCGTGGCCTCAATGAAGGCGGGTAAATGGCCTCCGACCTCGACATCTACCGCTCCGCCAAGCTGATCATCGACAAGTACAGCGGAGGTGCCGCGGCTGAAGCTGAGCGACGGGCCGACACATTCCTGAAGCGCGGCGATGCCGCCGGGCATGCGGTGTGGAGGCGGATATTGCGGGCAGTGGAAGAGCTGGGGCGGATGAAGCTGGGCGAGGGGGAGCGAACCAACTGAGCGAGCTTGCCCAAACGAAGCCGACAGGATAGCCTGCGGGATGTGGAACGAAAGCAGAACAAATCAATTGGTCCCCGCTATCAGGTCCGTATCGAAGATCTCCGCGACTGGCACGTCATAGAGGTCACTTGCGGGCGCTGCGGGCGGGTAGGCATGGTCTATCCGGCCTCGCTGCGGCGCAGACTGAAGGGTCATACACGGCTTGTCGGCCTGGAATCCCGATATGCCTGCAAGGCCTGCGGCAACCGGGCCGGGAATATGTGGCGCGTGCTGGAGATATCGCGGAATGCGTGAGCGTCAATTAATGGGTGCTTAACTTTGGCGCACCCACACTTTTGATTGCATCCGTAGGAGACGCCCGGAATGATTGCGTCACCCCGACATCGACGTCCTGTTAGTCGCAATGACCGTCCCCACCGGTTCGGCCGCGCCTTTCGGCGTCGCGGCGCAGCAATCGCGACTGCGGTCGTGCTGTTCGGGCTGGCGCTGGCCGAAGAACGCGGCCTTGTGACCTTCGATGGGGGCGGGCCGTCGTTCGCCAGCAATGCTGCAGTAGAGCGTGTCGTCGACGGCAGGGTTACGCATATCCGCGATGGCGACACGATCGAGGTGGAAGGTGTCCCGATCCGCCTGAATGGCCTTGCTGCGCCGGAGCGCTATGAGTCCGGGGGCAGCGCGGCCACTGTGGCCATGCGGGAACTCGTCAATCGGGCAGGCGGCCGGCTCAAGTGCGAGCTGAACGGAGAAACGAGCTACGACCGGCAGATTGGCACCTGCTTCACGCCCGACGGCTACGACATCGCGGCCCTGATGGTCGCTCGCGGCGTCGCCCGTGATTGCCCTCGCTATAGCGCCGGGGCGTATCGGCAATTCGAGACCGATGCGAGCCGGGGTTTGCCGCTGCCTGACTATTGCTGATTGGTGGCGAAGTAACGCTCTTTGTCCGGCATCGTTGCCAACGCGTCCATTTCCGGGCCGCTGTCGAGAGATGCGCCGACGACTTCGTTGAGGTCATCGCCAAGGGCGTCGGCGCGCTGAAGGTGGCGGTTGATCATCTGCATCGTCATGCCGGAACCGGCCGCAGTGTCAGACGCAAACTCTGTCGGCCGCCCGCGACCCCGATTTTCGGAAACTCAGTTTCCGTTATTCACCGCCCGCCACTCGTCACCAGCGGGAGCGCGGTGATGATCATGGGGCCGGCCCCTCGGGGCCGGCCTCACTCCGGCGTGCACCAGTAGAGCGCGATGTAAGGAGGCATGTTGTTGTGGTCTTCACCGCTGCCAGCCGTCTCCATTAGGGCAGGCCCTACACCGGCCTGCCAGGGACCGAGGTGAAGGGGATAGAATCCCCATCCGGGGTTTCCAGAGCCCACCGGGCTTAGATTGAGCGTCAGGCCACCGTTAGGCAGATAGGCAACGTTAAGGCCACCGGCATTACCATGTTCATGTGATGGCAGCTCAGCGGTGGTCAACGTGACCTCCTCTTCGCCGCCAGGCTGTCCATATGGCCGTTCAGAAAGGCGTTGGTCTTCGTTCTGTCCGGCGCCGACAATGAACCGGCCGCGCAAGTTCTCGACCTCAGTCCAGCCATCGGGGCATCCTGTACCGCTATCGAACGCAACAACGGCGTAACGCGGGATTGGTTGAATCGCGGCAGCGATCAGTGAACGGAACTCCGGGTTCTGTGCCAGAACAGCGACTTCCGCCGATAGATCGATACTATTGATCTGGTCGCGCCATTCGGATAGCAGGTCCACCAATTCGCTTGCCAATCTCTCAGCCCTGGCGGATTTTGCCTCGGCTGTCGCCGTGACCCGCTCAGCATGTAACAGTTGCGCGTCCGCGCTCACCGTCGCATTTGCAGCATGCTGCACCCAGTCTTCCAGGCGCCGTACCGAGTCCTCTCTTGCCCCGATCCGCTCCAGCAACCCGTTGGCTCGATTTAGTCCGCCCGCGTTTGCTTCAACGCCGTATTTGAGAGACGCCAGTTCGCCACCGAGCCAGAGTGCCGCCCCCACGATTGGGAGTACGGCCCCAACAACTCCCGCCAGCAACAGCTCAAGCCATTTGGGCATGCGCGTGTCCCTCGTTAGCCTGCCTTCCGAAGCCTAAACACAGTACGCCGCTTAAGTTGTGCAGCGCATGAACGATCCTTATTCTACTCCAAGTACGCTCAACCCCAATAGGGCTGGTCGGCGTCATCCTGACCATCGCAACCGTAGCTGTCGTGGAATTGCGCGGTGGCGGAGCATGCCTACACCTCAGGTCGGAGCCGCACCTCGCCGCGGTCGTCGTCATCGACCACGACCATCGTCTTGTGCTCGTGCGCGAAGAGATCCGGAACTCGGTGAAGTTAGTTGGTCCTTGTGGGCGCCGTCATGCCTCCCCGCTTCAGAACGCGGGCAAGCTCTACCGCCTTGACACGAGGCTGTTTGGGCCGTCTGCGTTCAATAGTGATCTCGCCTCTCTTTTCCATATCGTATAGGGTGTTCCTGCTCTTATACCTCAAGATCTCTTGAACTTCTTCTAGGCGATACTCGATCGTTCTGGGATCGAGGCCTACCTCGTCGACAAGGGACAGTCCTACGGCATTATCTGTGCTTTCTTGTCCCCCCCTTCGGTTCCTCTGCTTGATTTCGGGTGGTCCGATTTCGGGCACCGTCCGATCGAAATCGTTTAATGGCTTACCTATGGCACTGGCCCAACGCTCGCATACTTGGCGTAGCGGATCGTACGCCGTCACCTCCTGGTGGGACTGTAGGAAGGCCCAGAGTTGGAAAAGTCCGACAGTACTGTGGCCCGTGGGAAGGTCTGTATCACCGCCGTGAACGACATTCGCCTCTAGTGCCCCGGAAGCGATCTGGTCCTTCAACATGGCTTGAAGACAATGTGCGAGCGCAGGCGGACTGATATCCTCTTCGACCGACCGACCAAGTGCGAGGTTTACGAGCCATTGCACGCGCAAGCGAGGGTAGATCAGTACCTCAGCTTCGGTAACGTCATCGATCATGCGGTCGCCTCTTGATGTGCTGCCAAAGGCGCAACGTTGGAGCGTTCGGTGATCCCGAACGGATGTGATGCGCGGACTGCATCGCGGATGTAGGAGCGCGCTAGGTGCCCATAATGCTTCTCGACCATTCGTGTGTCCGAATGGCCAAGGTTCCTGGCCACAACCATCAACGGGACGCCATCCATCACCAGTAGACTTGCGTAGGTGTGGCGAAGCACGTGAAAGCTGATCTCGTCTTCGATCCTCGCTCGCGTGCGCGCTATCTGCATGGGGCGGGCTTGGTAGCCAGCGCCCCATCTTGACCCGTCCCGACGAGTGAACAATAGCTCGTCGTTGGGCCGGCCGGCGGTGATCTGCTCAAAGAACGCGACGCCTTCTTCCGTCAATTCGATGTGGCGCGGCTTGCTGGCCTTTGAAGCTCTCACCTGAAGCGTGCCGCTATCCCGGTGATAGTCAGAGACGACGAACCGGACCAACTCTCCGTACCGTGCACCGGTCAGCAGTGCGCCCTGGACAAGCCTTCGGAAGGCTGTTTCGCATGCATTGACGAGCCGCTTGGATTTTGCCCGATCCAGGTAGTGCACCCGAGCGGCGTCGGCTTCGCGGTAAGCCTTCATCCTCCGCCATTCTGCGTCAGAATCGACCTTACCTTCCGAGAACGCGAAGTTGAGGACGGCTTTGAGCACCGTGAGCAAGCGATTGGCTGTGGACTTGCGCTTACGCGCGGCTTCCGGGTCATCCGAGTTATCTCTGGTGTTCGGCATGGAGGCGAACCGTCCCGTCCGAAGTCGGGGCGGGGCTTCCGCGATCTGGCGATGCCAACGGCGCACCTCTCCCGCAGTGAGGTCTCTCAGGAGCTTGTCGCCAAGTTTAGGCACGATGTGGCAGTCGATGGCGTGCTTGCTCTGGCGGATCGACTTTGACTGCCCTTTCGCTTCGAGATAGTCGCGGCAGGCATCGCTTACAGTGTATGGGCCATTCGGCTTTTCCCGTCGATCGCTGCCTGCGGCCATTTCCGCGAACCATTCGCGCGCTCGTCCTTGGGCATCGGAATAGTCCAGGACGCGTATGCTGTCGGCGTCCATTGCATCGTCTGCGGCGCCGAGCGGGTGATAGTGCTGCTTGCCTCTGCTGTCGCGCCATCGGGCAACCCAGGTGCCACCCTTTGCCCCTTTTCGATAGCCGACAGCGCATCCTTGAGAGATAACGGTCCAATGCGGTTCGCGCCGATGATGGAGCCTTGTTCGGGCCGACCTGGTGTCGATCTTCGCGTTCCTCACGGTGCGAGCCATGGAGATCTCCTGAGGTCGTACGGAAAACGTACGGAAAAGAGGTGGGCCGACACATGAGGATATGCAAGGACGTATATCGTTGGAAATCCGCGGGACAGCAACGATACCAATTCGCATCAATATCCGTGATTGGCCGCGTTAATACCCTTTCACGGTGAAGACACGGGTTCGACTCCCGTTGGGGTCGCCATGTGCAGGCGGAAGTGATCTTCCGGCACATTGATATGGCAGCGCCGGAAACCGGACTCACCACGCGGATCGCCGTTCGGCAGGATCTCGATACGGTCGCGAGCCTGCTGCTGGCCACCAATCGCCATTATTGGGGCGTGCGCGATGGGGCAGAGGCGGCCTCACGCCATGCAGCTGAGGCGCTGCTGGCCGACGACGCCGATTGCCGCATGCTGCTCGGCTTTCTCCACGACATGGTCGTCGCATACGCCACCTTTGCCATTCTCCACCCGGCGCCCAACGAGCATGGCGTGCTGTTCATGAAGGATCTGTTCGTGCTGGACGGCGGGCGGGGGCGAGGGGTCGGTGAAGCGATGATGCGCCGGATCGCCGGGCTTGCCGTGGAACGCGGCTGCCACCGGTTCGACTGGACGGCCGAGACCGACAACCCCCGGGCATTGGCCTTTTACGATCGGCTGGCCGCCGACCGCGTGACGGAGAAGGTGTATTTCCGCTTCGCTGGCGCGCGCCTGGCGGATTTCGCGAAAGCCATCAGCGACGACTGACGGCGCCGGACAAAGGGACCGCCATGGGCGCCGAGACGATCACGATCGCTGCTGTGCAGAGCGAGATCACGGAGGACGTCCGGCTTAACGGCCGGCACATCCGCGAGATGATGACGGCGGCGCGCGAGGCGGGCGCGCGGCTGGCGCAGTTTCCGGAAGGGGCGTTGTCGGGGTACGTCAAGTCGCAGGTTCGCGATTGGGACTCGGTGGACTGGGGCGTGGTCGTCGCGGAACTGGTGGCGACCGCGCTTCACGCCGGTCGCCTGGGCCTTTGGACGGTCGTCGGCTGTGCCCACTGCCTCACGGCCCCGCATCGGCCCCACAACAGCCTCTATGTGATCTCCGACGCTGGGCGCCTGGTGGGTCGTTACGACAAGCGGCTGTGCTCGCACTCCGAGCTCTCTGGCTGGTTCACGCCGGCCCCGCCTGAGCCGCGGGTGTTCGACATCGAGGGGTTCCGCTTCGGCTGCGCGCTGTGCATCGAGGTCAAGTTTCCGGAACTCTTCGCCGAGTATGAGCGGCTGGGCGTCGACTGCGTGCTCCTGTCGGCCTATGCCGAAGACCCGGTGTTCGATGTTCTGGCGCGCGCGCACGCCGCGACGAACTGTTACTGGGTCAGCCTGGCCACACCGTCCCAGTGCGCCCATCGCCTGCCATCCGCGCTGATCGGACCCGACGGCGAGTACGTCGCCCGCGGGGCGAATGACGACACGCCCGGGCCTGTCTGCGGGCCATTGGATCGATCGGCGCCTGAATTCGCCACGGCGCTCACGCTGGCCCGGCCCTGGCGCGCGTTGGCGAGATCAGACGGGGCATTCAAGGAACACCGAGTGGCCGACCCGCGCAGCACCGATCTGACCAGCTTTTAGGGTTGCTTGGGTAGGGGAACCGGACGACGTCGCGTCCGGTTCCGGATTCCCAACCGGTCCCAGGGCCTACTGCGAACTTTCGATCGAGAGATTGTCGATCCGGTAGGTCCCGCCTGACACCAGAATGATGCCGATGCGCGGGCCCGGCTGCATGCCGGCAGTGACGAGGTCGTTCGCCACGCTGGTCTCGCTGGTCGAGCCCGAACCGCTTTCCACGCGGTAGACGAGGCTGCCGCCGTCTTCGCGGATCGTCAGGCGTACCGTCTGCCCGAGGCCCATATTGCCGCTGCCGATCGCCTGGCCGATCGAGAAGCCGTCGCCGGTGTAGCTGCCCGACCGCAAGGTTCCGCCATCCTGCGGCGAGACCACGGCAAGGGAGAACGGCGTGCCCGGCTCGCCCTCGCGCAGCCCATGGGTGAGACCGATGCCCACCAGATTGTCGGGCCAGCCGCCGCCATCCTTGATCATGGTGATGTCGATGGACACCTCGCGGCTGCCCGGCGCCGGCAGTTCGTCGTCGCGGAAGGTCATGCTGACATAGCCCTGGTACCCCGGCGGGGCGGAGACCAGAACGCTGCCATCGTCTTCCACGCGTATCGTGACTTCCTCCGGCACGGAGAACCGTCCCAGGAATTCCGCCGTCGTCGGCGGCTCGAACGACCAGGCGGGGGCGGTTGCCGCGAGGCTGACGATCACGCCCGCAAGGGCGGATCTGAACAGGGTCGGGATCATCTTCTCGTTCCTCTTCTGCTTCGGGGACCGCCGCATGGGCTTGGATGGTCCTGCCGACTGTGTGCTTCGATGAACGGGAAGGTGGCGCCGCCGGCGCGGCAGGCTCAGTTGTCAGAGATGTTCAATCTCGCCGGCTACACGGTCGCGGTGGCGGGTGCCGACCGCATGTCCAGGCTCTGGCGAATGCGGTGGTGTTCGCACGCCGTGATCGGATAGCCACGCATCAGGGCCAGCGCGGCAAGCTTCAGCACCGCCGGCAGAAAACCGTAGAGCCACGCCAACGCCGATAGCGCGGTCGGCGTGTTCTCTGCGTCTGCCTTGAACCCGAAGAGGTCGAGCAGCGGAAAGGCGACAGCGATGGCCAGCGCGAATGACAGCTTCGTTGCCGTGCCCCAGACCGCGTAGAAGACGCCGGCGCGGCGGAAACCGGACTTGAGGTCATCCCAATCGATCAGATCCGCCTGAAGGGCCGTCGGCAACACCAGGTCGGCGCCGGCCGCCAGCCCGATCAACAGCACGATCACCAGGAAAACGGCCTCGTCCCCCGGGCCGAGAAACGGTGTGCTGGCGAAGGCCAGACTGGCGATCACCATGGCGAAGCGCCAGCTCGCGCATTTGCCCCACAGCCTGGATGCCCGCACCCAGAGCGGGACGGAGACGGCGGCCGCAGCGAAATAGCAGACCATCAGCAGGGCCGCCCAGTCCGGGCGACCGATGACATGGGTGATGTAGAAGAGAAAGAGTGTGGCCGGAACGGCGCCCGCCACGCCGTTCACCAGAAACGCGGCGAGCAACCGGCGAATAGGCGAGGGGCCGCGCAGGATCGCAAAGCAGCCTGTGATGGAGGTATCCGGAAGACTGACACTCGAGTGATCTGGGATACTGACGCATGCCAGGATCAGCGCGATGCCGAGCGTCACCAGAACAAGCACCGCGTTCGTTGCAAGCACACCGTCGAGATCCCGCGCGTCGGCATGCCCGAGCACCGCGGGCACCAGCAGGGCTGCGAGCGTGCCGACGAGTCCGAACAGTGCCCGCGATCCCGTAACCCGGCTACGCTCCTGATAGTCCGGTGACAGCTCCGCCCCCCACGCATTCATGGGCACGATCACCATGGTGCCGGCGAGATAGATTGCGGTTGTCCAGAACAACAGATAGCCGGCACTGGGTTCCGCCGGCGGCAGGAACAGCGCCCAGGCCGCGACGCTGACCAAGGGCAGGCCCATCACCACCCAGATGCGCCTGCGGCCCAGCGATGCGGGCGTCCGGTCCGACAGATAGCCGACCATGGGATCGGTCACCATGTCGCAGAGCCGGGCGATCAAGAGGACGACGGCGACCGTCGACAGGCTGAGGCCGGTGCTTGCGGCATAGAAGGTCGGCACAAACACCTGAAGGCAGAGCAGGCAGACGGCGAGGGGGAATGCCAGCGCGCCATAGCTCAACAGGGTCTTGGTCTGGAGTCGCATCGCAGGGGGGCACCATCGCCGTTGCATGGGAACAGGCCCTTGGCTACGACCCTCGAACGATCGCGGATCACTGTGGCGCCCGCAGCCGCGGATGCTGATGACGGATGGCCCCGATGACGAGAATGTCCCTGATAGGCGCCGTGTTGCTGACCTGGCCGGCAGTCGTCCAGGCTCAGAGCCGCAGCGACCTCAACGACGAACTCGACGTCTTCGCCGCGGCGTTCTTCGACACGCTGCAGGTACAGTCGATCGCGGAGAACGTGGAGTTTTGCGGCTATTTCGGCATTCTTGCGGACGGCCGGCTGGCGGCCACGAAAGCGGCGCGCGGCACGGTGGACAGCTGCTTGCCCGACGAACCGCCGGCCGGGTTCGTGGCCTTGGCCTCATATCATACGCATGGGGCCTACACGCTTGAGTCCGACAGCGAGGTACCGTCGGTCGACGACATGCTGAGCGACATGGACGAGGGCGTAGACGGCTATGTCGCAACGCCCGGCGGGCGGCTGTGGCTGAACATCTTCGACGAAGCGTTGGCCGTGCAGCTCTGTGGCCCCGGCTGTGTCACCGCCGATCCGAACTACCGCCATTGCGGCGCCTACCCGCCGGACTTCGAGTACACGTTGGACGGTCTCTATACGCGGGCGGAGAAAGACCCCGGGATCTGTTGATGCCGCGCCGATCCGGTTGCGCCCAGCGTCAGGGCTGAAGCACGAGCGGCAATACGGTCCGGCCGGGTGGGAAGCCTTCCCCGTCTGAGACGTCCTCTTCGAACACCTCCAGATGGCCGACCTGCCGTTCGGCCACGGCATAGCTGACCGTGAAGGCGAAGGGCCCGGGCCCGTCGACGCTGCCGCCGCTGGTGAACCCGTCCGCAAGCACGCTGCCGTCGCGCGCCAGCAGGCGCCAGACAACCGTGCCTTCGAAGGTGCGCGAACAGCCGCTGACCGGAAAGCCGCTGGAGACACGGGCGCCTGCCGTCGGTACCTCCGCGATCACGAATGCCACGGTGTCAAGCGCACCGTCGGCGATGGCGCAGGCCGATGGTGGCATCGGATCGACAGGATCGCTGGGATGATCGGTGCAGCCGAGCAAGGCCAGGGCCATCACGGAGAGGCCGATCCAGCGGCTATGCTTCATGGTCTTTCCCCCCTCTTTTTCGAGATCTTTGGCCGCGCGATCGGCTCATCTCTTAGGATTCAATCCGACGGCTTCATGAGCGTAGCCCCATCCACAGGCGTTTGGTAGCGGGTTCACAGGCCGGTATCCTCCAACCGTCGGCAATCCTGTCATGCTATGGCAACACTTGTGGCGTAGCTTCAGTGCCAACACCAAGGCCGCGTCCGATGATGGGAGGCGAGAGTGGCGAAGATTCACTGTCAGGCGATTGTGTTGGGCGAGGTTTCCGGTTCCGACGGTACGTACCTTTTTGACGCCGACGACGATTTGTTCCAGCGGCCAGCGGACGAGATCGTCGAGGTCTTCATGCGTCATATCCACGACCAGCATATCATCTCCGATCGTGAACATTACGAGTTGAACTCGGCCATGAAGAACAAGGAAAAGCAGGTGGTAACGGCCGTCGGCAACCTGTTCTTGAAAAACGATGCGCTGCCCTTCGTCGTGATGATCTCTCAGACCGGGTAGCGGTCGCGTCCCCGCCGCCCCGCGTCGTCTCTGCCTAGCGGCGTGTCAGGCCCGATTATGTTTCGGCCTTGTCCAGCCGTTGGCGCACCGTTTCGCACGGGGGCTCGATATCGGGCAGGGTGATGCCGGCTTGCAGGGCCTGGAGAATGAAGTCGGCCATCTCCGATGCCTGAGTGCGAAGGTCCTCCGCGATGCACTCAGCCACCAGGATCGGGTGAAAGAACTTCCCCATGGCGGAATGGGCGCAACGCGCGGTCGTCGCTGCGTCGACCGGCCTGAACTCCCCGGATTGAACGCCGTCTTCGACGATCTGCTGCAGCATCCCGCGCATGTGCCTCAGATGGTCTTCGATCACGTGCCAGCGTTCCGAGATCGCCGCCGTGACCATCTCATGCACCTGGCTCTGGTCGACATAGCGTTCGCGCGTCATCTCGTGCACTTCCACTAGGAAGCTGCGCAGCCGCTCTGCCGCCGGCCGCGGGCGGGCGAGGATCTCTTCGGCCCGCTCCTCCACCTCACCCAGCAGGACCCTCGCAATGGCTTCGTTGATCGACGCCTTGCTGTCAAAGAAGCGGTAGACGTTTCCCGGTGACATGCCGCAGGCCTTGGCGATATCGGCCACGGTTGTTTTGGTATAGCCGATCGTGCGGAAGTGGCGCTCCGCCTCCGCCATGATCCGCGCCCGCGTTTCCTCCGCCTTTGCCGTCACCGTGCCCATCTGCGATCACTGAAGAATTTCGTCATTCGTCACTCAATATGGCGTTTGTGACGATCCGCCGCAAGCCTCGCATCCTTGGTGGGCCGCCCGGTCAGAAGCGCTCGACCCAGGGACGCAAGTCTACCTCATGCGACCAGGCGCTGCGGTGCTGGCAATGCAGGGAATAATAGACCTCGGCGATTGCTTCCGGTGCCAGCAGTCCGTCGGGCGCCCTGTCCGCGGCGAGATCGGCATAGCGGGCGGAGCTGATCTGGCCGTCGATGATAATGTGGGCGACGTGAATGCCCTGCGGGCCCAACTCGCGCGCCATACTCTGGGCCACAGCGCGCAAGGCGAATTTCGGCGACGCCAGGTTGACGAAATTCGCGCCGCCGCGCAGCGATGCCGTGGCGCCGGTGAGCAGGATCGTCCCGCGCCCACGTGGCAGCATCGCCTTGGCCGCGGCCTGTCCCACCAGGAAGCCGCCGAAGCAACCGACGCGCCAGCACCGTTCGAACTCCGCCGGGTCCGTGTCCACCACGGAGCCCCGCTGGAAGGTGCCGGCGTTGAAGACGACGCAGTCGGGGGTGCCCAGCTCTCGCTCAATGCGTTGGAACGTCTCGGACACGGCTTCGGGGTCGGTCACGCTGCAGGCATAGGGCTTCAGCTGGTCCGGGTTCGTCGCTGCCAACCCGTCGAGCTTCGCCGCATCGCGCGCCAACATGGCCACTTTGGCGCCTGCGGCCGCGAACCGTTCCGCTGCTGCGCGCCCTAGGCCGGGGCCGACGCCCGCCACCACTGCTACCGCTGACTCCGTCATCGTTGGTCTCCTCCCTTTGCGGCCATCCGTCCGCAACGCGTCTCGTCCCTCAATAGGTGGCGCGCCCACCGGAGATGTCGAATACCTGACCGGTCGTAAAGGCACAGCGCTCGGACAAGAGCCACAGGATCATGTCCGCGACCTCGTCCGGCCGGCCCAGCCGGGCCATGGGGATCCTGCCGGCCATTGCGGCTCGCCCTTCCGGCGAGAGCTCTCCCAACATCGGTGTGTCGATGGCACCGTGCGCCACGCAATTCACCGCCACACCGGTGGTCGCCAATTCCCGCCCCAGCGATTTCGTCAGCGCCACGACGCCAGCCTTGGCGGCGCTGTAAGCCGGGGCCATGGGGCTACCCTCCTTTGCCGCTATGGACGCCACCGTGACGACCCGCCCGAAACCCTGGCGGACCATCGCCGGAACCAGCGTTCGCAGCACCAGGTATGTGCCGTGCAGATTGACGTCGACCAGCCAGCGCCATTGGTCGGGTGGCAGGTTCAGCGCGCCCTGCCGCGGGCCGGGCAGGCCCACCGCGGTGACGACGGCATGCACTGCGCCGATCTCACGACCGGTGCGATCGGCGGCCTCGGCCACGGCCTGATCGTCGGTCACGTCGACCGCGATGGCCGACGGGGCGCCGCAGGCCGCTGCCGCGGCGGAGACGCCGGCGGCGTCGATATCCCAGAGCGAGACCGCAGCACCGGCTTCGCTCAGCCGCCGTGCCACGGCAGCGCCAATGCCCATGGCGGCACCGGTGACCACGGCACCGCGGCCGCTGAAGTCGAAAGAGGCTTCGGCCATGACGGGGGAAATCCTTGCCCGGCGGTATGGGACGCGACACTCCAGAAGCATCCTAGAGTTGCCGATCGGCGGTCGGTCGGGCAAGGGCCTGCGGGCCGGCATGGAAAAGCGGCGACCCACCGGCCGCCGCTTCGGTCACCTCACCCGACATCACTTGGGTCATCTCCGGCGCAGATGCCGCCGGTTGGCTAGGTGCTACTCTGGTTCGCCCTCATACCGGAACGACAGGTACATGCGCGCCCGGTACGAGACGACCTTGCCGTGGTCGTCGACGCGAAGGTCAAGCTTCTCCACCTCGGCGATCCGCAGATCCCTGAGATGGCGCCCGGCAGCGCCAATGGCATTGGTCGCCGCTTCCTCCCACGAGGTCGGACTGCTGCCGATCACATGAATGACGCGATAAGAGCTTTGGGGCATGGCGATACTCCCCGTTTTTCGAGCGTTTCACTGCCCTCGCAGTTCCGATTCTAGTTTACGTCAGGGCCCAGGACGCAGCCCCGCATTGTCGGCATGGCGCCAAGTGCGCGGTCGTCTAAACGCGCCAGAGGAGGATCAGGTCATCCTTGCCGCACCGGCCCTGAGGCGTCCCGCAGACTGGGTAGCGAAGGTCATGAACCCAGTGCCCGACTGACCGGCGGAGATGAAAGCACCCAGGAACAGGAACAGCCAGATCGTATCGACCGAGATGCGGGTCAGCGATCCCCAGAGACCACCCTCGGCAATGGCCAACGTGGCCAGGAATCAGATGGCCGAACAGGCCATAGGCCAGCACGATCGACGCGACTACGGGCAGCACGGCTTTGATCGCGCGCCACGCAGTCGGCATCCATCGGGTCAGCGCATGTCCTCCGGGATGTCGACGCCGATTTCCTCATAGTAGCGCAAGGCACCGGGGTGCAGCTTGGTGCCCATCAGGCCGATCAGTTCCGGCGTAACGGCGACCCACCACGGGTTCTCTTCCGCCAGCTGGTCGCGCTGTTCCCAGAAGGACTTGACGATGAAATAGGCCGTGTCGTCGTCCATATCCGTCGTCGCATAAGCGCCGACGGGCACGCCGACGGTTTGCACGTCCTCGTCCTGGCCGTTATAGGTGCCGGCAGCGATGGTCATCGGGCCGGACAAGGGGTCGGCCGCGATCAGTTGCTCGCGCTGTTCGTCCGTCAGGCTCAGGATCTCGACGTCAACGGTGGTCGCCAGCTCCACAAGCTGCGGGCTGGGGTGCGAACTGCACGTCGTTAAGCCGATCACGCGGTCGTTGCGGATGGCGCTGGCTGCGTTGTTCAACTCAATATCCACGGCATCCACATCGGTGACGCCCAGCACCTCGAAGATCCGGTTCGTGCGGCGTTCACAGAAGGTGCCGGTGCCGCCGGGGATGTAGGGATGGCCGGCCAACTCAGTCAGATCGGTGATGCCGGCTTCGGCATCGACCACGAAATGCACAGTGACGAACGGCATCACGAACAGCGTGCGCACGCGCTCGAACCCGGTCATGCCTTCGAACGGCCGTTCGCCGGCACGGGCCGTATCCAGAAGGCTCGGTGGCGTGGTGAACAGGTATGCGCCCTCGTGCCGTCCGGCGTCCGTCACGTTCTGGACAGAGCCCTGGCTCTCTTCGACGGTCGGCAGCACCTCGCCGTCGCTCTCGGTGCGCAGCATCTCCGCCAACTGCACCATCATGACGTAGTAGGACGAGGTGGAGGAGGCGGACTTCAAGGTGACGCGCACTTCAGCCGCTGCGCTTCCCGCAGCCAGGGCCGGAAGCCCCAAGGCCAGGGCGCATGCGGCGAGACGGAAGGATCGCATGAGGCTGTTCCTTCTGTTCGATCGTCGGTGACATTGGGCCGGCGGGACAGCCAGCACGCACCTTGTGCTCTTTCCCATCGGCCGGTGGCGGCGAGGGTGCGCCGCCGCCGCGTCTCGCGTCAAGCCGGCGCGATCTCGCGTGATGGGCCGAAGTCCAGCGACAGCGTGTCGCCCGCGATGCCGACGACGCCGCGTTCCTCCATCATCATCGCGGCCGCTTCGACACGGAAGCTGGGGAAGCGCATCACCCCGTCGGCAACGGCGTTGCGGAAGCCATCGCCGCCGACATGGGCGCCCCAGCCGCTGTGCCGGGCCACGCAAGCACCGTCAGGGATCGGCCCGTTTTCCGCCTCCCAGCCGATGACGTCTTCCGGCGTCACCCGGGCGTCCGGGTCGTCTTCGGCCATAGCGGAGATGTCCACGGCGGCAAGCGGCGCCACCAGGTTCTCGATCGGGATTTCGTCCGCCGACTGCCCGTCGTCTCCGACAGCAATGGGACTGCATCGCCCGGGGACCGTCCAGCGCTGAGATGCGGCGCAGAGTCGGCGGGGCTAGCTCTTGGTCGGACGCGTCGGCCGGCCGACTTCCGCCAGCACCCAGTCGCGAAACGCGACCACGGCGTGCCGGCGCAGCAGGCCTTCGGTGGTCAGGATGTAGTAGGCCGGGTCAATCGGCAGTGACAGAGCGAAGGGCATGACCAGGCGGCCCGCTTCCAGGTCACCTTGCGCCAGAGCGGTCTGGCTCAACGCCACGCCGGCCCCTTCGATGGCCGCCTGAATGGCATGGTCGGCGAAGCTGAAATGCGGTCCGCGCGTGGTATCGACGCCATCGACGCCGGCGGCCTTCAGCCACATGCGCCAGTCCGGCCTGGTGCCGACGCCATGAAATTCGGACGAGTCGTCATGCAGCAAGGTGTGGTGGCGCAGGTCCTCCAGCCTTGTCAGTGGCGGATCACCGGAGATCAGGTGCGGTGAGCACAGCGGCGCCACCGCTTCGTCGAACAGTTTGGTGACCTCAAGGCCCGGGTAGCGGCCGAAGCCGAAGCGGATCGCGATGTCGACCGGATCGCGGTGTAGATCGACCGGCGTGATGCTGGCCGAGACGCGCACATCGATCTCCGGATGCGCGGCGGCGAAGCGTTCCAGGCGCGGGACCAGCCATTTGCTGGCGAAGGATGGGGCGACGCTGACCACCAGGCTGCCGAAGGTGCGTGTCTGTTCCAGACTGCCGACCGCGTCCGCCAGATGGTCGAATCCCTCACTAGCCCCTGGAAGCAGCAGCTGGCCAGCGTCGGTCAACAGCAGCAGGCGGTTGAGCCGGCGGAACAGCGGCTGGCCCAGTTCCTCTTCCAGCGCCTTGATCTGGTGGCTGATCGCCGCCGGCGTGACGTGCAGCTCTTCCGCCGCCCGCTTGAAACTCAAATGGCGGGCAGCTGCTTCGAAGGCGCGCAGGGCGTTCAGGGAGGGTAGGCGTCGGCGCATGGGTTCAGATTAGAATATCTAACGTGCTATTGAGAATTCGTCGTTTGCAGGCGAGGCAAGTCATGAGGAATTCTTGAGACGGGTTCTACTGTGTGGCGGTTGGACAGGCAAGATCCTCTCATCTGTAACCGTCGCCTTCGAAGGAAGACGACCATGATCCGCTGGTACCTGAGCAATCCGGAAATGGCCCCTCTGCTGGAAAAGGGGGCGGAGGCCCGGGCTCGCTGCATACGCGCTGCCCTACGCGGCGGAGCCAGAGGCATAGCGACAGGCACGCGGGCGGCGGCAACGGCTTGCCGGCGCGTGGTAGCGACCGTGGTCCGCAGGATTGCCGCGTGGCGCCGTCGGCGCCGTACCGCTGCCGCCCTGCAAAGGCTGGACGACCGGACTCTGCGCGACATCGGTGTCGACCGCAGTGAGATCCTGTCGCTCGCGCGCGAACAATCAGCACCGGAGCCGGGGCGGGTGCCTGAGCGCCGACTGGTTGCTGGGACTGACGACTGGCCGGCCAATGAAAACCGGCGGCGTGTCGTCTCTCGCGGGCAGCCTGCCTATTGGAGTGGCTACGGCCGGAGGGCGGCGGCGGGATAGGTTTGGCCGTCGGTCGCGTGAGTGACCGTGGCCGTTAGCCGCCGACCCGTTACCACTGTTGTGCCCATCGGGGCGGCGGCAGCTGCCGAGGCTGTAACGGGTTGAAATCGTACAACTCTCGGGCCTGCAGTCCGGCTGCTGTCAGGGTCGCGGCGAACAGTCGGCCGTCGCGCACGAAGACGAGCCGTTCCCAGGTATCCCAGTCCGCCCACGCGGCGCCGTCGATTGGGATCAAGTCGCCGCCGGTCTCAAGCCAGACGGCTTCGCAGTAGGGGCCTCCGAAACGCAGGAAGTCGACGTCATCGAGCTGTCGGCAGAGCTTGACGGCATCGTCGGGATCTCGCTTCTCCCACACCTCACGTTGGCCGATGCGGGCAAAGGTGCGCGGGTCGAAACCGCGTTCGGCCAGCCGCCAGCCATCGCGCAGCATCCGCTGTTCCCACGGCGACGTCTTCGCGGCCATGGGCTCAACCTTCAGATGCTTCGCCTTGAACTTGGGATGGGGCGCCAGCGCACAGGTTGCGTCCAACTGCACTCTGCGGTCCGTCTTGAACACGCCGCCGCCATACCAGCTGCCGATATTGGGCCAGAGGCCCAGCGCCGTGAAATAGGGCGGGCGAGAGACAGCGGTCCACGCGTCGCCGATGTCGTTGTCGCGACGGCCGGTCCGGCCGTGTTTGGCCGCGAAGTAGAGGAAGTACCGGCCGTCGGGCGAGAGGTCGCATAGGCGCTCGTACACCCGGCCATGGAACCACTGGCCCGGCGTGAACCGGTCCGACCCGCGGTCCCAATGCACCATCTGCACCCAGCGGCTCGGCCCGCGGCGCAGGATCACGCCGATGGCCGTGCGGCGCGACAGGAACACCGACAGGCGGCACGTGGGAGATCTGGTCGTCATCGCGGGTGGATCTCTGACAGCCTCATCCGGCCATCGGCTTGGCTGCTGTCACACCGACCAATTCCTGAGCTCACTAAGAGTTGATGATGGCAAGGCTTGAACCTGGCTGGCAACGCAATATCCGTATGGAGTATGTAAAATTGCCATCGGGCGCTGTTAAGGGGTGATTTGGAATTTGTATGTGCAATACCCGTGACTCTGACACGCTATGGTTTGAAATGACTTTGCCCGGCATCGCCCTACACCAGAGAACCAAGTTGATGACCTGCATCATGGAGGATACCGTCCCTTGGAAAGGGCTTTCCGGGACCACCCTATGACGCTGGATCCTCAAACTTCAGAGCTTCTCGGACCTCCGGTGGAAGGTTCCTGGACGGCGACAAGCGTTCATAGGACTCTCCTGGATTTCTGGAATACTCATGCTTTAGAGACGGGCTTGGTTCCGAAGACAGCCGTCGATCCCATCGAATTAAAGTCCGTGCTGCCCAGCCTAATGCTGCTGAAGAGATCCGGCTTGCACGATTGGAAGTTCACCGTTGTGGGTACCGGAGTCGTCGGCGCGTATGGCGAAGACTTCAGCGGCACCTCGCTCAGCGAACTCACCTATTCGCCATGCCGAAATGTCTACGAAGGGATGATTAGTGAGAGCGTGTCGTCCCTGGCGCCCCAGCTATGCATCGGGCGGATGCGGTATCCGGGTCGGGAATTCCTGGATTCCGTGAAGACGGTTTTCCCGGTTTCCGACAACGGGTTGGATGTAACGCATTGCCTATTCGGCATATCGATCGAAAACCGGCCGAGACGGATGGTCAAGATCTATGAACCGGTCGCGCCGCTTGAGGCTTTCGACCATCTGTACCGAATTGGCAGCCGGCATCCGTCGGGCGAAAGCGATACCTGGACAGTGACCTTCGTCGACCATATTCACAGCGTGGCTTGAGCCGTCCTCTGCGATCATGTGAGATCGCTGACTAAGAAAGCGGCGTCAGCTGACGCGGAGTTGGCTCGTCCGTTCGGCCCTGTTGGACGCGCCTTTTGGTTCCGCGGGCTTGAGCCAGGTTGGCGGAGAGGCCAACTGTGCGGGCCAATTCTTCGATCCGCAGACGCGCCGTCTCCGGGGCCAGGCGGTCGGCGGCGCGCAAGCCAGCGTGGCGGGCCCAGACGGCCAGCTTCTTGCTGACCTGATGGGGTTGATAGGCATCCATGTCGCGCGGGCCGGCGTCGCCTTCGATGACGATCGCGCCATCGCAGGCCGCGGCCTCAAGCAGATCGCGCCCGGCGGCCGTGCGGGCAAGCACGGCATTGGTTCCCTGATCGGTTGCTTGGTCTTCGGGGGTCGGTGCTCCGCCGGGCCAGGTGTCCGCAGCGGCTATATCGGCTGCCTCGCCAATGCCGTCGGGGCAGATCTTGCAGCGGAACGGCAGGCCCCAGGCACTCTCGTCCTCGCCCCACATGTCGAGATAGGTCTTCTCGACTACCCGTCCGTCGGTGGTCTCGATGCGGGTCGGGCCGGGGCAGCCGCGGCCGCGGTAGGAAAAGCGGGTGACCTCCGCCTCCGCCAAGCCCAGCGAGGCGAGGAACCGACGCATGGCGACCGGTTCCATGAAGCCGCCGCAGACCGGCGCGAGATGAAGCCGGCACAGGCGATCGACCCGGTCGTCGAACTGGGCATAGTTGCGCAGCGCGGCCACGTCGCAGGGTTTGCCGATGAAGGCGAAGGGGCGGCCCCGGTCCAGGATCTCGCGAAAGTCGACCAGCGGCGCCGTGGGCCCATACCGGGATCCGGCGCCGGCCATGACGGCGGCGGCATCGAAGCTCACATGGCGTTCGCCCCAGGTGGGATGTGCCGTCGACGCCCTGGCGTGCAGAATGAAGTCGACCCTGCGGCTTTCCAGGAGGTAGAGGGCTAACGCGCTCAGGACACCGCCGGTGGAACCCTGGAATCGCACCTCCGGATCGGCCGCATAGGCGTAGACGATGCGCTGGAAAGGCCCCCAGACGGAATCGACCGTAGTGTCTGCTGTGAGCAGCCGTTCCGGCAGGCCTTCGACGCGTGTGCCAGGGCAGACCGCGTAGATGTGGTCGACCATCCGATCGTCAAGCTCGCCGCGCACGACGGGCCGCTGGTTGCCCTCCGGCGTCATGGCCATCGCTATACGCTCGGGCCCGGCCACGCTCTGGCACAGGCCGCAGCCGATGCAGAGGCCGGATTCAGGGATACGATTGAACCGCTCGCGCGGGCTCAATGCCGGATTCGATGGCGGGCAAGGTCCGGCTTGCAAAGCTAGACCTCGGCCCGTCGCGGCGGTTCGCGCACCGTCAGCAGGATCAAACCGCCGGCGATGACGAAAATCAGGATCGGGGCGAGGCCGATGCGCTGGCTGCCGGTCCAGGCGGTGACCGTGCCGACGATTGCCGGGCCCATGAATGCCGTGATCTTGCCCGAGGCCTGATAGAAGCCGAAGGTCTCGCTGACCATGCCCTCGGGCGCCAGGCGGACCATCAGCGAGCGGCTGCCCGACTGCACGGGCCCGACGAAAAGGCCCAGCGGCAGCGCGAAGACCCAGAGCCATTCCCGGCTTTCTACGAGCAGGAGCGGGATGCCGAAACTGAGCAGCCCCGCAAGCCCGATCAGGATCGTCCGCCACGGGCCGATACGGTCGTCGACCCAGCCGAAGACCGCAGCACCGACGCCGGCCGTAAGGTTGATGGCGATGCCGAAGATCAGCACCTCGGCCACCGACATGCCGAAGGTGCCGGCCATGTAGATGCCGCCGAAGGCGAACAGCGTGTTGAGGCCGTCGTTATAGAGAATCCGGGCGATCAGGAAGCGCAGGATGTTGGCATGCTTGCGGCGCACCTCTTTGAAGGTTTCGGCCAGTTGCCGGAGGCCCTCACGCGCGGCGCGGACGATCGGGGTGCCCCTATCGGCGCGGTCCGGCACGAACAGGAACAGGGGTAGGGCGAAAACCGCAAACCATAGGGCAACGAACGGCCCTACGATGCGGATATGTTCCTGCGTTTCCGGGTCCAATGGGATGATTGGGGTCTCGGCCTGGACGAACAGCAGCAGCGATGCACCCAGACAGGACAGGCCGCCGGCATAGCCCAGGCCCCAGGCCCAGCCGGACCAGCGGCCGACCCGCTCTCGCGGCACCAAATGGGCAAGCTGGCTGTCGTAGAACACCAGCGCCAGATGGAACGCGACGTTACCGATGACGACTAGCGCCAATGCCATGATCGCGTCGGCGGGATCGGGCCGGACGAACCAGAGCAGGGCCGTGGCGGCAACGCAGATGGCAGTGGCCGTGGCGAGCCATGGCTTCAGCCGCCCGCGCCGGTCGGCTATGGCGCCGGCTACCGGGCTCGCCAGCGCGATGGTGAGGCCCGACACCGACAATGCGTATCCCCACAGAGCCGTACCCTCGGTCGGGGTCTCGGCTACTGCCTGCGCGAAATAGGGGCTGAAGACGAAGGTCAGGATGACGGTGGAAAAGCCGTTATTGGCCCAGTCGAAGGTGGCCCAGGACCAGAGCGCTCGGGGGCCGACCGGCGGGGCGGATCCAGGAGGCAACTGTGGCGTGGCGGTCACTCTGCGCCGTGCCTTGCGGCGAGCGCCGCCACCTCTTGGCGCAGTCCGTCGACCATCCGCTCCGCCTCCGTCTCGCCGTCCCCCAGGGCGATCAGCGCCTGCTGCGTCACAGGGGCACCGAAGACGACGCTGACCCGCCCAGGTCTGGGCAGGCGCCGGCTGCGGGGCCAGGCCTCGCGCGTGCCCTTGATGTGGACGGGAACGAAGGTCGCGTCGGTCCCTGCGACCAGCCGGGCGAGGCCGGGCATGAACCGCCCCAGTTCGCCATCGCGCGACAGTACGCCTTCGGGAAACCAGACGACCGCGTCGCCCCGGTCGAGCACGCGGCGGGCCAGTCTCAGACTGAACCCGGCGGTCTGCCCCGGCTCCACCGGGAAGATGTTGGCCGCCCGGCTGAACAACCGCATGATCGCATTGGGGAATAGGTAGGTCGTGGTTCCGGCCCAGTAGACCCGCCGGGCCTGGCGGATCGGCAGCCCGGCACCGACCGAGAATGCGTCAAGGAAGCTGATGTGGTTCGGGGTCAGCACCGCCGGGCCGGCAGCCGGCACCTGGTCAGCCCCGCTGCTGCGATGGCGTACCAGCAGTGCCAGGATCAGGCGGTTGAGCAGATAGATGAACCGACCGCCCATGCGCCAGACGGCGCTCCGTGGTTCGGCCCAGGCCGCCCACTTAGTTGCGGCCGCAGGGGCGCGGTCTTGGCCCTGGGATTTCAGCACATGCTCCAACAGGTCGCGCACGGTCTGGATGCGGCCGAGATCCTCCTGCTGCAGCACGACGCCGGCACGCTCTTCCAACTCCAGCGACAGGTTCACCCACTCCAGCGAGTCGATGCCGAGATCGCCCTCAAGGTCGGCCGCCGGTGCGACCGGTTTGTCGGCATAGCGGCGGCTGAGATAGTCCCAGACCGGGGCGACAGCCGGTGCCCGCAGCAGCGCCAGATCGGCCTCAGACAGCTCGGCCTTGGTTGGGGCTTGCCGGCCTTCCATCGCCTGGCGATAGAGGTCCGGAAGTTGATGGCGCCGCAGCTTGCCCAGAGGCGTGCGGGGCAGCGGCTGGCGGGTCAGGGCCACGGCGTGGGGGCGCATATGGGCCGGCAGGCGCTCTGCGACCGTGCGGACTACCGCCTGCGCCGCCTCTGCCACATCCAGCGCGCCGGCCCGGCGTGCGGCCTGCGCGTCGGGCATCGCCAGGGCTGCAAGCCGGCCATCCAGTTCCAGCACCGCAATCTCGCGGATCACGGGCTCGTCATCGAAGGCGGCTTCCACGGCTTCGGGATAGACGTTCTTGCCGCCGGCCAGCACGATGCGCTCCGCCCGCCGGCCGGCGATCTGCAGAAAGCCGCGATCATCGACCTGGCCGAGATCGGCAGTACGGAACCAGCCGTCTTCGGTAAAGGCGGCGGCCGTCGCGTCCGGCGCCTGATGATATCCGGCGAAGACGTTCGGCCCCTTCAACAGGATCTCGCCATTGCCGTCGCCGTCCGGGCTTTCGATGCGCAGGTCGACGCCGTTGAGCGGGACGCCGACGGTGGCGATGTCGACCCGCCCCGGCACATTGAAGGCGACGATCGGACTCGTTTCGGTCAGGCCGTAGCCCGAGAGCAGTTCCCAGCCCAACCCCTCCAGCCCCCAGGCCAGTGCCGGGTCCAGCTTCGCCCCGCCCGACACCATTAGCCTCAGCCGCGGTGCGATGCGGCGGCGGAATGAGCCGAAGAGCAACCGGCCCGCATGCCATCCCATCCGCCGCCGCAGCCAGGAGGAGAGGGCGAGCGCACCGCCGAACAGGGCGGCCGGCACGCGTCCGAGCGCCTTCAGCCGGCCCCGCACGGCGTCCATCAGCGCTTCGTAGAGCCGGGGCACGCCGACCATCACCGTGGTCTCACCCTCTTTGAGCGCGGCCACGATCTGGGGCCCCGTCAGGCCTTCCGGAAAGACGATGGTGATGCCGAGCGCCAGCGGCGTCAGCGTGCCGACGACAAAGGGATAGACGTGGTAGAGCGGCAGAGGCACCAGTACACGGTCGTCGGCCGTCACCAGGTCGCGCTCGAGCAGCGCGTGGACGCAGAACGCGACATTGGCGTGCGTCAGCGGCACGCCTTTCGGCCGGCCCGTCGTGCCGGAGGTGTAGAACAGCACGGCGCGGTCGGATGCGGCGGGCGTCGGCAGGGCCGCCGGCCGGTCGGAAAGCCAGGCGCGCCAGCTTCGCCCCGCATCGCCGTCGCTGTCGGCGTCAAGCAGGCCGAGCGTCAGCCCCTCGGCAGCGATGATCGGCGCCAAGGGCTCCAGCCGGTCCGTGGAGGCGAAGACACGCCGGCAGCCGCAGTCCTGCAAGGCATAGGCGAGATCGTCAGGCGCCATGACGGTGTCGAGCGGCACCACCGTTCCGCCCGCCAAAATCACCGCAAGCGCCAGCGCCACCCATTCCGCCCGGCTGGGGCCTAGCAGCGCCACCGGCTCCCCCGGCGTCAGACCGTCCGCGATCAGGCCCGCGGCCAGGCGGTCACACTGGGCGCGCAGCTCGGCATAAGACCAAGCCTGGCCGAGACCGACGGTGATCAGCGCGGGCCGCTCACCACGCGCTGCGAAATCGTCGAACAGCGCCGCCAAGGTTGGTGCGGCAGTGTCTTTCGCGGTGTCGATGCGGGCAGCCGTCGTGCTGGGCATGCTGTCGGCGCTCGTCGGGGTCGCGCCGGGCAAGAGGGCCAAGCGCACTCACGGAACCCTTAGACCAGCATCCGCCGATCGGCGCAATCCGCCGTCAGTCCACGGGCGACAATATGCATCGTAGCCGGGCGGCGTCGGGGCGCCCCGCTTCCTGCGTGGTGCTTGGCCCTGGTGTTAAGCGGCCCGGCGCTGTTCGGCGCTGGCGATGCGGCGTTCGGCCATGCGGTCAGCCACGATATTGGTGGGCAGGCCGGTCCTGTGGGCTTCCGTCACGATGGCATCCAGCGACGCCATCAGGCGCTGCAGCTTGTGCTCCACCCAGGACGGGTCATAGCGCCCCGCGATCTCAGCCGCGACGTTGATGATGCCGCCGCCATTGATGACATAGTCGGGCATGTAGAGGATGTCGCGCTGCCGCAGCCGCTCGCCGCAGTCATCGTCCAGCAACTGGTTGTTGGCGGCACCGGCCACGATGGGCGCCTTCAGCCGCTCGATCGCATCCGGGGCCAACACTGCACCTCCGGCGCAAGGCGCGAAGACATCGACGTCACTATCGATGATGGCGTCCGGCGCGACCGGCTCCGCCCCCAGCTCCGTAACGGCTGAGTTGGTCGCGCTGGCACGGACATCCGTGACCACCAGGGTTGCCCCGGCAGCGCGAAGCTTGCGGCACAGGTTCAAGCCGACATTGCCCAGCCCCTGGACGGCGACGCGGATACCGTCAAGGCTATCACGCCCCAGCTTCCTCTGAACCGCCAGCTTGAGGCCCAGAAAGACGCCGCGGGCCGTAACCGGCGAGGGATCGCCGCTGGCGGCCGACCCGGAGGGGCGGCCGGCGACATAGCGAGTGAACCGCGCCATCGCCTGCACGTCGGCCAGACCGATGCCCATGTCTTCGGCGGCGTAGTAACGGCCACCCAACCCATCGACGGCGCGTGCAAAGGCTTCGAGCAATGCGGGCGCTTTGTCCGTCGCCGGGTCGCCCATGATCACGGACTTGCCGCCACCCAGCGGCAGGTCGGCGATGGCATTCTTGTACGTCATGCCGCGCGACAGGCGCAGCACGTCATCAATCGCAGCGTCCGTTGACGGATACCGCGACATGCGGCAGCCCCCGGCAGCGGGCCCCAGCGCCGTTGAATGGACTGCGATGATCGCTTGCAGGCCGGTCGCCGGGTCATGCGCGAAGGTGACGGTCTCGTGGCCGGCGAAGCTGCGGTGGTCGAAGGCGCACATGGTGTCTCCTCGGTGAATCCTTATCGTTGGGCGCGGCGGGGCGGTGGCCAGGCGGCAGCCAAATGGCCCCCATCCGTCGATCTCAAAATCCTCGATCGAACGGTTGCGCAGAACGAAATGATAGCCGAGGGAGTTGGGAATTGGCTTTCGTAGATCCCGGATTATCGCAATAAAACAAATGCCTAACAGCCAATCTTGGAAGATTGGAAAACTGCTTGGGCTTAAGGGTGGTGCCAGTGCGGGCGGTCTTGGCCTGGGCCGCCCATGGCCCAACTCTCAATGGCCAGGCTGAGCGGGATGGCCCGGGCGCGGGCGCGCCCGGATCCGTACCCGTCAGTGTGACGGTGCTGTGCGCACAGAGCGCAGCATTGCGATCGCCTTTTCGTGAAAGGCCATGCGCTCCCTGGCAAGGGACGCCGTGACCGCGTCTTTGCAGGCGATAGCCGTGTCGACGACGCTGCGCAGCCGGCTGATCAACGTCTCGTGGTCCCGCAGCAGCGCGGCGGTGATCTGCTCTGCCGACTGGTCGGAGGTGGTCTCGTCGATGGTGGTCCGGCCTGCCAGCTCCACGAAGCTCTTCGGGGCGGGGTAGCCGAGGTTGCGAATGCGTTTGGTCAGGGCATCCACGGCGACGAACAGGTTATCATAGTGCTCTTCCGTCAGCCGATGCAGGCTGGCAAAGAAGTTCTTCACCATCAGGGCATAGCTGTCCGCAAGAATGCAGGTCAGCATGGTCGCCAGTTTGTCGGCGTCCCGCCCGGCTTTGGTCTTGCCATTTGAAAAGTCGGCAGGCGTCTGTTCGGACATGTGGTCGCTCCACTTCCTGGGCATTCACAGACATTCAAGAAACGATCTGTTTCGCAGGAGCACGCTCGACAGCCCTTCCGTCACAGCGATCTCCGTTCTTGTTTCCGGCGGACTTGCCGCCGCGACAATCCCACTCCAAGGCGGTATTTCAGCGGGTTTGTCTTAAGAAGTCGTGCCAGTCCGTTAGCCTATCAAGGGCCTCGGCCACTTATAGTGCCCATGGCCCGAACCGCCACGCCCTTCGCCCACGTTCGCCTTACGCCGATGACGCGCCGCCGCCGAGCGCCACCGATGTCATCACCGCAGCATAATGGCAGCCGGCGGCGATCAGCACCATCGCATGCCAGATGACCGTGCGGTATTTCATCCGCTTCTGCACATAGAACAGCACGCCCAGGCTGTAGATGACGCCGCCCGTGGCCAACAGCACCAGGGTCGGTACGGAGACGGCGTCGACCAGCGGGCCGATGGCCACCACGCAGACCCAGCCGAGACCGAGATAGGCGGCGATCGTCACCGGCTCCCACTTTCGCGGGAAGCGCAGCTTCAACAGCACGCCGAACAGCGCCACTGCCCAGACGAAGCCGAACAAGCCAAAGCCCCAGGCACCGCCGACATTGACCAGCACGAAGGGCGAGTAGCTGCCGGCGATCATCACGAAGATCGCCGCGTGGTCCAGCCGGCGCAGGAATTCCTTGCGCCCGGGCTTTCTGGCCATGTGGTAGAGGGCGGAGCTCCAAAGCATCCCGGCAAAGCCGATGCCGTAGAGCACAAGGCTGAAAATCGTCAGCCAGCCGCCCCCTTCCGCCAACGCAATACCGATGAGCGCCGGAACGCAGATGATGCTGGCCGTGGTGCCGAGGATGTGGACGCACGCATCGGCGATCCGTTCCTCTCGGCTGTAATGCGGAAAGGGAATCGTCTGCTCTCCTGCCTGCCGGGATCTCGTTCGCCCCGCATTGGTTAACGAAGAGTCGAGAGGAGGATTGTGGCGGAAACGCGGTGACCGGGACAGCCTTCAGCAGACGCCGCGGAGATGCGCCAACGCCGCCTCAAGCTGCGGGTCGGCTCCGCCGGAATGGGCGAGCGGGCGGTCGATCTGGATGTGGGGCGGCACGCCGATGCCCTCCAGCTCCGTGCCGTCGGGCGCGCGCGCCAGAACCGCAAGTGAGAGCAGGAAGCGATCCCCGATCGGGAAGACGCTGCCGCCGAGGAAGGCGCCGGCGGTGCGGGTTCCGATCAGCGTCGCCCGGCCGCTTTCCCGCAACAGGTGCGCCACCCATTCCTTGCCGCTGCGCGTGCCGCGATCGATCAGGACGACCAGCGGCTTGGTGAAGAGGCCGCGGTCAAGAAACAGGGCCGCATAGTCCGGGCCGGCACCGCCGAAGCCGCCGCGCATGTCCAGCACCATGGCGGTCGCCTCTCGCTCGAAACGCTCGGCAGCGGCCGTCAGTGTCTGAAGGAACGCGGTATGGGTGCCCGTCGGCAGGTGGAGGTAGCCGATACGGGCGCATCCGTCGGCGATGATCCTGACCGAGCGTTCCGCCCCGTTCAGCATCATGCGCTGGACGCCGAGGCGGGTAGGGCGGACGTCAATGCTGCGTGGAGCGGAATCGGCCGCCGTAACGACCCAAAGACTGACACTGTCCCGGTCCAACGACATCACCGGCTGAAAGGGCGCATTGTCGGCCAGCACGACCTCGTCGCCGCGGCGCAGGCCCGCGGCTTCTGCAGCCGAGCCGGCATAGACATCAGTGACGAACCATCGGCCGTCCATGGCTCGGAACCATGCGCCGATCTGCGGCATTGGAAAGCTGTCGAGTTCTCCGGAGAAGATGTTGCGCAGTGCCCAAAAGGTCTGCTGCCCACGCCAATAGAGCGCCGTATGCGAGGTGCCGAGCGCCCGCAGCATCTCGTTGGCCAAATACACGACATCGCCATCCGGCAGCACCCTGTCACTCGCGGCAAGCGCGACCGATTTGGCGGTGTCCCAGGCTGCGGTCACGGGTTCGGGCAGGTCACGGGCGAACAGGAAATGGTGCCGTTGGGTCAGAGCGATCGTGGTTTCGATGATCGTGCGGGCTGGTGGCACCTCCGGGACGGCAACCCGCGGTGCGCCCAAGGCCAACACGCATGGCCCGGTCGCCAAGCCCAGCCGCAGCAAGCCCCGGCGGTCGAGCCTGGGGTTGCCACGGTGTGCCGTCAGAGCACCTTGCCCGGATTCATGAGGCCGGCAGGGTCGAGCGCGGCCTTGACCTTGCGCATCAGGTCCATCTCAACCGGCGATTTGCGCTCCGCCAACTCGGTGCGCTTCAGCTGGCCGATCCCGTGCTCCGCACTGATCGATCCGCCCAGCGCGGCGACGACGTCGTGCACCAGCCGGTTGATCTCCTTCAGCCGCCCGGCGAATGCGGCACCGTCCTCATCGGGTGGCTGGTTCAGGTTGAAGTGGATGTTGCCGTCGCCGACATGGCCGAACGGAATCATCCGCACCCCCGGGGCGGCCGCAGTGACCGCCGCGCCGGCGCGGCGCAGGAATTCGGGAACAGCCGCCAAAGGGACGGACACGTCGTGCTTGATGGCCGCACCTTCGAAGCGTTGAGCCTCGACGATCGCTTCACGCAGGAACCAGAGCTGCCGGGCCTGGGTGCCGCTGGCCGCGATCACCGCGTCGAGCACCAGTTCGTCTTCGAAGGCCTGCTCAAGCAGGGCCTCCAGCTTCTCCCTCAGGTGGGCATCGGCGACCGGCTCGGTCAACTCCGCCAGCACGTACCACTCCGCAGGTTCGGTAAGGGGGTCGACCGTGCCGGCGACGTGTTTGAGCGCCATGTCGATGGCGATGCGTGGTATCAGTTCGAAGGCGCTGACGGCGTCGCCGCTGCCGGCCCGCGCCCGCGCCAGCAACGCCACGGCGGCTGCGGGGTCCGGCACGGCGATCAGGGCGGTTTCCACCTGCTTGGGCTTGGGGAACAGCTTCAGGACGGCCGCTGTGATGATGCCCAGCGTGCCTTCGGCGCCGATGAACAGATGCTTCAGGTCGTAGCCGGTGTTGTCCTTGCGCAGCGACCTGAGCCCATCCCAGATCGCGCCGTCGGGCAGCACCACCTCCAGCCCCAGGGTCAGGTCGCGGGCATTGCCATAGCGCAGCACGGCCGTTCCACCGGCATTGGTCGCCAGATTGCCGCCGATCTGGCATGAGCCCTCGGCCCCGAGGCTGAGGGGGAACAGGCGGTCGGCAGCATCCGCCGCCTCCTGCACCGCTTGCAGGACCACACCGGCTTCCACCGTGATGGTATAGTTCAGCGGGTCGACGGCGCGGATTCGGTTCAGCCGATCCGTCGACAGAATGATGTCGTGGCCATGCTCCGCGGCGGCGGCACCACCGCACAGGCCCGTGTTGCCGCCCTGGGGGACGATGGCGATGCCGGCGCCCGCGGCCAGGCGCACCACGTCGGCGACCTCCTCGGTCGACGCCGGCCTCACGACCGCTGCGGCCTGGGGCCGATAGTTGCCGCGCCATTCCGTGAGATAGGGGACCAGACGGTCAGCATCGTCCACCCAGCCACCGGGCCCGACACGGGCCCGCATGGCGGCAAGGGCCTCCGCCCGGCCGATCGTGTCGGTCGTCATCCTGCGGTACCGTCCGCCGGCAGGGAGTGCCGGGGGGTGGCTGCGCGCCGCAACCGGTCGTTTACGGCAACGCCGAGCCCGGTCTCCGGGATCGGGGAGACGGCGATACCGCCCAGGTTCAGGCGGTCCAATTCTCTCAGCATGGCGAACAGGTTCGCCGCGGCCTCCGCCGGATCGCCCTTCTCGCTGAGATTGCGGATATGGTCGCCCTTGCGCAGGTCGGGGCCGAAGGTCAGCAGAGCCTCGTTCTGCGCCACGTCGCGCGCATCGAGGCGCAGCGGCGTCGCTGGCGCATAGTGGCTGGGCAGCCTTCCGGGCGACCGCGGTTGGGCATCGGTGTCTGCGGCAAAGCCGACGGCTCCAAACACCGCAGCCAGGTCCTCCGCCGACACGGCACCGGGGCGCAGGATCGCGGGCTCCGAGCCGGTGAGATCCAGGACCGTCGACTCTACCCCGACATCGGCTCGGCCGCCGGCCAGAATCAATGGGATCCGGCCCGCCAGCTC
This sequence comes from Alphaproteobacteria bacterium, assembly GCA_028281925.1. Classification (GTDB taxonomy): domain Bacteria; phylum Pseudomonadota; class Alphaproteobacteria; order DSM-16000; family Inquilinaceae; genus JACKIG01. The sequence goes on from JANQIX010000036.1 coordinate 78,517, forward strand.
TTCATACACATGGCGGGGGTCGGTTGGGCTGACGGCACCCGATCGATTGGCACTGGGCGCGGCAAGCGGCAGCCCGGCGGCTTGGAGGACGGCCCGTGCCACGGGGTGGGAGGGCACGCGAACGGCGACCGTGTCCAGGCCGGCTGAGACCAGAAGTGAGACGGGCGCTTCCGATCGTCGCGGCAGAATCAGCGTCAGCGGACCGGGCCAGAAGGTTTCCGCCAATGCCTCGGCGCGGCGGTCGAACTGCACCAAACGGTCTGCCGCAGTTGCGTCGGCCACATGGACGATCAGGGGATTGAACCTTGGCCTCTCTTTGACCGCAAAGATGGCCGCCACGGTTACGTCCCTGGTGGCATCACCGGCCAAGCCGTACACCGTCTCGGTCGGCAGACCGACCAGCTGGCCGGCGCGCAATGCTTCCGCCGCACGAGAGATTCCGGGGCCGCCGGCGCCTATGATCTCGGTGTCGAAGTGCTGCATGGCGGAGCGTATAGCAGCTTGCCCAAGGCGCTGTCCAAAACGCGGGCGGCGTCGCGGTCAACGGCCGTTCTGGGACAGTTGCGCGTCGGCAACATAATTACCGCCTGCGGCCGGCAGCCATTGCGAGCTTTCTGTCGCAGGTCTATAAACGCTGAAAATGCTGGGAATCCAGGCATCTGTGAGGATTGTCCGGAAAATGGAACGGGATTGATGCGCCGCGTTGCCCTCATTGCGGCCGTTGCCACCTCCGTCTTCGCTCAGTCATCTGCGATCGCGCAGGACGATCCGTCAACGCCGCCGGCGCCACCGCCGCCGGACGAAAGCGGTTCGGTGCTGGGTGACCAGTACGGTTTCTATGCGGGTTTCCGCGGCATTTTCATGCTGACGGATGTGGGCGATGTTCAGCTGAACCCCAATCGCCCGACATTCAGCGAGAACTCACCGGGCCCGGAGGCGACGGGCGGGGGCAGCATCGTGCTCGGCTACCGCTGGGACGATTATCTCGATTTGCCGATCCGAACCGAGTTCGAACTGATCCACCGGTTCCGTCACGACTTCGACACGCGTGTCCAGAGTGCAAACGAAATCCTCGACTATCAGAACAACGTGTCGACTGATCAGTTGATGTTCAATGTTCTGTACGATTTCGATACCGGGTCACCGTGGCGGCCCTATGTCGGGGCAGGCGTCGGCGTGGCGCGGCATTTCTCCGACGCCTTCCAGTTCAACGTGATCGCCGGCGGCGACGGCGTCCACAGCGGCAATTTCGAGCACAACTTCGCTTGGTCCGTGCAGGCCGGCACGATGGTGAGGATCGCTGAGAACTGGGCGCTTGAAGGTGGTTATCGCTTCAGCAGCTTAGGTCAGATCAAGACCGGCCTCTTTCCCAACGGTGACGAGGTCTCCGCTGGCGATTTCTACGCCCACGATTTCATTATCGGCATCATCTACATGTTCTAAGCGTGTCTGGGCAGCGTCATTCCGGGACGCGGGTCCGCCGCCGGTTAGGCGGCCGGTAGTTCGTCGGCCTTAGCTTCGGTGCCGTGCGCTGATAATGGTCGCGCGAGTGACGGGGCGGCGGGGGCGGATGACGGTCGAAACGGTCCCCTGCGAAGACGGTGACCAGGAAGGTTGCCGCCAGGGCCAGCAGCGGCGGGCCCACCACGATGCCCACATTGCCGAAGGCCGAGACAAGTTCATTCTCGCGTTGATTCCAGATCCGGCTCCGGCGCTGGCTGACGGCGTGACTGCAGACCTGGGCCGCGGTCGTGTCCTGAACGCTGGTGGCACAATCCGACGTGTCGATCAGCCCGATCTCGCGCGCCGTCATCGCATCCCACAGGCCATCCCAATCCCGCGTCTGCGGAAATGCCGCAAGCGCGAACCCGATCCACGCGGTGGACGCGATCATCCAGATCCACCAGTAGATCCGCCAACCCGACGGTCTTGTCGTCATGCTCTGCTGTCGCGACACGCTCAAAGTTCCATTCAGCTCCGTTCTCGTCCTCGGCTCCAAGCCGCCCTCAGTCGCCGACCATCGCCTGCTTGTTCCCCGCGGTCGCGTCCGTCCAGGTGAGTGTCTGGCCGAGCTGTTGTGCAGTGTTGCGCAGGGTGGCGAGGCAGGTTTCGGTGCGGTTGCCCGGGATCCCGACTGTCAGGATCATTCGGTAAAGCTCAACACGGCCCTCCAGGCGCGTTGCCACCAGGCTTGCGATGTTGGCGCCGGAGCCGACGAGCGCTTCCGACAGCCGCGCCAGCAGGCCCGGCTGGTCCGGCCCGACGCATGTGATCTCGTGCGTGACCTTGGCGGCATCGAGTTGATGCATGCCGAGGCCGAAGGGGCTGATATGGATGGTGGCTGCCGCCAGTTCGGGCAGTTTGCCAAGTTCGTCCCGGAGGGCTGCAGGCTCGACCCCGGTCGGCAATTCGCAGAGGGCCGTGAACTCCGCACCTTCACCAAGCGTGGCGAAGGTACCGTCACCAAGGTTGATGCCCAGGTCGAACAGGCGGGCGGCAATCGCCGACACCAACCCTACGCGGTCCCGGCACCAGATGGACAATCGTACGACATCGGTCATGGCAAGTCCGCCTTTCTGGCGATCCTTCAACGTGGCTCTGCCACCATCCTAAGCCCCAATCCGGTCCGCGATGCAATCACCCAAGCAGGCCGGTGCGCGCCTGCTCCATGGCAGGTGTCTAACCTCATGTTGGTGAAAGAACCATGAACACCGGCATTTGACGGCCAGCGCTAACCGTTCAGGTGCTCAAGAGCCGTTGGTCGTGGCCTTGCAGCACCAGGCAGGTCAGGCGCCCCGTCATCACTGCCCCTGTGTCGATGCCGATGCGATTGGTACGGAATTCCGGGCGGTCCACGATGGTGTGGCCGTGCACGATCATCTTCCCGAACCTGTCTCTGCTGTTCAGGAAGACGTTGCGCACCCACATCATGTCCTGGGGCGACTGCTGGTCAAGCGGGATGCCCGGGCGTATGCCGGCGTGTACGAAAAGGTAGTCGCCGACGGTGTGGCTGAGTTCCAAAGCACTCAGGAACGCCTGATGGCGCTCAGGCATGCGTTCTAGCAAGCGGGCCTGCACCGTCTCAGGATCGTAGGTCCATCTGATGCCGTAACCGTCAAGCGTGGCGTCGCCGCCATTGCCGACCCAGCCATAAAGCGTGTCCGGATCGTTCAGGAAATCGAGCATCATCTGCTCGTGATTGCCGCGCAGGAAGGTTGCCGCAAATCCGGCGGGGAGATGGTCCAACAGAATATCGATGACCTTGGGCACCAGAGGCCAGCGGTCCACATAGTCGCCGAGGAAGATCAGGCGTCGGTCCAGATCGGCCGCGTCGGCGGCGTCGGACTCGATCTTGCGCAAGAGCACGCTCAACAGGTCGGCGCGACCGTGGATGTCGCCGATGGCATAGACCCTTGTGCCCTCCGGAACGGATGGCGCTTCGGTTGACGTGATCAAGGTTCCCCCGATGGAGCCAGGCGGTCCGATATGCGGACAGCCGTATCGCGCTTTCGGTTCTCTTCCAGCATAGCGAGTTGGTGAGGTCTTGCACGCGTCTTCGTACACTTGCCGATGTAACCGCCCAGAGGGCTAGGGTATGTCATGCACTGTCAGCCCTCAGTCAGATTTTCGACAAATACAATGATAAGGATTCAATAACCAAAGTCATTTATAAATAAAAGGGCGCAAAACTGGTTACTAAATCGTTAACCTATTTTTTGAGTTTCCAAGATCAATCCGCTTGACTTCTTTGATCAGTGTGGCTAGTATTTAGTCAAGGAGGATAGTGTCGTGGAAAGCATCGGCTCCATAACCGCAACCAATGCCCAGATGGGCGTGGTGCCCCTGCCGGAAGGGCAGGCGGGTGCGGTGGCCGACGCGCCGGCGGCGATTGTCCCCGAAGGTGGCGGCCAGGACATCCGCGTAAGGGTCCGGCTGGACGACTCGATCAACCGCATGGTGTTCGAGTATCGCGAGCGGGATACGGATCGGCTGGTGCGCCAACTGCCGGCCAAGGAAGTCATTCGCTTCTACCAGATGATGGCCTCGCGGGACGAGGCGGCGGAAGCGGCAGGTGCGTCCGAGAGCGGTGAGCGCGACGATGCCGGAACCGCGGTGGCCGCGGGCAGCGATCGCGGGTTCGACGGCTTCGACAGCGAGATCCCGCAGCAGTCCCCGACGACGCCAGCCGTTCTTGGTGGTGGCCGCGGGTTCGAAACGGCGGGCTTCGTCAACGCCTACGCCTAGGCTCCTAATCTTCTCTCCATCGTCTCAGGTGCTTGGCCTCTAGGGCCTGGTCCCGTGTGCTTGTGTCGGCGCGGGACGTGACGTCGTATCGCCGCCGATGGCTTGGGCGACCTCAGACAACCCTTGCGGAGTCTTCCATCCACAACTAGAGCGTTCAGCGGTTGCAGGACCTGCCGGCCGCTGTGCAGTATGCGGCCGGCTGCCGCAGGAAAGAGGGCGACGATGGCGGGCAAGGTGATCACGGTGGCGCAGCAAAAGGGTGGCGCCGGCAAGACGACGCTGGTGGCGCATCTGGCGATCGCGTTTCGGCAGGCCGGGAAGTCCGTGGCAACCGTCGACATCGACCCGCAGGCAAGCCTGACGCGATGGTACGAGGCCCGCCGCGTCCACCAGGGCGACCAGATGGACATCACGCACAGCCAGATCAACGGTTGGCGGGCCGCGGGCGAGGTGACCCGGCTGGCGCGCAGTCACGACGTCGTGGTGATCGACAGTCCGCCCCATGCGGAGACGGAGGCCCGAATCGCCGTGCGCGCCGCCAACCTAGTGATCGTGCCGGTGCAGCCGAGCCCGATGGATTTCTGGGCTACGACGCCGACGCTGGAACTGGCGAAGCAGGAACGGGTGCAGGCCCTGATCGTGCTGAACCGGGTGCCGCCGCGCGCCAAGCTGGCCGATGCGTTGATTGCCAAGATGGAAGAGCTTGGTGCCGCTGTGGCCGAAGCCCATGTGGGCAACCGCATCAGCTTTGCCGCCGCCCTCTTGGACGGGCACAGCGTGACGGAGACGGACAAGCGGACCCGTGCAGCCACCGAGATCCGGGCGCTAGCGAAGGAGATCCTGGCCAGAGCCGCCTGAGGCCAGCCTGCCCGTGGCATATTGCGCCGCAGCACGTCGCGCCGTTGCCGTGCCCTATGCTAGGGTCGCGGCCAGACACAGAGAACCCTGATGCGGGAGTGAGAACCCATGCCCGAGGATGTCGTGACTCAGGAACCCGTGGACGGCGTCACGCTGCGTGCACCCATGTCGGCCGGTTTCGAGGCTGTGCTGACGCCCGACGCGCTTCGCTTTGTGGCTGACCTGCAGCGCCGCTTCGGCCAACGACGGCTGGAGCTGTTGGAGCGGCGGGTGGAACGCCAGGCACGACTCGATGCCGGCGAACTGCCCGGTTTTCTGCCGGAGACCAAGCACATCCGAGACGGTGACTGGACCGTCGCACCGATGCCGGCCGACCTGCAGGACCGGCGGGTGGAGATCACCGGGCCCGTGGACCGCAAGATGGTGATCAATGCGCTGAATTCCGGCGCCAAGGTGTTCATGGCGGATTTCGAGGACGCCAGCACGCCCACCTTCGCCAATCTGATCGATGGGCAGATCAACCTTTCCGACGCCATTGCCGGCACCATCGCCTTCGACGACGTGGCGACGGGCAAGGCGTATCGCCTGGCGGAACAGACGGCCGTGCTGCTGGTGCGCCCCCGCGGTTGGCACCTGCCGGAGGCGCATGTGCTGGTGGACGGCGAGCCCATGTCAGGCTCGTTGTTCGATTTCGGCCTCTACTTCTTCCGCAATGCCAAGCGGCTGATGGAAAACGGTTCCGGGCCATACTTCTATCTGCCAAAGATGCAGTCGCATCTCGAGGCCCGGCTGTGGAACGACGTGTTCGTCCACGCCCAGCAGGTTTTGGGGGTTCCGGTCGGCACGATCAAGGCGACGGTGCTGATCGAACACATTCTCGCGACCTTCGAGGCCGATGAGATCCTGTATGAACTGCGCGACCATTCCGCCGGGCTTAACTGTGGGCGGTGGGACTATATTTTCAGCTATATCAAGAGCTTTCGGAAGAATTCTGAGAGAATGCTTCCGGATCGTGCGCAGGTCACGATGACCGTGCCGTTCATGCGCGCCTACAGCCTCTATGTGATCAAGACCTGCCACCGCCGCGGTGCCTTCGCCATGGGCGGCATGGCGGCGCAGATCCCGATCAAGAGCGATCCTGCGGCCAACGACGCCGCCATGGCCAAGGTGCGCGCCGATAAGGAGCGCGAGGCGGGAGACGGCCATGACGGGACCTGGGTCGCCCATCCGGGGCTGGTGCCGATCGCCATGGAAGTGTTCGATCGGCTAATGCCCACACCCAACCAGATCGCCCGCCAGCGCCCGGATGTGGAGACGGAGGCGGCCGCTCTGATCGCACCGCCGGGCGGCGCTATCTCCGAGACTGGTGTACGCGCCAATATCAATGTCGGCATCGGCTATCTTGAAGCGTGGCTGCGCGGACAGGGCTGTGTGCCGCTCTACAACCTCATGGAAGACGCCGCCACGGCCGAGATCTCCCGCTCGCAGATCTGGCAATGGCTGCACCACGGCGCGGTGCTGGACGATGGCCGCAGGCTGGATTTGACCCTGTTCGACCGGTTCTACCAGGAAGAGATGGCGAACTGGCGCCAATCGGTGGGTGAAGAGGCCTACGCCGCCGGGCGCTATGACGACGCGGGCGAGCTGTTCCGCCGCCTCAGTCTCGCCGAAGAGTGCGCGGACTTTCTGACATTGCCGGCCTACGACCGCCTGGTCGGCGAAGGCGTCTGAGCGCGGGCGTTTGGCGCGACGTCGGGTTTCGGCTTCGCCGGAGCGCCGACCTGCTGGGCCGCTGGCTTTCGTAGGTCGGTGTCGCGCGTAAGCGAGATCCGACGCTCCGCTTAGGACTTGCCCGTTCGTGGGGCGGCTCAGACGCCGGCGCGACCTGGCATCGCTTTAGCCAAGGGGAGGCGAGCCTATGCGTGTGCTGCTGATTGCCGTTCTCGGATGCCTGATGCTGGCTGCGCCGGCCGCTGCCCAGAAAGGGCCTGTGATCACGAACCTGACCGGGGTCTACGCCACAGTCGGCACCAACCCGGGCGGCGGCCCGGCCTATCAGGGCCAGACATCGTTGGAGAGCATCGGCGGCGGCCAGTATGAGGTGACTCAACGGGTCAGTACTGACACCATTTCGGGGATCGGGACTTTCGATGGCGAGGTGCTGGACGTCTATTACGACAGCCACAATATCCGCGCCATCTACACGTTGCAGGCCGACGGGTCGCTGATCGGCCACTGGGGCACCGACGGGGGCGCGCTGCAGGGTACGGAGGTACTGGCGCCGGTGCAGTAGACCGGACCGACTGTCGGTAGGGCGGCGTGATGTCCGGTTTCGGCTTCGCCTCAACGCAGACCTACGGCGCCGTACGGCGTTGGTAGGTCGGTGTCGAGCGGCAGCGAGACCCGACGAGCCGGCCGTCACTTGTCCGGCGCCACTGGCAGCGTGACCGGCTTGCCGTGCGGCGTGCGGGCGTAGGCGTCGGCCCAGGCGGCTTTGCGGGCCTGGAGGCCATCGGGCGTCAGCAGCGCCTTGTCCGTCACTAGGCGTTCCAGGGCGGCCAGCCAGTGGTGATAGTACGTGCTGCCGTCATCCGCGTCGCCGCGGGCGGCCGCGGCCCGGATTTCCGCTGCCAGCGTCGCCGACCATTCGTTCCAGGTGAAATGCCCCTGCTGGTGCAGTGCTACGGCCAGCGCGAAGGCCTCGGCCTGCCAGGGCTCGGCGAACACGGGGCCGTCGCGGTCGGGCAGCAGGCCGGCCATGTGAGCCCGCGCGGCCGGCTCGGCGTCAGGCGGGTTCAAGGTGGTCATCCCACAGGTCGATATAGACGGCGGACCCGGCACTCGCCTGCTCCCCCCACAGCTCGGCGGCTTCGAACCGCACGCTGTAGAGGTGCTGCGGGCATTCGCCCAGGCCGTGGGCGTTGGCATCGGCGAACACGAACACGCCGTAGTCGCGGTCGACCACGCCGGTGCGACCGCGGGCATAGCGCGGCAGCCGCACATGGCCCGTGGAATGGATGTTGCGGCCCCGCACGCGGTCACCGACGGTGAAACGCGGCGGCACGTCGACATCGCGGTCGACCGGCCCGCCACGCGTCAGCAGCGGCAGCACTGCCTCGGCCGTCGTGGCGCGGACATCGGGCTTCGCGTCGGAAGCTGCGCGGCCGCTCTGCCGCTCCCCCTCGGAAATCAGTCCGTGTTGGGCCAGCAGCTGGACGCAGACCTCCATCAGCTGCTCGTAATACCCCTTGGTCAGATAGTCGGCCGGCGGCAGGCTTTCGCGGGTGAAGCGGTTGCGGTCGATGCTCCACAAGCCCAGAGACCGCACGGCCATCATCAGCCCGAACATGCGCGGCTCATAGTCGGCATGGAAGGTGCCGGCGTTCTCTTCCGGCGCGATGGGCCCGAACCCGTGCATGCCGCCCATGTCGTGGATGCCGTTCATGGCGCAGGTTCCTTGGCCGCCGGAAGGGTGGCCAGCGCCGTGCCGATCATGGCGTCGCGGCTGACGAGATCGGCGAGGTCTTCTTCTGACATCTCCTCACTGCCCGCCGGCCGTTCGGGGATCACCAGATACCGCATCTCAGACGTGCTGTCCCAAACGCGGATCTCGGTTGCGTCGGGCAGCTCCACCCCGAATTCCGCCAGCACGCCACGCGGGTCGATCACCGCGCGCGAGCGGTAGGGCGCGGACTTGTACCAGACCGGCGGCAGCCCTAGCACGGTCCAGGGGTAGCAAGAGCAGAGCGTGCAGACGACCATGTTGTGCACGCCCGCGGCGTTCTCCACGGCCACCATATGCTCGCCCTGCCGCCCGGTGTAGCCGAGCGAGGCGATCGCCGCCGTCGCATCGTCCATCAGCCAGCGTTTGAAGTCGGGATCGACCCAGGCCCGCGCCACGACACGGGCGCCGTTTCGGGGGCCGATGCGGTGCTCGTAAGCCTCGATGAACGCATCGATCGCCGCGGGATCGACAATGCCTTTGTCGACAAGCAGCGACTCCAGCGCCTTGACGCGCAAGGCGGGATCGGAGGGGGCGGCTTGTCCGTCAGCATGGTTATGCGAGTGCTCGTCCATGGTCCCACGCCTGGTGCTGTGTGCGTCCAGAACTCTGCGCTTTGGCCGTGATCTTGGCTGCCGGCATCGTGTGAGGCAAGGTGGATGCTGTCTGGCCAATCAATCCGACCGCTGCGGCGCCGATGCCGCTATCATGGGCGCTTCGTTTTCCCAGGACCCGCCAATGAAATCGACTATCGCCGTTCGCCATGTGGGGTTTGAGCATCTCGGGCTTCTCGGGCCGCTGCTCGAAGAGCGGGGGCATGCCGTGCTGTGGCGGGAGGCCGGCGTGGGGCAGCTGGCGGCCACGGATGCCGATGGGGCCGACCTGCTGGTCGTGCTGGGCGGGCCGATCGGGGCCTATGAGGAGGCCAATTATCCGTTCCTGAAAGGGGAACTGGCGGTGATCGAGCGGCGGCTGGCGCAGGGGCGGCCCATGCTGGGCATCTGCCTGGGCGCGCAGCTGATCGCGCGGGCCATGGGCGCGCGGGTCTATCCGGGGCCGCAGAAGGTGATCGGCTGGGCACCGCTGGAGCTGACTGAGCACGGCCACCGGTCGTGCCTGGCGCGGCTGGAGGAAGGCGACCATCCCGTCCTGCACTGGCACGGTGACACCTTCGATTTGCCGAAAGACGCTATCCGGCTGGCCGGCAGCGCGTTCTATGAGAACGAGGCGTTTGCGCATGACGCCGTGCTGGCCCTGCAGTTCCACCTGGAGGTCGAGGCGGGCGACATCGACCACTGGCTGATCGGCCATGCAGCGGAGATCGAGAACACGCCCGGCGTCTCCGTCGGTCAGCTGCGCGGCGAGACGCGCCGCTTCGCCCCGGCGCTGGCGCCGGTCGCGCGGAAGATCTTCGCCGAATGGCTCGACGAGGTGGGGCTCTGAAGATGGCGCGGACGGGCGACAGGGCGCTGACGGGCAAGGTCTGCCTGTTGACCGGGGCCACCGGCGGCATCGGTGCGGTGACGGCGCGGCGGCTGGCGGAGCTGGGGGCGTCACTGATCCTGGTCGTGCGCAATGCCGACCGCGGCGCAGCACTAGCTGACGCGCTGGCACCCCTGGCCGGCGGCGCGGCGGTGGAGGTGCTGCAGGCCGACCTGTCGAGCCTCAGCGAGGTTCGGCGGTTGGCTGATGAGGTGAAGGCCAAGCACGAGCGGCTGGACGTATTGCTCAACAATGCGGGTGGGCTGTTCGGGCATCGGCGGGAAAGCCCGGACGGGATCGAGATGACCTTCGCGCTTAATCATCTCAGCTATTTCCTGCTGACCACGCTGCTGTTGGACCGGCTGAAGGCGTCGGCGCCGGCGCGGATCGTCAATGTGGCGTCGGAGGCGCACCGGTCGGTCGCGCTGGATTTCGACGACCTGCAGGCGATGCGGCGCTACGACAGGCTGACCGCCTATAAGCGCCCCAAGCTCGCCAACCTCTTGTTCACCTATGAGCTGGACCGGCGCCTTGCGGGCAGCGGGGTGACGGTGAACGCACTGCATCCGGGCTTCGTCGCCACCGGCATCGGCACCGCGCATGGCTTCATGCCGGCCTGGCTGTGGCGGACGATAAGTCTAGCCGCCGTGACGCCGGAGGAGGGGGCAAAGACCAGCGTCCACCTCGCTGCCTCGCCGGAGGTGGCGGGCAGGAGCGGGCAGTACTTCATCAAGTGCCGCCAAGCGGCCTCGTCCGCCGCGTCCTATGATCGCCAGGCGGCGGAACGGCTCTGGCAGGTCAGCGAGACGACCGTCAACGCCATCGCGAGTGCGGCGGCTTGACCGCGGCCGCCCCGCGGCCCGTCGCCGCCGTGACAGGTGGGCGGCGCGGCATCGGCCGAGCCTGCGCCCTGGCGCTCGCCGGCGACGGGTTCAATGTGGTCGTCGTCGATCTGGAGCAAGATGCGGCGGCCGAGGCGACGCTGGCCGAGATAACAGACCTCGGGGCCGGTGCCCGGTTCATCGCTGGGGATGTCGCGGACTTGGATGGGCACGAAGCGCTGGCTGGGGCAGTCTTCGACGCCTTCGGGCGGCTGGACTGCCTGGTCAGCAATGCCGGCGTGTCGGTGCTGTCGCGGGGCGATCTGCTGGACGTTACGGTGGAGTCGTTCGACCGCGTGGTCGGCGTCAACCTGCGCGGCACCTTTTTCCTGGCCCAAGCGGCGGCCCGGCGCATGGTCGCGGCACCGGCGGGCGACCATGCGCGGAGCCTGATCTTCGTCACCTCCGCCAACGCCGCCGCCGCGTCGATCGAGCGCGGCGAATACTGCATGGCCAAGGCCGGCGCCTCGATGATGGCGCGGCTGTTCGCATTGCGCTTAGCCCCGCACGATATTGGCGTGCATGAGGTGCGCCCCGGCGTGATCCGCACCGACATGACGGCCCCGGCCACGGGGAAGTACGACCGTCTCTTCGCCGAGGGCCTGGCGCCGATCGCCCGCTGGGGCGAACCGCAGGACGTGGGCCGCGCCGTGGCCGCACTGGCGAGCGGCGCTTTCGCCTATGCCACCGGTGACGCCGTCCATGTCGACGGCGGCATGCACATCGAGCGGTTCTGAGTCTACGCTTTTCTCAGGGTTGTCGACATTTGGAAGTCCCTCCCCCATCAAGGGGGAGGGCTTCATGTGGGTTGAGGAGATGATGGTTGATAGACCCTAATAGGTGCATTCCGGCGGGTCGATCGGCATGTTGGCGATGGCGTCGTCCAGCGCCGCGGTGAAGCCGATCAGCGAGAAGGTGTGGCGGTAGCCTGAATAAGCCGGGTCGGGCGAGCTCAGCTCCACCGACGTGCCGGCCTCGAACGGTGACAAGAGCCGGTCGACGGGCTCGCCATACGACACCAGGCCACCCGTCATCCCTTCATAGTGGATGTCAGGCGGCACGAAGGGGATCGGCCGCTCGCCGTCGATCCGAAACCAGACCGCGGCTTCGACCACGCCCTCGCTCAGCACCGGGACGTAGACGCCCAGGTTCGGGCCGGGGTTGATGACGAAGGCAAGCGTGTTCTGGCCGCTGGCGTCTTGTGTGCTGATATCGCACTGATGCTCCTCAGGATAGGAGCAGCCGGAGCAGAAGACGGCCCAGTCGCCATGGGTGGCTTCATAGTCGGCAACCGATGGGTCCGGGGTGACCGGTGGCGGCGGCGCTGCGGCGGCGGTGCGGGTGAAGGAGACTGAGGGTTCGATCATCCCTTCGCCGAAGCCCACGCGCAGCAGCGCGTCGGCACCGACCGCCACGTATTGATGGGCGGCTTCCCAGCACAGCAGATCCATCACCGGATAGTTCGCATTGGCGTCGAGTTCCGTCAGGCCCGGCGGCATCGGGTCCGGGTTTGGCACGCCCTGATCGATTTGGGCATTGCGGATCTCGGCAAAGGGCTGCAGCAGGTATTTCGCCGACTGCTCACCATAGTCGATGCGGCATTCGTAGTTCGGTCCGGGACCGGCGTCGGGGTAGGCATCGGCACCGACCCGGCCCAGGGTCTGATATCCCTGCGACGAGGTTTCGGTCAGCCGGTCCCCGGACACCTGAAGCACCGTGCCGTCGTCACCGGTCCAGGTTCCGACGAAGGCGGCCTGTTCCGCCGGCACGTCTGCCGCGGTTATCGCAGCCCTGCAGTTCCGCGCCTCGCCGCCCAGTTCGAGTACGCTGTTGCCCTGATGTTGCTGGAAGGCCGCGATGGCGTTGCTGTACCGCATGCCGGAGGCAGCCGCTTCGGGCTGCAGCACAAGCTGCGCGCCAGGCATGTCGATCACAAGATCGTCCGGTCCGGCACCCCCGAAGGTCAGCGTGATCTCCAGCCCGCCATCGCAGGTGAAGTACTGGCTGCCGCCCTGCACCAGTACGATGGGGTGGCCCTGATCCGGCGCGCCGACGGGAACCGTTGCCGCAACGGCGCTGCCGGCTGTGAGCGCGGCGCCAGCCGCAAGCAGCACCGCCGCGCTGTGTCGAGCAGCCGACCGGCGTCGTCGCAGACGGGTAGCGCTGGCGGCATGGGTCGGATCGGCAATCTGCGGCATCGGCTCCTCCCGATCGGTCATCTGCGCCCCGGCCGAACGCCGCGACAGTCAGGTATCGGAATTTTCGGGTGACGCGGGGTCGGGTGCAAGGCCATTAACACCGGCATGGTATTGTCACAAAGCACCGACACGCTGTCGGCAGTGGAGGCGTTATGGCAGGCGGCACCGTTGCCCCGGGATTCAAGTGGTACGAGGACCTCACCGTGGGCGACCGCTGGTCGACCGGCGCCATCCAGGTGACCGAGGCGCATGTGGTCGGCTTCGCCGGTCTGGTCGGCGACTTCTTCGAACTGCATATGGACGACGGTTTTGCTCAGGAAATCGGCTTTCCGGGCCGGGTTGCCCATGGCCTGTTGGGACTCGGCATGATCGACGGGCTGAAGAACCGGTGTGACGTGCATGTGCGCGCTGTCGCCACGCTCGGCTGGGACTGGCAGTTCCGCGCGCCGATCCTGGTCGGCGACCGCATCCATGCGGAGGTGGAGATCGTAGAGATGCGGGAGACCCGACGGCCCGACCGCGCCATCCTGGTGCAGGCCGTCCGTGCGCTGAAGCAGGATGGCACCGTGGTTCAAGAAGGCCGTCATACCCTGATGGTGCGCCGGCGACCCGGAGCCGACGCGGCATGACCGCCAAAGGCAGCGCCGGCAGCGGCCAGGGCACAAGCAGCAGCATTCGGGTGCTGGCTTGTGCTATGGCTCGATCAGGGCCGCACGGAGGGGAACGGTGACTGTGAACCAGCGCGACGATATGGAGCGCCTCCGGCGCGTGCGGCTGGCCAATGTGCGGCAAGAGCTGACGGCGCCGGTGACGGCCATCGTCGGTTATGGCGAGATCCTGCGCGAGGCAGTGTGCGAACTGGGACTGGACGATATCCTGCCCGATCTGGACCGGATGCTGGGTGCTGCCCGGTCGCTGCACGCGGGCGTCGACCATCTCTTGGATCTTGAGTCGGCGCCGGAGCTGTTCACCGACAGCAACATCGCGGAGGTGGAGCGCCGGCTGCGCCATGACCTGCGCACGCCGATGAGCGCGATCAAGGGCTACAGCGAGTTGGTGCTGGACGACCTGAACGGGCGCGGCGGCAAGTCGGTGCGCACGGATCTTGAGATCATCATCGCGGAGGTCAGCCATCTTCTGGACCGGCTGGACGTCATTGTCGACTTCACCCGGCGCGAAGGCGCCGAGGGCGGCTTAGGGCCCGCGCTCGATCCCGCGGCCAGCCGCATGTTCAACGGCATTGTCCGCAGTGTTCGCCCGGTGGATGCGTCCGGGCCGCCGCAGGCCAAGCTGACCGGGCATATCCTGGTGGTCGACGACCTGCCGAGCAACCGCGACCTCTTGGTCCGGCGGCTGAAGCGGGACGGGCACCGCACCACGGAGGCCGATGGCGGCATTGCCGCCCTGCGCGCGGTGGTGGGGCAGGACTTCGACCTGATCCTGTTGGACGTGATGATGCCGGACCTGAACGGGTTCGACGTGCTGACGCAGCTTAAATCCGACCAGCGCACGCGCGACATCCCCGTGATCATGGTCTCAGCCTTGACGGAGATGGATGCCGTCATCCGCTGCATCGAAGAGGGGGCGGAGGACTACCTGTCCAAGCCCGTGAATTCGACCCTGCTGCGCGCGCGGATCGGTGCGTCGCTGGAACGGCGCAGCTGGCAGACCCGCGAACGGCAGTATCTCGACCGGCTGGAGCAGGAGAAGGAGCACTATGAGAACCTGCTCTTGAACATCCTGCCGCGCCACATCGTCGGCCGGATCAATGGCGGCGAGGAACTGATTGCCGACCGCTTCGACGAAGTGACGGTGCTGTTCGCCGATCTTGCGGGTTTTACGGAGAAGTCGTCACACCTGTCGCCGGCCAGCGTGGTCAAGTACCTGAACCACATGTTCTCCGTCTTCGACCATGTGGTCCGGGAGCTTGGGGTCGAGAAGATCAAGATGATCGGCGATGCCTATATGGTCGTGGCCGGCGCGCCCGAACCGCAGGCCCAGCATGCCGAGATCGTCGGCGAGCTGGCATTGCGCATGGTGGAGCGGGCGGAAGCGGTGAACAAGGCGTATGAGATGCCGCTTCAGCTGCGCATCGGCGTCCATACCGGCCCGGTGGTCGGTGGCATCATCGGCACGCACAGGTTCCTCTACGATGTCTGGGGTGACACGGTGAATGTTGCCAGCCGGCTGGAGGCCACGGGCGTGCCGGGCAGGATCCAGCTCTCCGAGACCACCGCTCGGCGCATCGCCGACTGGTTCGAGATGGAAGAGCGGGGGCCCGTCTCGATCAAGGGCAAGGGCCAGATGACCACCTTCTTCCTTACCGGCCGCAAACCGCCCAAGGGGGCCGATTGAGCGGTTCGGGGCCGCATCCGGCCCGATTTCGTGCCATGACGCCAGACGATGTCGTCGCCGTGCGCGGTCTGCACATGGCGTCTGTCGAGCGTCTGAGCGGTACCCACTACACTGCAGGGGAGATCGCCGCGTATCTTCGGTCGATGGCCGCGGACGGCTATGCGGATGAGCTGTTGGCCAACAATCTGACTCTCGCCGAAACGCCGCACGATCGCTTGGCCGGCACGGCCGGGTGGTGCCTCTTGGAAGATGCGCCGGAAACGGTGCGGATCCGCAAGGTCTTCGTCGCTCCCGATCTCGCCGGGCAGGGGCTGGGCCGGCTGCTTGTGCGGGAGGTGGAACGACAGGCCCTCCGCGGGGGTTTCCGTCACGCCTTTGTCCGCGCTAACGCCAATGCAGTCGCGTTCTACGAGGCTCTCGGCTACCACCCGGTGGGACATGGTGTCATGCCGGTGGCCGAAGGCGTGGGCTTGGCCGTCAGCTACATGCGCAAGGCCCTGGCCGAATAGCCGAGAAACCGGTTACGGCAATCCGAAAAAGTCGTCTAGCGGCCGGCCTTGCGTCGTCCGATAATGCGCGCCTGCCGAACACCATGGGGGCTGTCCCTCAGAGGTGCGCCAAGACGGCTTCGAATGCCGCCGACCCGGTATGCTCATTCGTCCAACCTTGATCAGGGGGTTTCCATGGACCGTCGTAGATTTCTTGCAGCCTCGACCGTGGCCGGCGCCACAGCCGCGGCATCCACTTTGCCGGCGCCGGCTATCGCGCAGGACCGCACCGAATGGACCATGGTGACCAGCTGGCCGCGCAACCTGCCGGGGCCGGGCATCGCCGCCAACAAGCTGGCCGAACGGATTACGACGCTGTCGGGCGGGCGGCTGACCGTGACAGTCAGCGCGGCCGGCGAATTGGTGCCGGGCCGCGGCGTGTTCGACGCCGTCGCCGACGGCACCGCGCAGCTCTATCACAGCGTGCCGGCCTATTGGGGCTCCAAGTCCGTGGGCATCCTGCTGTTCGGATCCCAGCCCTTCGGCCTGTTGGCGGAAGAGCAGATCGGCTGGCTGACCCATGGCGGCGGCCAGGCGCTCTATGACGAGATGTATGCTCGCTTCGGGCTGAAGCCCTTCCTGTGCGGCAACAGCGGGCCGCAATGGGCGGGTTGGTTCCGCAACGAGATCACGTCGATCGACGACTATCAGGGCCTGCGCTTCCGTACCACGGGGCTGGCCAGCGAGATGATGTCGAAAGTCGGCGCGGCCGTCGTCGCCATGGGCGGGGCCGACATGTTCCAGGCGCTGCAGAGCGGCGCGCTCGATGCCGGCGAGTTTATCGGCCCGTGGACGGACAGCGCGCTCGGCTATTACCAGATCGCCCCGTACTATTACTGGCCGGGCGTCGGCGAACCGTCGTCCGCCGAAGAGTGCGGCATCAGCAAGGAAGCCTATGACGCGCTGCCCGAAGATCTGCAGCAGGCGGTGGCCCATGCCTGCCAGTCGCTCTATGACGAAGTGACGACCGAATACAACACCAACCACGCCATCGCCTTGCAGCAACTGGTCAGCGAGCACGACGTGCAGGTGCGCCGCCTGCCGGACGACGTGATCGTCGCCCTCGGCAACGCGGCCGGCGAGGTGATCGCGGAGCTCCGGGAGAACGAAGACGAACTGGTGCGCCAGATCGTGGAAAGCTTCCTGGCCTATCGCGCCAGCATGGTCGAGTACATGCAGTATGCCTCGGGCGGCATCATGAATGCGCGGCAGCTGGACTTCAGCTACGGCTGATCGGTCGACACGGGGAAAGCCCAGGTTCTGGCCGGCACCGTGCGACGCGGCGGCGACAGCTTCTGTTGGCGCACACGTTGAGGCGGTGCCGGCCGATCGGGCCATCTGAGAAGACATCGCTTGATGCTTGACCTTGCGCTGCGGCTTGAGGCTGTCGGCCGGGGCCTCGATGCGATCAACCGCGTCATCGGGCTGGGCGTGCGTTGGATTGCCGTGCTGATGCTGCTGGTGCAGTTCAGCATCGTGGTGCTGCGCTATGTCTTCGGCACCAGCTTCATCGCCATGCAGGAATCGGTGGTGTACCTGCATGCCGCCCTGTTCATGCTGGGTGCCGGGTACACGCTGTTGGTCGACGGCCATGTCCGCGTCGACATCTTCTATGGCGAGGCGGCCCCTAAACGGAAAGCAGCCATCGATCTGTTCGGCGTGATCGTGCTGTTGGTGCCGTCGGTTCTGGCGATCCTCTACGTCACCTGGAACTTTGTCGCCTCGTCCTGGGAGATCCTTGAGGGGCCGATGTCCGTCGGCGGCGTCCCGGCCGTGTTCGTGCTGAAGTCCCTGATCCCGGCCTTTGCCGTGCTGGTGCTTCTGCAGGGCGCGGCGCTGGCGCTGAAGTCGCTGGCGACGCTGCTGCTGCCCTCCGTGGCGGTCGACCGGACATGAACCTGATCCTGGAGAACCTGGATCTGGTGATGTTCGCGGTGCTGTGCGCCGGCATTCTCTTGGGCTTTCCGGTCATCTTCACGCTGTCGGGCATCGGCGTGCTGTTTGCCCTGATCGGCTATGCCACGGGGCATTTCGATCTAGCGCTCTTGCGTGCGCTCAGCACCCGCATCTTCGGGATCATGACCAACGAGATCCTGGTCGCGATCCCGATGTTCGTGCTGATGGGCGTGATCCTGGAACGCTCGAAGATCGCCGAAGAGCTCTTGGAGGAAATGGGGCGGCTGTTCGGCGCCGTGCGGGGCGGCCTTGCCGTTTCCGTCACGGTCGTGGGCGGTCTGCTCGCCGCCTCCACCGGCATTGTCGGCGCGACGGTGGTGACCATGGCGCTGATCGCACTGCCGACCATGCTGCGCAATGGCTATTCGCGCGAACTGGCGGCCGGCGCCGTCTGTTCGGCCGGCACGCTCGGCCAGATCATCCCGCCGTCGACCATGCTGATCATCCTGTCAGAGGTGATGTCGTCGGGCTACCAGCAGGCGCAGTTCGCGCAGGGGCTGTTTTCCGTCGAGACCATCAGCGTCGGCCAGATCTTCGCCGCATCGCTGGTGCCGGGCCTGATGCTGGTCGGGCTCTACATCACCTATCTGCTGGTGTTCTCGTGGCTGCGCCCGAAACGGGCACCAGCGCTGGAACGAAGCGGGCCGGACGAGAGCGTCTCCATCAGGCGTCTTGCGAGCGTACTGGCTCCACCGATCATCCTGATCATCGCCGTGCTCGGCTCCATCCTGGGCGGGGTGGCGACGCCGACGGAAGCGGCCTCGGTCGGCGCGGTCGGCGCTCTGATCCTGGCCGGTCATCGCTTCGATCCGCGCGGCGGTCGGACGGCGACCCTGCTGGCGGCCGGCGGCCTGATCGCCATGCTGGTGATGACGCGGTATCTCGACCTTCGCCTCGGCCGCGGCGATATCGGCACGGAGGCGGAGCAGATCGGCATCTGGGTGGCGTTTGGCCTGAGCGGACTGGTCGCCTATGGTGTGCTGACCAGCCTGTGGCGGGCGTTGCGGGCGGGCATGCTGGGGCCAATCGTCGGCCAGACCATGGTGGTCACCTGCATGATCTTCGCCATGCTGATCGGTGCCAGCGTGTTCGCGCTGGTGTTCCGCGGCCTGGGCGGCGATGCGCGGGTGGAAGAGTTCCTGACCGAGATGCCGGGCGGTCAGGCGGGCGCACTGTTGTTCGTCATGGCGCTGATCTTCGTGATGGGCTTCTTCCTCGACTTCGTCGAGATCTCGGTGATCGTGCTGCCGATCGTCGTGCCCGCGCTCTTGTTGATGGACATGGATCCGATCTGGCTGGCCGTGATGATCGCGGTCAATCTCCAGACCTCGTTCATGACCCCGCCCTTCGGTTTTTCCCTGTTCTATCTGCGCGGTGCCGCCCCGCCTGAGGTCCGGACGATCGACATCTACCGGGGCGTGATCCCGTTCGTGATCATCAACGTCGTCGGGATCGGTCTGATCTACGCCTTCCCGGTCATCGGTACTTGGCTGCCGAACGCACTGTTCGGGTAGTGGGCCGGCTATGCGTTCAAGACGCCCTTGTCGCCAGCGCTCCGCCCAGCTGCAGCGTGGCCATGAGCCGCGCGGCAGCGGCCTGAATAAGCGCCCGGCCGTCGGCCATCGCCTCGCTCAAGGCCATGGTGCGATCGACGACCGGCACAACAGTCGCCAGCCCCGCCTGTTGGAGCGCGGCGAGGTCGCCATCGATGCGGCCGGCGAAGGCGACGACGGGAACGCCGGCAGCTTGCCCCATACGCGCGATGTTTACCGGAACCTTGCCGACAAGCGACTGGGAATCGATGCGCCCCTCGCCGGTGATCACCAGATCGGCGCCTGCGATGCGTCCCGCCAGATCTGCCGTTTCGGAGATCAGTGAGAAGCCGTCGCGGAACTCGACGTTGAGGAAGGAGCGGAGCAGGAAGCCGATCCCGCCGGCTGCGCCGCTGCCGGCGCTGTCACGGTGGTCGAACCCGGATGCGTCCACGACGATGTCAGCGAAATGCGCCATGCCGGCCTCGAACGTGGCGAGCCGGGCTTCCGTAACGCCCTTTTGCGGCCCGAACACATAGACGGCGCCGTCGGGGCCCAGAAGGGGGCTGGTCACGTCTGAGGCAATGGTGATGCGAACCGACCGGACCCGCGGGTCGATGCTGGAGAGGTCGATGGCGGCGATGCGGCCGAGATGGCCACCGGCACCTCTGACCTCTTGACCGTCGGCATCGAGGAAGCGTGCACCGAGCGCGGCCATCACGCCCGTGCCGCCATCGACCGTAGCGCTGCCCCCGAGGCCGAGAACGATCGTCTCTGCACCGCGGTCCATCGCGTCGCGGATCATCTCTCCGGTACCGTAGGAGGAGGCCTCGTCCGGGTCCAATTCGTTCCCGAGCAAGGGAAGGCCGGAGGCGGCCGCCATCTCGATCACGGCAAGCCGGCGCTCGGCGATCCAGGCATAGGCGCATCGGACGGGGCGATCGATGGGGTCGCGGGCGGTCACCTCGACGAGATCGCCGCCGAGAATGCCGTTCATCGCCTCCACGGTGCCTTCGCCGCCGTCGGCCATGGGCACGAGAAGGGTGTCGACCTCAGGTTCGACCGAACGAAGGCCCGCATCGACCGCTGCCGCCACTTCCAGGCTGGTGGCGGAGCCTTTGAACGAATCCGGCGCTATCACGATCCTCATGACGCCATCCTACTCCGCAACGCCACCCGCCCTACAAGCGTGTACCCCGATCCCATCCGTTGGGGTTATCCGCGCGCTTCGCGGTAGGTGCGCAGGGCATTCAGGATCGCCACCAGGCTGGCATCGCGTTCGTGGATCAGGTCGCGGATGGACCGCCCGGCCGCTTCCCGCTCGCAGCCGGCGACCATGCGCGAGCGCAGAGTTTCGTCCAGTGGCGGGGCGGCTAGGCGGGTCCACGGCTCCTGCAACGAAGGGCCGAAATGGTCCAGCATGTGGGCCATGCCGCCCTCGCCGCCGGCGAGATGGAAGGTCAGGCACGGCCCCATGATGGCCCAGCGCAGGCCCGGGCCCGCGGTGATCGCCGCGTCGATCTCCTCCACCGTCGCCTCGCCCATGGCCACCATATGCAGCGCCTCGCGCCAGATGGCCTCCTGCAGGCGGTTGGCAATGAAGCCCGGCAGCTCATGATCCATGCGGATCACCTGCTTGCCGGCGGCGGTGTAGAAGGCGGCTGCCCAATCCACGACCTCCGGATCCGTCGCCCGGCCGCCCACCACCTCAACCAGCGGGATCAGATAGGGCGGGTTGAAGGGGTGCCCGACGACCGTGCGCTCCGGCTGCGTGCAGTCCGTCTGCATGTCGGTCATGCCGAAGCCGGAGGTGGAGGAGCAGATGACGGTGCCGACCGGCGCCGCCGTGTCGATTTCGGCCAGCAGCTGGCGCTTCAGCTCGAGGCGTTCCGGCGCGCTTTCCTGGACCACGTCGGCGCCGGCCACGGCGTCTACCAGGCTGTCGGCGATATGCAGCTTGTCCGGCGAGGCGCCCCCCGCCAGGCCCAGTGCGGAGAGCGCCGGCCACGCCGTTTCGATCAGCCGGTGCAGGCGGTCGGCCCAGCCCGGCGAAGGGTCCCAGGCGGTCACGTCATAGCCGCGGGCGAGGAAATGCGCAGCCCAGCCGCCGCCGATCACGCCGGTGCCGATGCAAGCGATGCGCCGCACCTCGTTGGGGTTCACGCGTGTCATGAGCCGGCCTCCGCATTCTTCAATCCGAGGCGTCGCCTGGCCTCGGCCGGGCTCAGAACCCTGGCCCCCATGGCGGTGACGATGGCGGCCGCCCGTTCCACCAGCGAGCCGTTGGTGGCATAGACGCCCCTGTCGAGATAGAGGTTGTCTTCCAGCCCGACACGGACATGGCCACCCAGCAGCACCGCCTGCGCCACCATAGGCATCTGCATGCGGCCGATGCCGAAGCCCGCCCATTCCGCGCCCGGCGGCAGCATGTCCGCCATCGTCTTCATCGCCGCCGTTTCCGCCGGCGCGCCCCAGGGTATGCCGAGGCAGATCTGGAACATGGGCGGCGCGTCGACCAGCCCTTCGTCCACCATCTGCCGGGCGAACCAGAGATGGCCGGTGTCGAAGGCCTCCAGTTCCGGTTTCACGCCAAGTTCGCGGATGCGCGCGGCACCGGCGCGCAGCATGGCGGGGGTGCTGATATAGATCATCTGGCCGTCGCCGAAATTCAGCGTGCCGCAGTCGAGCGTGCAGATCTCCGGCCGGAGTTCCTCGATATGGACCAGGCGGTCGAACTGGCTGACCAAGTCCGTTGCCGGCCCGTGCTGCAGCGGGGTCGGATCGCCGACTTCGAAATCGCCGCCCATGCCGGCCGTCAGGTTCAGCACCACATCGGTACCGCTGTCGCGGATGCGCGAGACCACCTCGCGATAGAGGGCAGGGTCGCGGCTGCCTTTGCCGGTGGCCGGGTCGCGCACATGGATGTGGGCAATCGCCGCGCCGGCGCCGGCGGCTTCGATGGCAGCCTCGGCGATCTGCTGCGGTGTCACGGGGATGGCGGGGTGTTTGTCGACCGTGTCGCCTGCACCGGTGACGGCGCAGGTGATAATCACTTCGCGGTTCACGGGGGGCTTCCTTCCGGTCGGATCGGCGCGGCACTCTACCACCGCCGCATAGCCGCTGTCCGCGGCATCTGCAAGGAAAGTGCTGCCCGATGCCATACGATCTCCAGGCCCTGGATGACGAGATTCGCGCCTATATCGCCCGATGCGAGGCGCTGGACCCGGCCGACCGGCCGCTCGCAGGCCCGGAGGAGCAGCGCCGCCGCTACCGGGACCTGTGTCGCGCGTTCGATGCCCCGAGGCCTGAGGGGCTGACGGTCGTCGACACGGCTGCCGAGGCTGCGACGCATCGCATCCCCATCCGGATCTACCGGCCGAAAGTGCGGGCGCCATCGTTCTGTCTTGTGTTCTTTCACGGCGGCGGATGGGTGGTCGGCGATCTTGAGACGCATGACAGCATCGTTGCGGAGCTTGCGGCGGCCGCCGGCGTCACCGCCATTGCGGTCGATTACCGCCTGGCGCCGGAGCATCGGTTTCCCGCAGCGGTCGACGACGGGTGGTCGGTGATCGACTGGCTGGTCCGCGGGAGGGGGGGCGTGGGCCTCGCTCCCCGGACGATTGCTCTTGCCGGCGACAGCGCCGGGGCGACGATCGCCGCGGCATTGGCGCTGAAGGCGCGCGACCGTGGGTATCCGCCGCTGGCCGGACAGCTCTTGGTCTATCCCGCCTTCGGGGGCGATCTCACCCTGCCGTCCTACGCCGAACGGGCCGCGGCGCCGCTTCTCACCACCAGCGATGTAAAGGCCTATTGGCAGCTCTACTGCGAACGCCGAACATCAGCCAATGCCTACGCAATGCCGTTGAAGTCCTTTGTTTTCAATGCGTTGCCGCAAACACTTCTCATTGCGTGCGAGCATGATCCGCTGCGTGATGATGCGCTGGAGTATGCAGACAGGCTTACGGCAGCCGGCGTTGCCGTCGAGCTGCGGCGCGAACTGGGCCTGATTCACGGGTTCCTGAGGGCGCGCCACTCAAGCCGCCTGGCGGCGGCGGCCTTTGGCGCAATGGTGCAGGCGGTGCAGCGCTTCGCCGGTTCTTAAGCGGCGAAGCGCTGCACGGTCGCCGTGTCGGCTAGGCCTCGATGCCCATTTCTTCGCCGAAGAAGAAGTACATCGGGTGCATCTTGAAGTTCACGACAGCGGTGTCGAACACCGTCGTGATCGCCCGCCAGCAGGGCTGCGCGATCGGCCCGTCTTCCTGCATGATGCGCTCGATATGCTCAAACAGAGCTTTGCGGTCGTCGAGGTCGAGCGTGCCGGCCGCCTGGGTCAGCAGGTCGTCCAGCTCCGGGTTCGCATACTCCGGCGCGTTCCACGGCACGCCTGAGCGGAAGCCGAGATTGAGCACCGCCAGGCCGTTGGAACGGTGGGCCCATTCCACGAAGCCGAGCGGAACCTTGTCCCACTGATCCCAGAATGCGCTGGACGGCATGTTGTTGATGGAAACGCGGATGCCGGCCTCGGCATACTGTTCCGCCATCACCTGGACGGCCGCCAGCTCCCACGCCGGGTCGCCCTTGCAGGCCATCTCCACATCGATGCCGTCGGGATAGCCGGCTTCGGCCAGCAACTCGCGGGCGCGCTCGGGGTCGCGCTCCATCTTCGGCAGCGGGAAGTACTCGGGGTGGATCTGGCAGACAAAGTGGTGCTCCGCCGGCAGGCCGCGGCCTTGCAGCGACAGCTGCAGCACCGCTTCGGGATCGATGCCGAGGCGCATGGCCAGCCGTACACGGGCGTCGTCAAAGGGCGGCTCCATAACCTTCATCTGCACGACCGAGGTCGCCGATGTCTGGGCCTCGTGCACCTCCGCATGCGGCATGCCTTCCACCGCAGGGATGAACTGCCCGTCAAGCTGGTAGAGCCCGTGCACCTGCCGCGACGCGACCGCAGAGATCCAGGCCGACGGATCGTCACCGAGATCGAGATAGATCAACTCGTCCACATAAGGTCCGTCGCCCCAATACTCCTGCCGGGCGCGCAGAACCGAGCGGACGCCGACTTCATGCTCCACCAGCTCAAACGGGCCGGTGCCGTTGGAGCCGACGCCGAAGCTTCCGTTCTCCTCAGGGTCGGCCATCGTCATGTTGTAAAAGAACAGGTCTTCCGCGACCGTGATCGTCGGCTCTTTCAGGTTCAGGCGAACGGTGAAGTCGTCGATCTTTTCGAATGCATTGGCATCCCAGATCTCGGTCGTCATGCGCGGGTTGCCGTCGTCATCGACCTCTCCGGTGTCGACGTCGTTCAAGAGATAGCTCTTGACTAGGCCGATGGCGGACGAGCCGGTGTCCGGCGCCAGGATGTGGTTGAAGTTCCAGATCACATCATCGGCCAGGAACGGGCGGCCGTCGTGCCATGTCAGGCCTTCGCGCAGGCTGAATGTCCAGCTGCGCAGGTCGTCCGAAACGTCCCACCCGGCGGCCAGATGCGGGATCACCGCGTTGTCCTGGTCGATCCGGGTCAGCGTTTGGATCACCTGGGTCGTGACATTGCCGGGCTGCACCCAGTTCAGCGCATGGGGGCTGGTGACTTCCTGCACCCGCATGCCGATGGTGATCGTCCCGCCGGTCGGAATCTCCTGCGCGTGGGCCCGGCGCAGCGACGCGACCCCGGCAAGTGTGTAGGCCGTGCCGGCCGACATGCCGAGCGCCGTTGCATAGCGCAGGAACTCCCGTCGGGGCAGTCGGCCCCGGGCCAGTTCCTGCTTCAGCTTCGGCAGTGACGGATGGTCTTTTCGGGTCGTCATTCCACGCCCTCCCAGGTCGTTGATGTTTTAGGCTCCCGGCCGGAGTGTACGCCCGGCATTGAAGCAATTGAAGCGCTGCGACCGTGTAGGGGCAGGGCGCCGCAGGGCTCAGGCCCATCTTCGGCGGCACGAAGCGCCACTTAGACGCTCATTCAGCGATGCTGCTGCGCTGATAGCTCGACTTTGCGAGCCACTCGGGATTGATATCGACCCCCCAGCCCGGTTCGTCCGTCACCGTCGCCTGGCCATCGTGGATCGCATAGGGGCTTTCGACGAAAAGGTCCTGCTGCCAGGGATAATAGTCGGCACCTTCGATGGAGAACTCAAGGTACCTGCCGGCATTGGGGATGGCGCGCAGCAGGTGCATGGTGAACAGCGTCACCATCGACAAGTTGGCGCAATGCGGCGTGCACGGCAGTCCGGCCTCCGCACCCATGCGGGCGACCCGCATCGCCCGGCAAAGGCCGCCGAGATAGAGCACGTCGGGCTGGATCACGTCGACGGCCCGCATCGCGATCATGCGCCGCCAGTGCTGAAGGTCCCAGTCCTGCTCACCGCCGGTCACGTCGAGCGACAAGGCATCGGCCACCGCTTTCGTCTGCTCCATCTCCCAATAGGGGCAAGGCTCCTCGAAATGCTCGACGCCGTGCTCCTGCAGCATGCGGCCGATCTCGATCGCTTTTGCCGGCGAGTAGCAGGAATTGGCGTCCACCAAGAGGGCGACATCGTTGCCTAGGGTGCGGCGGATGGTCGGCACGATCGCCTCGGTGCGGCCCGGCCACTCGTCCCGGTCGTGCCCGCATTCCGACCCGACCCGGAACTTGAAGGCATTGAAGCCGCATTCAACACGCAGCTGCGCAAAGCGCTCAGCCTCGGCCTCCGGCGTGACGTCCCGGCGCATCGATGAGGCATAGGCGCGCAACGGGCCCGGCGTGCCCCCCAGCAGCACCGTCACCGGCTTGCCCTCGCGCCGGCCGCGCCAGTCCCACAGTGCGGTGTCCAGCCCCGCCATCGCCCGGCAGAGGTAGGAGCCGGGGAATTTATGCTCCCGTTCCGGGATCTCAGAGACGAGGGCCTCGATGTCAAGCGCGTCGCGGCCCAGCGCCCAGGGCGCCACCTGGCGGTGGAAGACCTGGCTTGTGATATCGGCGTTATAGGTGGAGAGCTGGCCCCATCCGGTCGCGCCGTCGTCGGTCGTGACGCGCACGAAGCCGACGAACGCGGTGCAGAAGGTCTCTAGGCTGACGATCTTCATGCGGGTTCTCTGTCTCCAGCGGCCCGCCTTTGGCCAATGGCGGATTTCTGAGCCCGAAGAGACACACTTCCGTCCGTTCGACAAGCGCTGCTGACCGGGAAGCGGCACCACTCTGCTTGTTTCCTGCCTTTTGCGGCGCTAACAGGCAGAGGCCGAAGCGAGGCGCGATCAAGCCCGCGCCCGACGGCGTCCGCATCGCAACCAGGCTCATGCTGTTTCATTCGCAGATCTTTCTGGTCCTGTTCCTGCCGATGGTGCTGGCCGGCTATTACGCTACGGCCGGCAGCCGCCGGTCCCGGTCGCTCTGGCTGATCGCGGCGTCGCTGCTCTTCTACGGATATTGGGATCCGCGGCTGGTCCCGCTGCTGGTGGGCTCGATCCTGGCCAACTGGCTGATCGGGCGGCTGTTGGCCAATGTGCCGCTGGCCTTGCCGCTGGTGCTGGGGGTCGCGGTCAATCTGCTGCTCTTGGGCGTTTTCAAATATGCCGACTTCGCGGCTGGTTCCGTCTGTGCGCTGGCGGGCTGCCGGCATGATGCCTGGGATATCGTGCTGCCGCTCGGCATCAGCTTCTTCACCTTTCAGCAGATCTCCTATCTGGTCGATATCCGCCGCGGCTCAGCCACAGCCTATCGGCTGATCGACTATGCGCTCTATGTCTCGTTCTTCCCGCAGCTGATCGCGGGGCCGATCGTGCGCCATGACGAACTGATCCCGCAGCTGGCGCTCGATCCCCGCCGGGAGGGGCTGCAGGAACGGTTGTCGCGCGGGGCCGTCTATTTCCTGATCGGCCTGGCGAAGAAAGTGCTGATCGCCGACCCGCTGGCCCGCATCGTCGATCCGCTGTTCGCCGCGGCCAATGCCGGCGAGGGCGCGTTGACGACGGCCGAAGGCTGGGTGGCCGGCATCGGCTTCACGCTGCAGATCTATTTCGACTTCTCTGCCTATTCCGACATGGCGATCGGGCTTGGCCTGATGTTCGGGTTCGGCCTGCCGGTCAACTTCAACGCGCCCTACCGTAGCCCCACAATCCGCGAGTTCTGGCGGCGCTGGCACATGACGCTGTCGCGTTTCTTCCGCGACTACGTCTACATCCCACTGGGGGGCAACCGATTCGGCGTGCCGCGCCAGCTCGCGGCGCTGGTGGTCACGTG
Source organism: Alphaproteobacteria bacterium (assembly GCA_028281925.1). Lineage (GTDB taxonomy): Bacteria > Pseudomonadota > Alphaproteobacteria > DSM-16000 > Inquilinaceae > JACKIG01. The sequence goes on from JANQIX010000036.1 coordinate 106,286, forward strand.
GTTCCTGACGGGGCTCTGGCACGGCGCGGCCTGGACCTTCGTGGCCTGGGGAATGATCCACGGTGCGGCGCTGATCGTGTTCCTTGCCTGGCGGCGACTGCGCGTGCCGGTGCCGCGGGCGGCCGGCTGGCTGATGACCATGCTGGTCGTGATGCTGGCGTTCGTCGTGTTCCGGGCAGAGACTTTTGGCGCCGCGCTCGACGTCTACGGCGCCATGATCGGGCAGGGGCAGGGCGGCATGGCGGTGCGCGAGCTGCCGCGCCTTTGGCTGCTGGGCGTCGCCGCGCTGCTGATCGCGCTGCCGACCAGCCAGCGGCTGGCGCTGGAGATGGTGCCGCCGCAGCGGTGGATTGCGGCGACGGCTGCGGTCATGTTTGTCTACATCGTGCTCGAGCTCGGCTCGGGCCCAAGCGCGGAGTTCATCTATTTCCAGTTCTGAGACGCTGAAGCCGACACCGACCCGCTGGCGACGCTTCTGGCGCACCTTCCTGGCTATCGTGCTGGCGGCTGTCGCGGGGCTCTACGGCTTTCTGGTACTGGTCGACCCGTGGGGGTCGTTACCGGTCTCGATGCCGCTGGAGCGTGTGCCGGCCGACCAGAACCAACGCTTCAGCTATCCGATGGTCGCCCGTGACCCGCAGTTCGACAGCTTCGTCATCGGCACTTCGACCACCCGGCTGTTGCGGCCGGCGCGGCTCGACCAGCGTTTAGGCGGGCGGTTCGCCAATCTTTCCATGAACAGCGCCAGGGCTTACGAGCAGTACCTGATCGCCGACCTGTTTCTGGAGCGCGAGCCGGCCCCGCGCACGGTGATCGTCGGGATCGACCACGAATGGTGCCTGCAGGAGGACGGCTTCACGCTGTTCAGCGACCGGCCGTTTCCGCCTTGGATGTACGACGACGACCCGCTGAACGACCTGCTGCACATCTTCACTGCCCGCGCCCTGGAAATCGCGGTCAATCAGCTGGCGATGTCGTTGGACATCATCCCACCGCGCTACGGTCGGGACGGATACGCCAACTTCCTGCCGCCGCCGGAGGACTACGACCTGGTTCGGGCGCAGCAGCATATCTACGGACCCAACGGTCCGCGGTCGCTGGATGAGCGCCCGCCGCTTGAGATCGACGAGGCGACGCGGTGGGGTTGGACCTTCCCGGCCTTGGTCTATCTGGAGGAACTTGCCCATCGTCTCCCAGAGGAGTCGACTTTGGTCGCTCTGCTGGTTCCCTATCATGCTGCGCGGCAGCCCGCGGCCTCTACGATGGAGGGGCAGCGCTGGCTGGAGTGCCGGCGCCGCATTGCCGGCATCATCGGCACCCATGCCGACGGCCATGCCGTGGACTTCATGGTGCGGTCTCCGATCACTCTGGAAGACCGAAACTACTGGGACGGGCTGCACTACAACACGGCGACCGCCGATCTGCTGGTCGATCTGACGGCCGACGCCATCGCCGGCCGCCCGAGTCAGGACGGCGCCTACGTGCTGGTGGCGGCGGTCGAAGGCGGTGCCGCTGCGGCACCGCCCGTCCAGTAGCGCACGGCTGGCTGGGGCGCTGATGGACACGCATTCGACAGTCGAGATCGTGCTGGGGCCATCCCCACTAGGCGATTGGCACACTCAGTTGCGAAGCGTGGCCGCAACCGAACCGCTGACGCCGTTCAGCGAACCGGTCCGCGCGTTCACGAAGGCACTGTCGCGGCACATCCTCGGCGACCGGGCGATGGCGGCCTATCCGGAGCTGATGGCGCTGGCCCATTGGCTGAGGCCCGCCCATGTCGAAGAGCTGCGCGGAGACTTTGAGCAGCGGAATAGCAGCCGCATCCGCCGGGCCCGCGGGCTTGCTGTCCACTTCGCCCCGGGGAATGTGGACACGCTGTTCGTCTATTCCTGGATGGTCAGCCTGCTGGCGGGCAATGCCAATGTGCTGCGCGTGTCGACACGCGTGAGCCCGCAGATGAGCGTGCTGCAGCAGGTTCTGGGCCAGCTTGTGGACGCTGAGGACCATCGGGCCATTCGCGACCGTCTCTTGATCCTGCGTTATCCCCATGACGATGCGGTCAGCGCGGCATTGAGCGAACTCTGCCATGTGCGCGTGCTCTGGGGAGGGGACGAGACGATCCGCACCCTCAGGCCGCTGCCGCTGCCGGCGCGGGCGGTTGAAATGGCGTTTCCCGATCGATTCTCGGCCGCGGTGCTGTCTGCGTCGGCTGTGTTGGCAGCCGAGGAAGATTCATGGCGGGGCCTTATCGGCGGATTCGTCAACGATGCCTTCTGGTTCAACCAGCAGGCCTGTGCATCGCCGCGTCTGCTGCTGTGGGTGGGGCAGGCGGGCGAGGTCGACGCTGCCAAGGCGCGGTTCTGGCCGGCGGTGACGGCGGCGTTGGCGGACCGGGCTTGGTCGCTGGAGCCGGCAGAGGCGATCACGCGGCTCACAGCGGCCTATGCGATTGCCGTGCGTGGGGAGGCCCAGTGCCTTGATGCCGGCACCGCCAGAGGGCCGGCGCGGCTTGCTGCGACGCGTCTGGACCCGGCAGTGCGCGACCTGCACGCGGGCAACGGGCTGTTTGTCGAGATGACGATGCCGACGCTAGAAGCGGCGTTCCGCACCTTCGCCGACAAGGATCAGACGGTGACCGTATTCGGTTTCGAACGGGCGGAGATGCTGCGGGAGGTGAACCGCCTTTCGGCGGGCGCCGTCGACCGCATCGTTCCCGTCGGCACCGCGCTCACCTTCGCCAGCACCTGGGACGGCATCGATCTGTTCGATCTGTTTACGCGAGAGGTCGTCCTGCTCTAACCGGCCTCTCGGGCCTCTGCCACCTTCGGCCCGAGATAGCTGATGCAGCCGTCCAGGCTGGACAGCCGCGGATAGTCGAATTCGGCGATGCGCAGATTCAGGATCTTCTCCGTCGCCAGGATCAGGTTCAGGAAGTCGATCGAATCGAATTCGAACTGATCCCGGAAGCTGACAGCCGGGTCGATGGCGCCGATTTCTGCGTCGGGACAGATCTCGGTCAACAGGTCGAGGATCATCCGTCGGATGTCGTCAGAGTTCATCCTTGGGAACTCGTCCAGTTGCGACGCTTCGGGATCTAACGAAACTTCAGGGACTGCCGTCGTTGTTCGGCCGCGGCGTATTTGCCGCAGTTTCACCCTGGATGTCCAGCGCGCGCAGTTCGCGCCGCAATATCTTGCCGGAATTGGTCTTCGGCAAGGTCTCGACAAACACGATGTCCCGCGGCGCGACTGCGGCGCCAAGGCGCTGGCGAGCCTGAGATAAAAGCGTGCGCCTGAGTTCCGCATCCCCCACGTGACCCGGCTTCAATGAGACGTAGGCGACGACGATCTCGCCGGCGATCGGATCGGGCTTGCCAGCCACGCCCACCTCGGCGACTGCCGGGTGGTTCATCAACGCGGACTCGACTTCGAACGGCCCGATCAGGTGCCCGGCGGATTTGATCACGTCGTCCGCCCGCCCGACGAACCAGTAGTACCCGTCCCGGTCGCGTCGGGCGAGATCGCCGGTCAGATACCAGCCGTCCGCAAATGTGGCCCGATACCGCTCATCGTCGCCGAGATAGCCGCGGAACAGCGACGGCCATCCGGTCTTCAGCGCAAGCATTCCGGGGTGATCGGGTTCGCCGATCGGTTCGATTCGGCCCACAGGCGACTGCTCAACGATATCCGCCACCACGCCGGGCAGGGGCTTTCCCATGGATCCAGGCCGGATCTCCATGCCGTCCAGGTTGGCGATCATGATGCCGCCTGTCTCCGTCTGCCACCAGGTATCGTGGAACGGGCGCCCGAACCGCTCTTTGCCCCATAGTACGGCCTGTGGGTTGAGCGGCTCGCCGACACTTGCCATCAGGCGTAGCGCCGAGAGGTCGAGGCCATCCGTCAGGGCACGGCCTTCGGCTGTGGAGTCGAGGCGCATCAGCATGCGGATGGCTGTGGGCGCCGTGTACCAGACAGTCACGGCCTGATCCTGCAACAGCCGGTACCAGCGGACGGCGTCGAATTCCTCCCGGTCGGCGACAACGGTGGCGCCCGCCGTGAGCGGTGCGATGATCCCATAGCAGGTGCCTGTCACCCATCCCGGGTCGGCGGTACACCAGAACACGTCGTGGCGGCCAAGACCGAAGACCCGCCGAGCTGTCTCGCGATGAACCACTACCGCCTCATGGGCGTGCTGGGCCCCTTTGGGCGCGCCTGTGGTGCCGCTGGTGAAGAACAACAGTGCCGGGTCGTCCGGTTTGGTGAGCGGCGGTGCGGACAGCGGGGCGGCGGCTTCGAGCGCGTGAGCAAAGTCGATCGAGCCAGCCGGCGCGTTCTCGCCCCACGGATCGTCGACCACCAGCACATGCTCCAGGTCCGGCAGGTCGCTACGGATTTGCGCGACCTTGCGCTTGTAGAGCTGTGCCGTCGTCACCAGCACCCTGCCACGCCCATGGCGAAGCCGCGTGCGGATGGGGTCGGGGCCGTAGGCAGAGAACAGCGGGCAGAAGACGCACCCTGCCTTGAGCGTGCCCAGGGCGGTGATATAGACCGCCGGTTCCCGCCCCAGCAGCGTGAATACGGTGTCGCCTGGCCGGACGCCCAGAGAATGGAGCAGCGAGGCAAACCGTCCCGTCAGATCTGCGAGCCGGCCATAGGTGATGTCGTCGACGATGCCGCGGCGGTCGACGCAGCGCAAAGCCATCCGGTCGCCAAATCCGTCCCGCACATGCCGGTCAACCGCTTCAAAGGCAATGTTCAGTCCGCCGTCGCCCAGGCCGGCGAGGCTTTGTCGCACGGACAGCCAGTGGGCGCTGGCATCTGAGGCGGCCGGCGTGCCGCCAGTGTTCTTTGGCACCATCCTGAGCGCATTCCCCTGCCGGCATTGCCGCTGAGTGCCGAAGGCGACGCCAATCCCGCCGCCGCATGCTATATAGACGCTGCATGCGATCTTTCCTCAACACCGATCGCCCGTACACCCGTCGATGAGGCGCATGGCGACCGCCGCTAGGATCCGCTGATCCGTAGCGATGACGTCGCCGAAGATCGCCATCGGATGCCCAGCGGCACGACCATGAGCACGCGTCATCTTGAAAACCTGCTGAAACCGAAGTCAGTCGCGGTGGTCGATACGGCAGAGGCGGATTCGGTCGTCGGCCGCATCCTCGCCGACAATCTGCGCACCGCGGGTTTCAAGGGAAAGCTTGTTGCCGTCGGTGCGGGCCATGATCCTGCGGACTGGCCTTCGGTTTGCGCGAGCGTCGCCGACCTGCCAATGGCGCCGGACCTTGCCGTCATCAATGCGCCGGTCGACCAGTTGCCCGACCTGATCGAGTCGCTGGGTCGCCGAGAAACCAAAGCGGCGGTGATCGTTTCGTCCGGCCCGACGCGGCGGGGCGTCGAGACCGACGCGGAGACGACGCGGCAGATCGCGGCCATCGCCCGTTCCTATCGGCTGCGGCTCATCGGTCCGAACAGCTTGGGTGTCATCGTGCCGTCGATCGGTCTGAACGCTAGTGTGGCGCCGATCGCGCCGATGCCGGGCCGTGTCGCCTTCGTCGCCCAGTCCGGAACGATCGGGACCTCCGTGCTGGCCTGGGCCCACGACCGCGGGATCGGGTTCTCCCATCTGCTGTCGCTGGGCGACATGCCCGATGTCAATTTCGGGGACCTGTTGGATCACTTGGCGAACGATTACGCGGTCCACGCGATCCTGCTCTATATCGAGACACTCTCCGACGCCCGAAACTTCATGTCGGCCGGGCGAGCGGCGGCCCGCACCAAGCCGGTGCTGGTGGTCAAAGCAGGGCGGCACGCCGAGAGCGTTCGCGTGATGGCGTTGCGCGAAGGGCCCGCCATCGCACCTGACGCGACGTTCGATGCAGCGTTCCGGCGTGCCGGCATGCTGCGCGTTCTCAGCCTGGAAGAGTTGTTCGACGCAGTCGAGACGCTGGCGATGGCGCAGCCGCCGAACGGCCCCAATCTCGCCGTGGTGAGCAATGGCGGCGGCGTAGGCAATCTGGCGACGGACTTCGTCGTCGATGTCGGCGGGTCATTGGCTACGTTCGCCGACACCACGCGCGCAGCATTGTCACAGGCTGGGGTACAGACCGGACCATCCGGAAACCCGGTGGATATCGGCGCCGAAGCGGACGGTGAGAGGTACCGCGCCGCGCTCGAGGCCATTTCGGCGGACAAGGGGGTCGACGCGGTTCTGGTGATCAACTGCCCGACGGCGATGGCTTCGCGCGACGAGGCGGCCGGAGCCGTGATCGACGTCTTCAAGGGCCGCCGCCGGCCGACGGTCTTGACCAGCTGGGTCGGGGCGCCACCGGCCACGGGGCCGCGCCGGCTCTTTGCGGAGAACCGGATCCCGACCTATGCGACGCCGGACCAGGCGGTCGGAGCCTTCATGCACCTGGTCGGCTATCGGCGAAACCGCGACATGCTGATGGAGACGCCGCCTTCGGTGCCCGAGACATTTGTGCCCGATGTCGCGCGGGCGCGCGCAACGATCGAAGGTGCGCTCGGCGAAGGCCGCTCTTGGCTGACGGAACCGGAGTCCGTGGACCTGCTGGAGGCCTATGCCGTTCCGGTGGCGCGCACGCGTGTCGGGCGGGATCCGGACGAGGTTGCGGCCCTTGCCGCGGAGCTCGGAGGGGACGTTTCGGTCAAGATCGTGTCGCCGGACATCCCGAACCGGTCGGAGGTGCGTGGCGTCTCGCTGGAAGTGGCGGGGCCCATGGCGGCGCGCGACGCGGCCATCGCCATGATCGCGCGGGTGGGACGGCTGCGACCGACGGCGCGGATCACCGGGTTCACCGTGCAGCCCATGGTTCGTCGGCCCGGTGCGCACGAACTGGCCATCGCGATCACGTGCGACCCGCTGTTCGGGCCAATCGTCGTGTTCGGCCATGGCGGATCGGGCGTAGAGGTCATCGACGACAACGCGTTGGCCCTTCCGCCGCTGAACATGCATCTCGCCCGCGAGGTCATGTCGCGTACGCGCGTGTACCGTCTGCTGCGCGGCCACCGGGACGTTCCGGCCGCGAATATCGACGCGGTCGCGATGACGCTGATCAAGGTCGCCCAGCTGGCAACGGACTTCGCCGAGATCGTCGAGTTGGGAATCAATCCCCTCCTGGTTGATGCGTACGGTGACGTGGCGCTGAACGTACATGTGGGCGTCGAGCCTGCAAGCGGCTCCAGCACCGATCGGTTGGCGATCAGTCCCTATCCGAAAGAGCTTGAGGAGCATGTGCCCGTCGGCGACGGGCGCGAATTGCTGGTCAGGCCGGTGGTGCCTGAGGACGAGCCGTCGTTGCAGGCCGCTTTCGCCAAGCTCACCGCCGAAGAGATTCGCCTCAGATTCTTTGCACCGATCAAGACCCTCTCACATGTCATGGCGGCCCGCTTCACCCAGATCGACTATGACCGGGAGATGGCTTTGATCGTCACGGAGCATGGGATTCCGGGCAAGACCGAGCTTTACGGCGTCGTCAGCATTGTCAGCGATGCCGGTAGCGATACGGCGGAGTACGCGCTGCTCGTCCGCGGCGACATGACGGGCCTCGGGTTCGGGCCGGTCCTGATGCGCCGCATCATCGACTATGCCCACAGCCGCGGAATTCGCCGGATTGTCGGCGATGTGTTACGCGAGAACGAGACGATGCTGAGGCTCTGCAAGGTCTTGGGCTTCACGCAATCGAATGTTCCCGACGACCCGTCATTGGTGCAGGTGGAACTTGAGCTTGAGGACACGACGGGCCAGTCGGAGGCGGGAAAGGCGCCACGATCCGGCTGACCTCAGGATCGGGACACCTCCCGCGTCCAGTATTGTGAAATGACCTACCGCAGGATCGCATGAGATCCGAAAGAGCGGAAGACTTGACTGATTAAAGAAAAAATAACGAGATTATTATTTCCTTAAAAACACTGAAATTTTCGCTAAACTATCGTTAAGGTTTCGCCAGGTAAAATTAAGAAATGTTTGACTCAAGGGCGGTTAGTGCGCTCAACCCGCGTCTTACTATCCAGGTGCATGTAATACTGTGAGGCGACGCGAATGAACTTCTGCCACCTGTCGCTCAAGGACAGGTGGGAAAGGGTCTTCTCAGGCAGCACGCCGGATTCGCTTGTTACGATCTCTGCCGATCTGCTTACGTAGGTCGTCAAAATCTCCGAATACTCTTCCATCCATATCCAACAATTGCTGATGGGTCGTGAAGAACATGAAACCCTCACCAACTGCAATCAGGTCACCTAACCTTTCCCCGTCAACGGTCACAATCTTTTCCGAAACCGACATTTTCTCCCTCACCCGCCTGCGGGATCGACCTGTTGTGGAATATAGGCGTGATAAACTTACGCATCAATGAATTATCATTGGAGGTGTCCGACGAAGTCTTGCTGCGCTGCAGCAAAGCCGCAGAATCGCTGGGTCGTCTTCTTGTGCGACGCAACATGCCGCAGCCATGGCCGCGTCGGCATCGGTCAGGCCGTGCCCGTCAATTCGCCGCTGCCGCCGCCTGCTGGGCGAATCCCTTCAGATCGGCGAACAGCTCCCTGTCGCTGACCAACCGGGGAACCTTGTGCTGGCCGCCCAACTTGCCCCGACGGCGCATCCAGTCCGCAAACGTGCCCGGCGGCACGGCCAGGATGCGCGGAGGATGGAGCGCGCTGCTGTGGCCGCGGTAGTCGTCGTTCAGGTCTCTCAGCCGAGCGTCTATGGCGACCCCAAGTTCGGGCAGCGTGGCCAAGTCCGGGTCAGCGTTGGTGAATTCCATGATGTAGAGGTGCCCGCCCAAAGGATCCTCTTCGCCCGGAAAGAGAGCGCCGACCGAGTAATCACCGACCATCAGGCCGGCCTTTCCCGTAGCCTCGGCGACAGCCGTTTCCACCTCTTCGGCGATCAGGTGTTCACCGAAGGCCGAGAGGTAGTAGCTGGTGCGGCCGGTGATCAGCAGCCGCGGCGGATCCCGCTCGACGAAGCGGACGGTGTCGCCGATCTGATAGCTCCAGAGGCCGGCATTGCTCGACAGGATAAGGGCATAGTTCACGCCCGTCTCGATATCGGCCAGCCAATGTCGCGTCGGCGACTCCGAGCCGAGTTCCTCCATCGGCACGAACTCGAAGAACAGACCGTTGTCGACGATCAGCCTGAGGCCCTCGCCATTGCCGCGATCGGCGGCGGCTATGAACCCTTCGCTCGCGGGGTAGACTTCTCGAGTCTCCGCGTGGCTGCCCGCCAGAAACTCAGCGAACTGGGCTTCGTAGGGCGCGAAGTTGATGGCGCCGTGGACCAACAGCTCAAGATTGGGAAAGAAGTCGACGGCCCGCGCGCCGCGGCCGGGATGGGCCTGCACGAGCGCCTGGATCAGGAAGACAAGCCAGCTAGGCGTGCCGCTGATCGAACGAATGTCCTGGCTTGGTCCTTGCTCGGCAATGCGGCTCAGCTTGACGTCCCAGTCGCCCAACAGCGCGATGTCCGGTGGCGGAAAGTACCGGGCACGCGCCCACCACGGCGTCCGTTTGGCCACGATGCCGCTCAGGTCCCCGCTGAAGATGCCCGGCGAGTGCTCCGTCAGTGCGCTGCTGCCGCCGAGCATCAACGCCTTGCCGTCCAACAGGCGGCTCTTCGGCTTCGCCGCCAAGTGATGGACCAGCACGTCCAGCGCCGCGCGGCTGTTGGCGCGCTCCATTGCCGTACTTAAGGGGATGTACTTCGACGCGCCCGTGGTCGTACCGGAGGTGATGCAGAAGTACCGGATCAGTCCCGGCCACGTCACGTTGGTCAGATTCGGAAACGGATCCTGCCAATAGTCGCGCCAGAAATCCTCGTACGTGCGAATCGGTACGCGCCGCTGGAACTCCTGGACGCTGTCGATCGAGCCGAACCCGTGCGCCCGACCGAACGCGGTGTCGCGGGCGCGGCGCAGCAACTGCATGAGAACGCGTTGCTGAACATCGGCGGTATCAAGCGATGCGAGCTTCGATGAGCGTCTGCGGGCGTAGGCTCTGAGCAGCGGTGTTGCGATCTGCATTGTCGGGACGATCTTCCGGCGTCATGGCGTCAATTCCATGCGATGGCGGAAAGTGGCCCGTACCGTCTCCAGACGCAAGGGCAGGCGTATGTACTCTCCGCGCTGCCACAGGTCCCATTGATCGAGGAAGGTGGAACTGTTGAACCAGCCGTCCTGACCGCCCAACAGCACGAAGTAGTTCTCATCCAGATCGGAGAGGTCTGAGATGTGGCGCGCATTTGCGCCGAATCGCGCCAAGTGCCGCTCGCCGCTTAGACGGCCCGCTGTCTTCATGATCGTGGCGTTGCTGCCGTCGGCGGGATGGTCCCCGAACCGGTACCGGTCGCCGATGACCGGAATGTTGGAAAGCGTGTGGGCCAAGCCGATGCGGTGCATGTCGCCCCAGGTCGGGAACTCGGCAAAGCCCTCACCGGCCTCGGACAGCGCCCGGTCAAGGGCGGGCGAAAGGAGAAAGTCGCTCGCTTCGGCGACATCGGCCGTCAGCAACGAGAACACGCGCCCCGCCGCTTCGTACGCCGCAAGCTGCGTGTCTTCCAGGAAGGCGTTTGCGAAATGGTATGCGGTCAGTTCGAATGCGGCCGCGCCTGCGCTTTCGGCACGGTAGTTCCCATCCCAAGCCGACATCAGGTCCACAACCCGTTGCTGGCCGGGGCGTAGCCGCTGGCTGAGTGGCAAGCCGGAGAGGCGGGTCACCAGGATGTCACGCAAACCGACCGCCGATGCCTGGAAGACGTCCAGCTGCAGTGTTGCCAGGTCTTCGACGGTGATGGACCCATTCTCGCCCAACAGCTCCGCCATGCGCTGGATGCGGTCGTTGGCGGAGAAGAAGTATCCGACCAGGACGTCGGCCTCTGCCGGCCGGTTGTTGGCGGAAGCAAGGAACCCAGATGGCGGCTGGAAGCTGTAGGGAAGCTGATCGCTGGTCACGATGCGCTCCCACGCCACCGCCTCGTCCAAGGGGCGCACGATATCGTCCGGCAGGTCCAGCGGGCGGGCGGGCAGCCGCGTGGCCATCACTTGCCCGATGTTTCCCTCGACATCGGCATAGAGCAGGTTCTGCGGCGCCACCGCGAATCCCGCGAGGGCCGACCGGAATTCGTCCCAGCCCTGGGCCCGGTTGACGCCCAGCATGGCCGTCACCTCATCACTGGGACGGTGGCCGATCCAGCTGAGCGCCAGCGTCTCGCCGTCCTGCACCGGCAAGAGGGGGGCATCGGAGACGACGGGCCCGTAGTCGGTCTCACGTACGGTGACTTCGCGGTCGAACCACCAGCGCACATCGACCGTCTCTTCCCGCTCCCGGATCGCCTCCGGCGGCAGGCCGGAGATATCGAACAAGTCGCTGTTGGCGGAGCGCAGATTGGTGCCGCCCCAGGCGATCCAGGGGTTGCGGCCCACCGCGACGAAGGGCACGCCGGGGATCATCAGTCCGACAGCGTGGTGGCTCGGCGACTTATAGCCCGCCAGCAGCCAGAGGTTCGGCAGGCTCAAGCCCAGATGGGGGTCGTTGGCCATCAGTGCCCCGCCGGTGCCGCTGCGGCTGGCGGCGACGCTGATGGAGTTGCTGCCGAACCGCCCCGTGGAGGCCAGCAGGTCGGCAAGCGGGTTGTCAGGCGCACTGCTGACATAGCTGGGCAGCGACGACGATCCCTCTTCGATCAGCCGGCGCCATAGGACCGGCCAGTCTGGCCGGTCCCGCAACGGCATCAGGCGGAACCAGATCAGCCAGTTGATGTCGGTGGAGGCGAGCCGCCCGATGGTGACGACGTCGGTGGGCTGCCATGGTTCTCGCTCTAGGCCGAGCAGCGTGAACTCGTGCGGCAGTTCGCGGGCATTCATCAGGTAGTGGTTGATGCCGGCTACGAAACCATCCATCCAGGCCCGAGTCTCAGGAGGCATGGAGGCGATGATTTCCGGCGCTGCGCGGCCGAAGTTCAGAATGCGCAGGGAGTGGTCGATCTCTGCCGCCGGCAGACCACCCATCTCGGAAATGCGGCCCTGCGAGATCCGGCGCAGTACCTCCATCTGTCCCAGCCTGAGATGGGCGTGCACCAGCCCAAGGGTGAAGGCCAGATCGCGGTCGCTTTCGGCTTCGATGAACGGGATCTGGTGGTCCGTCCAGTGCACGGTCACCGGCGCTTCCAGCGGCAGGCCGCTAACCGGGAAGGCGGCCAGGCGCTGTGTCAGGCCGCTGCTTTCCGGAAGGGAGGTGGTGAGAGCACACCCAGACAGGGCCGCGGCAGCCGCCACGGTTCCGAGCAATCGGTTGAGACGGGAACGCCGCATGGCCGTTTACAGTTCCTCAGTGGACGCTTGGCCCCTGAAGGTAGGCCGCAATCGTGACGTTTGTAGCGTGCCGCCAGATCAAGCCAGCGCGACAGATCGCTCAGGTGGCCGCATCGCGGCGCGCGAGGCAGCGCGCGAGTGCCGCGAATCCGTCGATGCCGATGTCCTCGGCCCGGGCCGTTCCGGGCAGCCCCGCCTCGGCCAGAAGGGCCTCAGCGCCGCCGAGCGTACGCAGGCTCTGGCGAAGCATCTTGCGCCGCTGACCGAATGCCGCCTGCGTCACGCGTTCCATTGCCGGCCAGCTTGCCGTCGCGGGCTGGGCGAGGGGTGTCATCCGGATCACGGTGGAATGGACGTTCGGCGGTGGCGTGAACGCCGATGGCGGTACCGTGAACAGGGGCTCTACATCCGTTCGCCACTGCGCCATGACGGAGAGCCGGCCATAGGCCTTGGTGCCGACCGCTGCGGCCAGCCGGTCGGCGACCTCGCGCTGCAGCATCACCGTAATGCTCTC
>JANQIX010000070.1 GCA_028281925.1 Alphaproteobacteria bacterium
GTACGCCCAGGAATTCGCCATCGCGTTCCAACGCTACGCGATAGTTCAAGATCGTGTCGCCCAGCACCAGACTGACGAACGGACGCGCCCAATAGGCGACGCGGCCGCTCAGCGCGGCCTCGACCGCCTCTCCGGCGAAGGGCAGGCGTTCGGGCGGCTCGACGACTTCCGCAAAGCCGTCGCGTTCCCAGCGAAGCATCGACCGGTCCTCGCGGACGATGCCGATGCCGAAGACCTGCGGCGTACCGCCCAGGAGGCCGAGCACGAAGGTCCTCAGATCGTCGGGATCGTCCGGGTCCAACTGGCCATCCATGACGGCCTGGCGGGCGTAGCCGAGCTGCTCGACAACCGGGTCCAGCAGGTCCCGGATTTCGTTTTCCAGGCCGTCGACCACGATCTCGGCCTGCTGGCTCAACAGGCGCTCGGCCGTGTCCGTGGCGACGACATAGCTGATCACGATCACCGGCGCGACAGCGAGAACCACCAGCACGGCCAGCGTGGCCGGCAGCAATGTGCTGAGCGAGATCTGCCAGTTTGGCCGACGGGACCGGCGTGTCTCAGCCGACGACGTCACGCGTTGTCGTTGCAGCAATGGTCCCGTCCGTGATGGGGCGCATCCTCTTGCGGCACTGACATGGTGTCTCCGGGCGGCGCCGACGAGCCGGTCGACTAGGCCGCAGCAGGCCTGGCGGCGCATCTCTGGTACAACGGACCTCGCGCGGAGGTTCGGACGGCATCCAATCGGCAGATGGCAAAGATCAACATGGCAGACGCATCCTCAAGCCCGGCCGTCGCGTTGCATCGGCCGCTTTGTCCGGAGGGGCGGGCGGCGCAGCACGCTGCCGGAGAGGCTCCGTGTGCTGAACGGGCGCGACCGTTCGTGCTTGCAGCGACCATCCTGGCCTCTGCCATGGCATTCATCGACGGGTCCATCGTGACCATCGCGCTTCCAACACTGCAGAGCGATCTCGATGCCAGCTTCTCGGCCCTGCAATGGGTCGTCAACGCCTATGCGCTGCTGCTGGGCGGTCTGATCCTGATCGGCGGCGGGGCAGGGGACCGGTTCGGACGCAAGCGCGTGTTCATCGTCGGCATCGCTGTCTTCGCGCTGGCGTCGCTCGCCTGCGCCGCTGCGCCGGATGCCTTGAGTCTGATCCTGGCACGCGCTGCACAGGGCATTGGGGCGGCGCTTCTGGTGCCGCAGAGCCTGGCGATCATCGCGGCGTCCTTTCCCAAAGAGGTGCGCGGCCGGGCGATCGGCATCTGGGCTGGCGCCTCGGCCATCACAACCGCCATGGGACCGCCCTTGGGCGGCATCTTGATCGATGCACTAGACTGGAGATCGGTGTTCTGGATCAACTTGCCACTTTCTGCAGCCGCGATCTGGCTTACCCTGCGCCACATCCCTGAGAGTCGGAACGAGGAGGCATCCGGCGCGCTGGATTGGGCCGGAGGCATTCTCGCCGTCGTTGCCTTCGGTGCGATGACCTTCGGGCTGACCCTGCTGTCGGAGGGGGATGGCGCAGAAGTCCAGATGGCGCTGCTGGTGGGCATCGGGACCCTGGCGCTCGCAGCGTTCGTGCGGATCGAGGCGCGTACCGCCAACCCGCTGATGCCGCTGACGCTGTTTCGCAGCCACGCCTTCACGGCCGCCAACCTCATGACGCTGTTTCTCTATGGCGCGCTCAGCGGCATTCTCTTCCTGCTGCCCTTCGACCTGATCCAGCGGCGCGGGCTTTCGGCCACCGAGGTCGGATTGGCCTTGCTGCCGATCGGCATCATCATCGGTGTGCTTTCCAGGATCTCCGGCCGGGCGGCTGACAGGCTGGGGGTCCGCGGGTTGCTGGCTGCGGGTGCGCTGCTTGTAGCCGTCGCGGCGGTTGTGCTGGCGTTAGCCTTAGACAGCTTCTGGGCCGGTGTGATGGTGCCGATTGTGATGCTTGCCACGGGAATGGCGCTGGTCGTCGCGCCGTTGACGACGGCGGTTATGAACGCGGCGGACGATGCGCATGCCGGCGCCGCCTCCGGCGTCAACAACGCCGCCAGCCGGCTTGCCGGCCTGTTCGCGGTCGCCATCCTCGGATCGGTTGCCAGCCTTATCTTCATCGCAGAGGCCGACGCCGCGGGGCTGGGCGGGCAGGGGATGCGCTTCGGCATCCTGCCCGGCGCGGACGGTCCTGATCGTGTCGGTCTTGAGGAAGCATTCCTGTCGGCCTATGCCACGGCGCTATGGATCGCGGCGCTTTGGAGCGCGCTCGCCGCCACGATTGCCGTTGCATTCCTGAGGCCGACACGGTGACAGCACGTCAGCCACTGTCCCGACTGTCGCGGTAACGGCGGACGGCGGATTGGACAGCCTTCTGACAGTCGACGCGCTGAGCGTCTCAATCCAAACGGCAGCAGCCCGGCTGCCGGCGTTGAGCGATGTCGGCTTCCATGTCGGCCGGGGCGAGGTCGTGGCGCTGGTGGGGGAGTCAGGGTCCGGCAAGACGCTGTCGGCCCTGGCGGTCATGGGCCTGCTGCCCGAGGTTGCGGAGGTGGACGGCGGCACGATCCGCTTTGAGGGCGAGGCACTGCATCCCGGAGCCGGCGATCCGTTCCGGGCGATCCGCGGGGCGCGGGCCGCGATGATCTTTCAGGAGCCGATGACGAGCCTGAACCCGGTGCTGCCGGTGGGCGAGCAGATCGCCGAAACGATGGTGCGTCACCACAGCATGTCATGGGGCGAGGCCCGGGGCGAAGCGGTCCGGCTGCTGGAACGTGTCGGCATCCCGGAGGCCGCGCGGCGCATGCGGCAATACGTGCACCAGCTTTCCGGCGGGATGCGCCAGCGCGTGATGATCGCGGGCGCCATGAGCTGCCGGCCCGCGCTGCTGGTGGCCGACGAGCCGACGACGGCGCTCGACGTCACCATTCAGGCCCAGATCCTGGAGCTGATCCGCGATTTGCAGCGCGAGACGGGCATGGGCGTGCTGCTGATCACCCATGATCTCGGGGTCGTCGCGGAGATGGCGGATCGGGCCTACGTCATGTATGCCGGCCGCATCGTCGAGCATGGGCCGGCCGCGGCCCTGATTGGCCGGCCGCTGATGCCCTACACCCGCGGGTTGCTCGACTCCCTCCCACGTGCCGACGCCGGTACGGGCCCGCTGACGGCCATCCCCGGGACGGTCCCGGACATCCGCCGGTTGCCTGAGGGCTGCGCCTTCGCACCGCGCTGCCGCCATGCAGAGGACGCCTGCGCCCAGGCGGTGCCGGCTTTGGAGAGCGCGGCACCCGACCGGGCAGTGCGCTGCCGCCGCTGGCGGGAACTGAACCTCGATGAACGCGCCGCTGCCGACACGGTCGACCGGCCCGTCGGCGCGCAGGAAGGACCGCTTGTCAGCATACGGGGATTGTCCGTGCACTTCCCGGTCGGTGGCGGATGGATCGGGCGCAGCGGCGAGGTGGTTCGGGCCGTCGAAGACGTTAGCGTCGACATTGCGCGCGGAGAAATCGTGGGTCTGGTGGGTGAGTCGGGTTCGGGCAAGACCACCATCGGCCGTTGCCTGTTGGGCTTGGTGGAGCGTGCCGCGGGAACCATTGAATTCGACGGCCGGGACCTTGCCAGCCTGAACGGATCCGAGCGCAGGACGCTGAAGCGGCGCATGCAAGTGGTGTTTCAGGATCCGTTCGCGAGCCTCAACCCGATGCTCACCGTTGCCCGCATCATCGGCGAACCCATTGCGCATCACGGCTTGGCGTCTGGCTCAGCGGTCAAGGATCGCGTGGTGCAGCTCTTGGAGACCGTGGGCCTGCAGGCGCGGCACGCGGGCCTTCGGCCGCACGCGTTCTCCGGCGGACAGCGCCAGCGCATTGCGATCGCTCGGGCGCTGGCCGTGCAGCCCGACTTCATCGTGGCGGACGAAGCCGTCTCGGCTCTGGATGTCTCGATCCGGGCTCAGATCACCAACCTGTTGGTGGACTTGAGAGAGCGACTGGGGCTGACGATGCTGTTCATCGCCCATGACTTGAGCGTGGTCCGCCATCTCTGCGACCGCGTGGTGGTCCTCTACTGCGGCCGCGTCATGGAGGCAGGGCCGGTCGATACGGTGTTCGGCGATCCCCGGCATCCCTATACACGGGCGCTCCTTTCGGCGGTGCCCGAACCGGAGGCCGCGGGCGAAAGGTCGCGTATCGTGCTCAAGGGCGACGCACCTAGCCCCATAGCGCCGCCGCCGGGCTGCGTATTCCATACGCGCTGTCCCCAGGCGCAGGACCAGTGCCGAGATGGCGTTCCGCCCCTGCGGCCGGACCGCACTGGGCGGTCCCACGCCTGCCCCTATGCATGATGCGGCGGTGCCGGCTCACGGCCATGGGGTATCCGATCCGTCGTTACCGTCGAACAGATCGATCGTTTCTCCCAGCCCCTCCGACGCAGCCTTGCGCAGGATGCGGCAGGCCAGTGCCGCGTCGAAGACGTTGAGCCCGAAGCTGGAGACGTAGACGCAGGACCCGGGCTGCGGCCGCCAGCGGTCCAGCACCGCGTCGGTGAGGTCGGCCGAAAGGCGTTCCGGCGGGAAGCGCCCGGCTCGGTGCATCTGGAACAGGCTCTTGGCACTGGTGTCCTTGAACGGACCCCAGAGATCGACGACCACATGATCCGCCCGGTCGATCGCGTCGAACGTGACCTCGTGATAGCCGACCTGGACGACGATGCGGCCAGGCTGCATAGCACCAACATCGAGGATTGGCCGTTCCGATGCCGTACAGGTAATGATCGCATCGGCGTCGGCGGCTGCCTGGTCGGGCGTTGCCGCCACACGGACAGGCCACCGGACCCAGCCGGCCTTGGTCGCGCCAAGCCGGGCCGCGCGGTCGGGTGAACGGTTCCAGATCACCACCTCGTCCAGGCCGGTGAACATGGCTGCGAGCATGCCCAGATGCGCACGTGCCTGCGCCCCGGCGCCCAGTACCGCGATCCGCCTCAGCGGAGCCGGCGCCATTGTCCGCAGCGCAAGGGCCGTGACTGCTGCCGTTCGCGTCGCCGTCAAGAGGGCGCTTTCGACGATGCCGATCGGCCATCCCGTTTTCAGGTCGTTCACCATAGTGACGGCGACGATCTTGGGGCCCCGATCGCTGTTCGGCGGGCGGTGAGCCGTCCATTTGACGCCGGCAACGCCATAGGATCCGCCGACGCTGGCCGGAAGGGCATAGGCCCTGGCGGCTTCCGGTCCGGAGAGGGCGACGGAAGTCTCGGCCGGCATTGAGGCCTCGCCCCGGCGCAGCAACCGCAGGACTTCGGTGATGTCGGCGATGGCGTGGGAGACGTTGCCGCCGCCCAGCACCGCCACGTCCGATCGTCTCACCAGCCGGCAGTCAGGCATCGGGGCGGCTCCGCTTACGCCCCGGCCGGGCTGGCGGCGGCGTCGGGGTCGGGGTCACCGTGGGCGCGCTCCGGCGGTGTGCCGTATCCCCCGCCGCCTGCCGTGCACAGCCGGACCACGGTTCCGGCCGGCAGATCCATCGTGCATTTCGCGGGCAGTTCTCGTGCCCCGTCTTCGGTCACCGCGACCGCGCTTGAGCAACCACCCGGCCCGCCGCCTTCGATGCCCCAGGGCGGGTGGTGGGTCCGATCGAGATGCAGTGTCACCGTTGCCGGCGCGTCCAGCCGCAGCTCGCGGGTCATGCCGTCGCCGCCGCGACAGCGTCCGGTGCCGCCGGTTCCGGGCAGCAGCCCGTACCGCAGCACCGTGATCGGATAGGCCCGTTCGATCATCTCGACGGGGGAATTCGCGGTATTGGTCATATGGCAGTGGACGCCGTCACCGCCGTCCAGGGCCGCCAGGGCGCCCTGACCGCCGCCATAAGTCTCGACATAAGAGAATTGCCGGTCGGTCCGCGGATCGACGCCGCCGACGATCAGCGCATTCATGCTGCCGGTCGATGCGGCCATGGCCCGATCCGGCGTCAGCCGGTTGAACGCGCCGATCAGGACGTCGCAGAACCGCTGGCTGGCGATGGACGTGCACAGCCCCACGGCGGCCGGGAAGCGCGCATCGACCAGAGTTCCCGGCTGGGTGCGCACGTCGATCCGGTCGAGCAGTCCGGCGTTCGACGGTATGTCGGGGTCGAGCATCGCCTTGACGACATAGAGCACGCAGCTCAGCGTCAACGGTCGTGTCGCATTCAGCGGCCCCGTGATCTGGTCGGCGGTGCCGGCGAAGTCCACAATCAATCTGTCGCCGGCGGCCGTAACCGTCGCCTCGATCGCGAGCTCGCCCGATCCATCTTGGGCATCCCATTCCAGGACGTCTGCGAAGCAGGCGGTGGTCTGCGGCAGCTCTTCGATGCGGCTGGCCAACCGCCGCGCGGTGGCGTGGATCAGCGCGGCGGCAGCGGCGGCATACCGCTCCCAGCCGATCCGGTCGATCAGCTCCGTCAGCCGACGCGATCCTGTGGAAACGGCCGCGGCCTGTGCCAGCAGGTCGCCCACCACCTCGTCGGGCGTGCGGCTGTTGATCCGGAAGAGGCGGAGGATACTGCGGTCGATCTCGCCGTGTCTGACCAGTGTCAGCGGGGGAATGCGTAGGCCTTCGTGGAAGATCGTCGTGGCACCCAGCGACAGACTGCCTGGCGCGTGTCCGCCGACATCGACTTGGTGAGCCATGTTGGCGACATAGCCGACGCGGCGACTGCCATGGTCCACAGGGGCCACGGCCACGATGTCCGGCAGATGCGAGCCGGTCAGCCAGGGGTCGTTGAACACCAGCATGGCTCCGGGTGGAATATCGGACCGCATTTCCGCGCAAGCCCGCTCCACGATCCCGGCCAGGAGCCCGAGATGCACGGGGATGTGTTCGGCCTGTGCGACCAGCCGGCCGTCGGTGGTGAACACACCGCAGGAGAAGTCTTTGCGGTCGCGGATATTCACCGAATGCGCCGTGCGGGCGAGGGCCGCACCCATCTCTTCCGCTACGGCCTGGAGGCCGTGTCGGACAACCTCGACAAGGATCGGATCAACGCCGGTCACGGAGGCAGCCTCACATGCAGCGTGCCGTAGCGATCGACCTCGACCGGCTGGCGGCCGATGAACACGGTTGTGTCTTCCTGCTCGATCAGCGCCGGGCCCAGGAACCGGGCACCCGACACCAGCCTGTCGCGCGCAAGCACGGGAACGTCGTGGATGGCCCCATCGACCATCAGGCGTGCCGTGCAGAGGCATGGATCTCCATTGGTGTTCGAAGGCGGTACCGGCAGGTCGTTGCTGGCCGGCGGTGCTGTGGCCGTCACCCGCAGCGTCGTGATCTCGACCGGCTGGTCGGTGCGCGAGAAGCCGAACATCCGATGGTGCTCGCGATGGAATGCCTGGGCTGCGCTGGCCAGGCTGCCGGCATCGACCGGTATGGTCAGCTGGTCGCCCTGACCCCGATACCGCAGATCGGCCGAAATGGCGAAAGTCAGCCGCTCTGATGGAAGCCCGTCGGCGCGCGCCTGATCCACCGCCTGCTGACGCAATGGGCGGGTAAGCCGGGCGAGCGAACCGTCGTCGATGGTGGAGAGCCGGGCAATGACGGTGCCGGCGAGGTCGAGACGCCACGGCGCCAGCAGCAGTCCGATGGCGCACAGCAAACCGGGCGCCGGCGGGACCAATACCGTGCCGATCCCGAGTTCCCTGGCAAGATCCACCGCGTGCAGCGGCCCAGCCCCGCCGAAGGCCAGCAGCGCGAAGCTTCGCGGATCAAGGCCCCGTTCCACCGTCAGTCGCCGGATACCCCGGATCATTGCGGCATTGACCACCTGCAGGACACCGGCGGCGGCAGCCGAAACATCCAAGCCTGTGGGGGTACCCACCTTGTTGGCGATGGCGTCCGCTGCTGCGGCGCCGTCGATAACGATGCTGCCGCCAAGACGGCGCCCGGACCTCAGCCTGCCCAGAACGACATTGGCATCCGTTACCGTCGGCCGCGTGCCACCCCGTCCATAGGCTGCCGGGCCTGGCGTGGAACCGGCGCTTTCCGGCCCGACCTTCAACAGCCCGCCATGATCCACCCGCGCCAGGCTGCCGCCGCCCGCGCCGAGTGTGACGATGTCGAACATCGGCGTCCTGATCGGCAGACCTTCGATCTCTCCATCGAAGCGCGAAAGGATCTCGCCCTCGCGAACCAGGCCGACGTCGAAGCTGGTGCCCCCCATATCGACCGTGATCACGTTGTCGTAGCCGGCCGCTTTGGCGAAGGCCTGTGCGGCGATCAGTCCTGCGGCAGGCCCTGAAAGACAGGTCTGGACGGCGCGGCCGCTGCCGGCGGACGCCACCGTCATCACGCCGCCGTTCGACTGCATGATGGTCGGCGCCCGCGCAATACCCATAGCGGCCAGTCCACTGGAAAGCTCGTCCAGATAGCGGCGGACCACGGGCCTCACGTAGGCGTTCATCACCGTCGTCGAGGCTCGTTCGTACTCGCCAGGCTGCGGCAGCACGTCGACGGACAGGGAGATATCGACGTCGTCCATCTCGGCGGCGACAATGGCACCGACGCGCCGTTCGTGGTCCGGATTGATGTAGCTGTGCAGCAACACGACGGCCACGGATCGGCAGCCGGCCTTGCCCAGTGCCGCGGCAATTTCGGCGACCTCGTCCTCGTCCAGCGCCACCTGGACAGCGCCATCCGGGCCGATCCGCTCGGTCACCTCGAAAGTCAAGGCGGGGGAGACCAGCGGCGGTGGGCGCCGGATCGTGGCGTCGTAGAGATGGGGGCGGGTCTGTCGGCCGATCGACAGGATGTCGCGGAACCCTCTGGTCACGATCAACGCCGCGGCTGCGCCCGACCGTTCCAGCACCGCGTTCACGGCCACCGTTGTGCCATGGCTGAAGCCGGCCACCGCATTTGGAACCAGGCCGGCGAATAGAAGGGCCTGAGTGGTGCCGTCCAGTACGCCCCTGGCCTGACGGCCGGAGGTGGTGGGCACTTTGGCGACCGAGGCCGTGCCCGAGTTCGGCTCGACGATGCAGATGTCGGTGAAAGTGCCGCCGACGTCGCAGCCGATCCTATAGCTCATGGCATCGGCTGCCCGGCGGTCAGGTTCCTGGCAAAAGGATAGAGTGCCGGCGACCCGCCGCAATGTATGAAGAGGACCCTGGACCCGGCGGGGATGTCCCCGTTCCGGCAGAGGTGGAAGAGGCCGTCCATCGCTTTGCCGGTATAGACCGGGTCCAACAGCAGCCCTTCCGACCGCGCGGCCCGGTGGATGGCGGCATTTCCGCCCTCTGACGGCTGCCCATAGCCGGGGCCGACAAAGCCGTCTTCGATCCAAACATCTGAAGGGCGCCACGTATCGGGCATACCCATCAGCGCTGCGCACTCGCCCGCCATTCTCGACACGCGATCCTGGAACCAGGCGCTGTCGCGGCTGACGCTGATGCCGACGGCACGGGTATTGGGCCAGTGTCGCCGGCAGCCCACCAGCAGGCCGGCCAGCGTGCCGCCGGAGCCGACGGGCACGACGATCACGTTCGGAGGGGGCGCACCGGTTTGGAGAAGCTGATCCGCCATCTCCTCCACCGCGCGCACATAGCCCAGTGCGCCGAGCGCGTTGGCGCCGCCGAGCGGGATGATGCACGCAGTTCGACCCTGGGCTGCCGCAGCGTCGGCATGCGCCTGCATGCGACCGTCGATCAGGTCGAAATAGGCGACGGGGTCGAGGAACTCCAGCTCCGCCCCGAACAGCCGGTCAAGCAGCAGGTTGCCCTGATACTCCGTCGGCGGATTGCCGCGCAGCACCAGCACGGCCTGCATGCCCAGTTTGCAGGCCGCGGCCGCCACCATGCGCGCATGGTTGGACTGGTGGCCACCGGTGGTGATCACGACCTCCACGCCGGCGTCGACTGCCTCGGCCATCAGGAATTCCAGCTTGCGCACCTTGTTGCCGCCGCCGCCGAAGCCGCAATAATCGTCGCGCTTGATGCTGAGATCGACGCCCAGCGACCGGCCCAGGTTCGGCAGAGCTTCGATCGGCGTGGGGAAAAAGCCCAGATTCAGTCGCCGGAAGTCGTCGGTCGTCACTCACTCTCTCCCGCCGGCACCGGGAAAGGGTGCCGGGCCGTGCCAAGCAAGGGATGCGGAGTCATCTCAAGTGTTCGTCACGGCGTTTCTGCGATCAGTGTAATCCAGTCTGCGACGGATCGGAGATAGCGATCGAGCCCGTCCAGCGTGATGAACTCGTTTACGCCATGGGCGTTGCCGCCGTGTCCGAGCCCGCCGATCAGGAATGCGGGCGCAACGGCGGCGAAGGCCGAGGCCGGGGCGGAGCCGATAGCCCAGGGCCAGACCTGCGGTTTGGTGCCGGCACGCCGATAGGTCTCCAGCAGTTCACGCACGCCGGGGGCATCTGCGGCGAAGCGCGTGCCTGGATAGGCATCGGCGACCGCGATGTCCACGCCGTCGACCGATGCTTCGGTGAGAGACCGGCGCCACCGTTGGACGATCGCCATTGAGTCGGCTCCCGGCGGTGTACGCAGGTCGAAGCCGGCGACGGCAGCCGACGGCGTGATGGCGGACGCAGCCGGCGGATCGGTGGCCAGCCAGGCGATGTTGACCGCGGATGTGGCCAGCACCGCGGACAGTCGCTCGGCCGCGGTTCCGTCGATCGCGAAGCCGGCGGCATGGCGGAAGCGCAGTTCTGCCGCCATGTCGAAATCGCGGGCGAGGGCCGAGACCTGTGCGCGCGCCGCCGTATCGAGCTCTACGGCTCCGACCTTGCCGGTGTCGCCGTGTCCCAGCAGGGTCAGCGCACGGACCATCCGCCAGGCGGGGTTGGCGATCCACGGGGCGTTGCTGCTGTGGATCGCCGCCTGAGGGCCGCCCCAGTGGCCACCCGCGACCCGGATTTCGCCACGGGCGATCCCCTTGAGCCCCAGAAAGACACGCGGGCCACCGCCGCCGTATTCACAGAACGATGGGAACAGGACGGCCTTGGCCGGGCCCACTGGGCACGGCTCCTGCGAAAGATAGCGCCTGAGGGCCGTGCTGCCGCTCTCTTCCTCGCCCTCGATCAGGATCTCCAGGTTGGCTGGCAGCGTGCCCTGCGCCATCAGGGCGCGAGCGACCGCCAGCATGCCGGCCAGCGGGCCCTTGTTGTTCTCTGCCCCACGGCTGATGAAGGCGGGACCGATATCGGGCAGATCCATGACGCCGCCGACGAAGGGGTCGACCTGCCAGCCGGCCGCGTCGGCTGGCATGACGTCGTACATATTGTAGAGGACCAGCGTCGTCTCGGCGTTGCGGTCGACCAGCGCGTGGATGATCGGCGGGTCCTCCGCGAACGGGTCAGTCAGAACGCGGGCGCCGAGTGCATCGGTCAGCCAGTCGCGCAGCTCTGTCGCCATGGCGTGCAGGCCGGTGGGATTGTCGGCGGTCGACACGATCGCGGTCCAGCGCGCCAGCAGATCCAGCGTTTCGCGTGCCAGCGCGCCGAAATCGAGATCCGCGGTCATGACAGCCGGATCCGCGGGTTCAGAATGGCATAGGCGATGTCGACCAAAAGATTGGCGACAACGAAGACGACCGCCGCGAACAACACGACCGCCTGCACCAGCGGGAAATCGCGGTTCTGGATCGCCTGCACGGCCAGCCGGCCAATGCCGGGCCAGGCGAAGATGATCTCGGTGATCAAGGCACCGCCCAACAGGGCCGCGAAATACATGCCCTGAACCGTCACCACCGGGATCAGCGCGTTGCGTAGCCCATGGCGAATGACGATCCGCCAGGCCGATAGACCCTTGGCCCTCGCGGTGCGCACATAGTCCTGCGCCAGCGCCTCGATCAGGTTGGCGCGCACCAAGCGGGTCACCGCGCTCATGTAATAGGCGCCGAGCGTGATTGCCGGCAGGACAAGGTGCTCAAGATCGCCGTAGCCGCTGGTGGGCAGCCATCCGAGGCGCAGCGCGAACACGATGATCAACAAGAGGCCCAGCCAGAACACCGGTACGGCCTGGCCGGACAGCGCGATCACCCGCACGATAAGGTCGACGGCCGTATCGCGGCGCACCGCGCCGACGACGCCGAAGACGAAGCCCAGCGCCGTGCTCCACGCCATGGCGACCACGGCCAACAGCGCCGTTGCCGGCAGGCGTTCCAGCACCAACTCCAGGGCCGGGCGCTGAAAGCGCAGCGAGGTGCCGAGATCGCCCTGCAGCACGCCCGCCAGATAGCGGACATGCTGCACCAGGATCGGGTCGTCGAAGCCCATGGCCTGCCGGAACCGGTCGATTTCTTCCCGGCTGGCGTCGGGCGGCAGCATCAGCGCCGCCGGGTCGCCGGTCAGATGCAGGCTGTAGAACACGATCGCCGAGACGCCGAACAACACGATCAGCGACTGCAAGCTACGGTTCAGCAGGTACTGACCCATCCCCGGTCGCCCCTAGTCCACCCGCACATGGGTGCGGCGCACCAGCCAGTCCCCGGCCAGGTTGAAGCCGATCACCAGAGCGGCGATGACCAGGCCTGGGAACAGCACCAGCCAGTCGGCCACCAGGATGTACGACCGGCCCTCGCCGATCAGGTTGCCCAAGGTCGGCGTCGGCGGCTGCACGCCGAGGCCAAGGAAGCCGACGGAGGCTTCCAGCACGATCAGCCGCGGCAGATCCAGCGTGAACAGCACGATCTGCGGCGTCAGGATGTTGGGCAGCACATGGCGCAAGAGGATGCTCCAGGTGGGCAGGCCCAGCACCTGCACGGCCTCCACATATTCCAGCTCACGCACCTCCAGCGTGCGGGCGCGGGCGACGCGCGCGAAGATGGCCCAGCCCGTGATGCCCAGCACCAGGATCAGGTTGGGAATGCTGGGCCCGACCACGGCGACCACCAGTAGGATCAGCAGGATGAAGGGGATCGCGAGCTGGATGTCGACCAGCCGCATGATCACGGCGTCGACCCAGCCACCGAAATAGCCGGCAATCAGGCCCAAGACCGTTCCCAGCACGGCCGAGATCAAGCCGGCCACCAGCACGATCGCCAGCGAGATGCGCGTACCTTCCATGATCCGGGCCAACAGGTCTCGGCCCAGCTGATCCGTGCCCAGCGGGTGCACCCGGTCGCCCACCGCCGTCATCGGCGCCTTGAAGGTGGCGAAGATGTCGGCGGCGATCGGGTCAGGCGGCCACAGGCTGGGCCCGATCGCCGCCATTGCGGCGACGGCCAGCAACAGGCCGCCGCCGACTATGATATCGCCGGCGAACCGGCTGCGACGCCGGGCGGTGGCCAAGGAGCCCTACTGCAAAGTGATGTCGTAGACCGGGATGCGTGCGTCCGCCCGCCCGTCGAACACCACGTTGTCGCGCCGGGCGTAGAGCGAATCCTCCTGATGGAGCGTGATCACCGGCACCTGTTCGGCCGCAAGCTCTTGGATCTGGTGCAGGATCGCTTCACGCGCCGCGGGGTCGATGACCTGGCGGCTCTCATCCAACAGCGCGTCCATCTCCGGGATCGACACAGTCGAATAGGGCTCGCCGGAGCGGAAGATGGCGTAGATGGCGGCATCCGCGTCCAGGGTCTGCGTCGACCCCCAGCCCAGCATATAGATCGGCGCCTGCTCACCCGCCGGCACCTGCTGGATGTAGACGGACCATTCCGGCACCTCCAGCTCCACCTGCACGCCGATCTCACCGAACTGCTGCACGATCGCCTGGCTCACTTCGGCGCCGTTGATGTAGCGGCGCGTGCCCTGCATGCGGATCTCAAAGCCGTCCGGATAGCCGGCCTCGGCCAGCAGGGTGCGCGCCTGCTCTAGATCCTGCTCCGGCGGTGCCAGGTCCAGATAGCCGAAGTCGAACGGGCCCACCTGCGTGCCCTTGGGCGTCGCGAAGCCGCGCAGCAGCGTTTCGGCGATGGCCGCACGGTCCACGGCCAGCGACAGGGCCCGGCGCACGCGGGCATCATCCAGCGGCGGCTCGTCCATCTTCAGGCCGAAATAGATGGTCAGCCCGCCATTCGCGACCTGCACCAGTTCCACCCCATCTTCGCCTTCGACCAGGTCCACCAGATCCGCCGGCACGCTTTCCACCAGATGCACCTCGCCGGACAGCAGGGCGGCGATGCGCGCCGTCGCCTCGGGGATCACGCGCCAGGTGACGGTGTCGATCGATGGGGCGCCGCGCCAGTAGTCAGCGTTCGCCTCCATCACCACATGCTCGTCCGGCGCGAAATCGGTCATGGCATAGGGGCCGGTGCCGACCGGGCTGCGCGCGAACTCTTCCTGCCCGACCTCTTCCACATAGCCTGGCGGCACGATGTAGGTGGGATAGCGGCTCATCCGCGTCGGCAACAGCGGGTCGGGTGCGCCGGTGGTGACGCGCACGGTGAATTCGTCCACCACCTCCGCGCCGGCGACGGTGCGGATGTAGGAAATCGTGGGCGCGTTCGCGTCCGGGTCCAGCACGCGGTCGAGCGTGTACTTCACCGCCTCGGCATTGAACGGCTCGCCGTTCTGGAACGTGACACCCTCGCGCAGCTCGAACTCCCACGTCGTGTCGTCGATGGCGGTCCATGAGACGGCGAGGCCCGGGACCAGCTGCATGTCCTGATCGCGCAGAATCAGCGTGTCGAAGATGTTGTCGACCAATGTGGCGGCCTCGCGCAGGAAGCCTGGATCCATGCCCGTGGTCGAGACCGACCGGCCGATGATCAGCTCTTCAGCCGATGCCGACGGCACGCCGCCGGCCGCAAGGGCCAGAACGGTCGCAAATCCCGCAGTCGCGTACTTGATCGTATTCATTTTTGCCTGCCTCCCGGTTCGTCTTCTGCGCCCTGCCCCGGCGCCACCCCTGGTCGTGATTTGACCGAAGACGTCGCGTCGCCCGCGCCTGGGCAGCGCGTTGTTTCGATGCCACAGAATACACCACTCGCGGTGTTTCGGTGTTCGGTTTCTGCAGCCTGTCGCTGCAGCCCATATCATGGAATGCGTTATCTATGGTTGCAGACTGAGCTGCGCGAGCGTGACGATCATACCTGCACGCTATGGTCCGGGTTCCTGTTCCACGCAGATGCGCTGGCTGTCATCGGCCGACAGCGCTACGCCCAGCAGACCGCACCGGTGGGGGCCGCCTTCGGGATGCTGCGTCTGAAAGAACCGGCAGGTGCGGCAGACGCCGAACGGCCGCCCCTGACGTTGGCGCAGCATGTCCGTCAAGAGGGCGCTCAGGGTCTCGGCCAGATGCCGGCGCTGTTGCTCCGGTAGCTGCTCTGCCGATCGCATCACCGCCGCGATCGGATCCTGCCGCAGCAGGCGTTCGCCCTCCGGCGTGAGGTCGATATGCAGATGCCGCCGATGGGCCGCGTCGGGGGCCTTGGCTACCAGGCCCTTACGCTCAAGCGCCATCAGTGTCTGGGACACCGTGCCCTTGGTCGTCCCCAGATAGGCGGTGAGGGCCGACGGCGACCGCGAAAAGCGGTTGGCGCGCGCGAGATAGCGCAGGGCCTCCCACTGCGTCGGCTTCAGGCCGGCCGCATGGGCCTCGTTCTGCAGGATGCGCGCGAGACGCTCCAGCAGCACGGCGACGGTTTCCGGCGACTCCATGTTTTCATGGTATCGACTAAAAACTCTGCTTGCAAGGTAGGTGGTGTTGCGTTAGATTTTGGGTATCGAGTCGATACTCAAGGAGGCGAAGATGAAGCATGCTCCTTTAGCCGTCTTGCTGATGGCTGCGGGCCTGCAGGGCGCCCAAGCCCACGATATTGAAAGCGCGGTGCAGTCTGGCGCGGAGCCGGCCTTCGACATCACGTCTGCTGCGGCGACCACCGACGGCCGCCTGACGACCTTTCTGATGGAGGTCGCGGGCACTGCCGGCAGCGTCACGCCGGTTCCGGTCGGCCAAGTCACCGGCGCAAAGGTCGAAGCCTATGTCTGGCCCACCGATGTCGACCCCTCTGCCGTCGGCTTCGATGCCGGTTCGGGCATCCTGGCATTGGCGATCACGGCGCATCCGGATTTCGACGACACGCCGCTGTTCGATGAAGACGCCGATGGCGACCCGGCGAACGACGGCGCGACGTGGCATTCGCACTGGGTCGTGCTGGTGGAAGACGACGCCTGCGGCGCAGGGCTGAAGGTGCGCGACGTCTCGCCCGGCGTCGACCTGCTGCCCGCCACGGCGCCCTATCTGCCCATCGCGCTGGACAGCCCCGGCATGAGCCCGGTGCTCGACGGCGGCACCGCCAGGATCACG
>JANQIX010000107.1 GCA_028281925.1 Alphaproteobacteria bacterium
GCCATCCGCATCGCCATCGACGCCATCACCCCTGACGAGTGCGCCAACTACTTCACAGCCTGCGGCTATGAACCAGAATGATCAGAAAATGCTCTAGCATTACAGCCGATGTTACTGAACGAGACCGTTCAAACTCGTCCTCATCTTCACTTAGGTATTTATCTCGGCCATTCACAATTCGCGACTCTATCATTCTCCGCTGGTTACCAGGTATGTCTTCCCAACGGACTTTCAGAAGAAATAGTAGTTCACGGCGATTTTCGTGGGTCCAGAATGCCTCATCTGACAGGGAGAGAAGTTTATCTGCGACGATTTCGCTAGATAACAATGATGGCTTGGCCCAGACATAAAGCCTTAGTTTGTTGAAGAAATAGGGTTCTTCTTCTTGCCAGAGCACAATATCTGCTGCAAGGAATTGAGGGTTAGTTTGCGTCAATGCGTCAATAACACCTGCAAACCATCGAAAGTACGAGTCTTCGTCACTCAAATGCTCAGATCCCGGTCTGTCTTCCGGGTAAAGCGTCGGCGCGCGCCAGTGCACCAGCCGCATTTGAGAAAGGAGTTCGGCCGCTAATCCGAGGTGCGCACGGAGGGTCTGATAAACCCTGGGCAGCACGGCCTCCGGAATCTTGAGTTCCTCGCGGTCGTATCCTGGAAACGCAACATCAAACTCGGCTATATCCCGTTGCTTGATCTCTCCCCAATTTCCGATCGGTGGACAAGAGCGACCGATTCCTAGTGGTACCTCCGTTTTTATGTAAGGAGACGTGCAGCGCTGGAATGCCCGGAGTACGCTGTTGCTCCACCCCTCGGAATTGATCCGGCGTATGACACGAAACCAGCCCGAATCGAGCTCATCTTCTGGTGCCGTTCGGAATTTCTCGATCAGCAGAGTCCAAATAAGTTTAGCTTCGGAGGATAGGTTGTCGTCCCTGTGCTCAATGCGAGACTCGATCTGGAATAGAAGAGTCGGATGGAGTGCTCCATACTTGGCTGCCCACCATGGCACTATGGGCTCATCCGCAACTCTTGCTACCCATCTTGCCAAATGAAACAGGCGAGACGGGAGAGGGGCCGCCCGTCGTCTTCCGATTCCTGCCAATCTCGTGGTGTGGTCTTCGCGTCGATCGGTTGCTCGAAACAGTATAGCATCATCGCCCAAAGGTTCCCTCGGTCGACCGCCTTGCTGGGCACGCGGCGGATCATCGTCGAGGCGATACACTACAAGTGGATCAAAGTCCGGTTCCGAGCCAGAGCGTCCCCATACTACCTCACCATAGCGGACATTGCGGTCGAACACGCAGAGCCACTCAGCGGGTGGGAGCGGATCGGAGTACGCGAATAGCTTGGCGCCTGTCTCTGTCCGAACTAATGACGCTACTTGCCCTCGCTCCACAGGCGTGAGCGACCTCGGCCCTTTCAGAGACAGTTTCACAATACGTTCACGCCAGGCATTTGCATCCTCAGCTCTGTCAGCCCACGCGTCTAACGTGGTCCACAGAGCCGAGTGGCTAGTATCGGTCTGGGAATAGGAAAGTACTCGAACGCCGGTCCCGCGCCAATTCTGCTCAACTTCTGCTGCTGTGCCGCAGTCAAATGCGTAGATTGTAGCGCGTCTCCCGTGAACTCGAGTATGAAGACCTTGGAGCAGATACCGAATTGGCGGATCACTTGCGGAGTAACCGAGTAGGACCACTATGTGTCTGTCCAATAGATCTCGTACGAAGCGTGTCGCCCATGCGTCTGCAAGGTAGGCTCGACCGAAGTCAGAGCTGCTGAGAACAAAGCCGTGTCGCCCATCGCTGCGCCTTAGTCGGCTGTCGAGGCGACCATGAAGGTAGACGAGACCATTCAGAGATTGCCCACTCGCAAGATCGGGCAACGCAGGCGCTACAAATCTGTTCAGACCGCGTTGCGCCTTCTCAAACAGTAGGTCGAAATTGGTGGTGACGATTCGAGAAGTCGAATCAGGTCCTTGCGCCAAGCGTAAGATTGTTCGATGCGCTGCTGTATTTTCCTTCCGCTTCAATTGAAGGCGCTTAGCAACAAAATAGTCGATCTCGCTTGGTGGGTACTCCTGCTGAAGTACGTTGAATACCTGATCAAACGCCGGACGCGATGCGAGCGGAGCAGCTTCGTCGTCCCAGATTGCAAGCATTTTGCGAGATTCTGATTCCGGCGGCGCCTTGAGTTCGTCGACAACATACTTGGTCAGTCCGTGGAACGTGGGCATACCAGCGGATAGCGACACGCCGGCACCGCAAAAGAAGACAACATTTCCCCTGTCACGCTCTTCGAGAAGGTCGTCTGGGATGCTCGGACCTTCTGGGGAAAAACGCATTGGATTAAGCGCCGATGTCGAGCCCAAAGGTGGCTCGCTCAATTTTATTGTCCGCCGGGGAGCGACGCAATGGTCCGACTGGTTGGCACATGGGTTATGCGTGGAACGTGCCGTGGCTGCAGGAGGGCACCAAGGCGATGAGGGCGACTGTGTTCTGACCTGTCGCCGGACATTGGCACGAAATTGGGTTTGCCGGATCGCGGATAAGACCGGGCTTGAACCGGCGGGCGTTTGCGGGGAAGACGGGAGAAGAGAAAACGGGCCCCCGCCCGCCAGAACCACGAGGACCCCGCCATGACCACCCCCTGCATCATCACCGTCGCGATCACCGGGTCGGTGCCGCGGAAGGAGAACAATCCGGCCGTGCCGATCACGGTGGTGGAGCAGGTGGAGTCGACGCAGGCCGCGTTCGAGGCCGGGGCCACGCTGGCGCATTGTCATGTGCGCAATGATGACGGGTCGACCACGTCGGACCCCGAGAAGTTCGGCCGGCTGCTGGAGGGCTTGCGGAAGCACTGCCCCGGCATGATCGTGCAGTTTTCCACCGGCGGGCGGTCGGGGCAGGGGGCGGAGCGGGGCGGGATGATCGCGCTGAGGCCCGAGATGGCGTCGCTGGCCACCGGCAGCTGCAACTTCCCCTTGCGCATCTATGAGAACCCGCCGGAGCTGATCCGCATGCTGGCCGACCTGATGCGCGAGCATGACGTGAAGCCGGAGATCGAGGTGTTCGATCTGTCCATGCTCTATCAGGCGATCGCGCTGTCCGACGAGGGGGTGATCGGCAAGCCGCTGCATGTGCAGTTCGTGTTCGGCGTGAAGAACGCCCTGCCGGTGAGCCGCGATGCGCTGGAGTTCTTCGTGGGCCAGCTGGCGAAGCTGGCGCCCGGGGCAACCTGGACCGGGGCCGGCATCGGCCGGGACCAGATCACGCTGAACCGCTGGTCGCTGGAGCTGGGCGGGCACTGCCGCACCGGGCTGGAGGACAATGTGCGGTGGGATGCTGAGACGTTGGCACCGTCCAACGCGGCCCTGGTGGCGCGGGTGGCTGAGCTGTGCGGGGAGTATGGGCGCCGGCCCGCGACGGTGGCGGAGGCGCGGGCGCTGTTGTCGCTGCCAGAGGCGGGTTGGGGGGGGGGGCGTAGGGCTTGGGCTTCGGCGAAGGCTTGCGTCGCCTTCCTGGAACGACGCTTCTGTAGCCGGTTGGACCGGCACGGGTCACCCCCACCCAACCCTCCCCCATCGAGGGGGAGGGCTTTTTGGCTGTGCGATCGGGCACGGTCGCTGCGAGCCGCCACCCACCCATCGAAGGGGAATGGCTTCAGATGAGGTGGGGCTGTGAAGGGTGACGGGACCTTGGGACTGTCGACTTTCAGGTGGCCCTCCCCCTTGATGGGGGAGGGGTCGGGTGGGGGTGATGGCGCCGCACCTCTTCCGCGATCGTCATCAGGACGCCTTGCGGGTTCGACAGGACGTCGGTGTTCCAGAAGCGCAGGATGCGGAAGCCCTGGCTCGCCAAGAAATCTGTGCGGCGGATCTCCTGGTCCGACTGGTGAGCGTGCTGGCCGCCGTCGACCTCGATGATCAGTTTGGCCTCGTGACAGACGAAGTCGGCGATGTAGCGGCCTATGGGGACCTGGCGGCGGAACTTGTGGCCGTCCAGTTGATGGTGACGGAGCAGGTGCCAGAGCGTGCGCTCGGCGGCTGTCATCTGGCGGCGCAAGGTCCGGGCGCGGGCGATGGCGCCGTCGGTTGGGTGTCTTTTCATGCGGCCTTGCTGTTGCGGTATCACCCCCACCCAACCCTCCCCCATCGAGGCAGGGGAATCGCATTTGGGATTTTCCTGGTGTTGCGGATCGCAGTGAGATGGATTCTGCAGGTGTCTCCACAGATTGGGGGCGACCTTGGAGCATCTCATCTCGGTGTTTTCGGCGGTGGAAGATCCTCGTGCGGCGAACGCGCGACACGATCTTTCGGAGATCCTGTTCATTGCGCTGGCGGGCGCCCTGTGCGGGGCGGAGAGCTGTGCGGACATGGCGGAGTTTGGTACGGCCAAGGAGCGCCTGTTGCGGCAGGTCCTGCGCCTGGAGCACGGAGTTCCGAGCCACGATACCTTCAGCCGGGTGTTTCGGCTGCTCGATCCGGAGGCCTTCGAGGCGGCGTTCCGCCGCTTCATGGCAGGCATTGCCCGGGCGCTCGGTGGCGTGGTGGCAATCGACGGCGAGGCGCTGCGCGGGGCCTTCGAGCGGGGCCAGCGGACGACGCCGCTGCATCTGGTCAACGTCTGGGCGGCCGAACAGCGCCTGGCCCTGGCGCAGCGCCTGGCACCTGGCCGCAACGAGGTGGCTGGCGCGCTGGAGATCATCGAGCTGCTGTCGCTCGGGGGCTGCACCGTCACTGCCGACGCCCTGCACTGCCACGCCAAGATGGCGCAGGCCATCCTCCAGCGGGGTGGGGCATACGTGCTGGCGCTGAAGGAGAACCAGAGTGCCTTGTTCGCCGAGGCCGTCGCCCGCTTCGACGATCCGGCCAGCGCGGAGCACTTCGCCGAGCACCGCGTCAAGAGCCACGACCGGATCGAGCAACGCCGGGCCGTTGTGCTGCCCGCTGCCGAGCTGGCACAGCGTCATGGCTTTCCCGGCATCCAGGCCGTCGCCCGGGTCGAGGCCCTGCGACAGCCCGGCGCCAAGGAAGCCGTCGTCAAAGTGCGCCACTTCCTGCTGTCCCAGCCGCTCACCGCCGAACGCCTGCTGCAGGTCGTGCGCAGCCACTGGACTATCGAGAACCAGCTCCACTGGGTGCTCGATGTCGTCTTCGACGAGGACCGCGCCAGATCCCGGAAGGGCAACGGACCGCAGAACCTCGCCATCCTGCGAAAGCTCGCCCTCAATCTACTCAGAGCCGACCAAAGCAAGTCCTCGATAAGAAGAAAGATCAAACGTGCCGGATGGGACGACGACTTCCTTCTCTCCCTCTTTGCCCAAATGCGATAGCCCTGCCCATCGAGGGGGAGGGCTTCAAGGGGGCGGCGGGGGCTGATCCTTCCTCGGCGGGGCGCGGCGGGCTCTTGCGGTTGGGGCGGTGCTGACCCATAAGCTGGGCCGGGTTTTCACAGCCATCCTCGATCGGGGTGTTGGGGGCGGGCGGCGTCTTGCCGTGGCCGCCAGGGGCGGGAGGTGCGCCATGACCGACCAGGCCACAGTGACGGACGACCGCGCGGGCGAGGACTACGGGCTGTCGCACGAAATGCTCCAGGCCGTGGAGGACGCGCTCGACGCCTATAACCTGCAAGGGGTCGAGAAGCTGGTCGTGCCGCTGCATTCGGCCGACATGGCCGACCTCTTGGAGCAGCTGCACCCCGACGACCGGCGCACCGTCGTCGGCATCATCCGGCCGCATCTGATCGAAGACGCCGAGGTGCTGACATACCTGGACGAGGATGTCCGCGACCAGGTGATGGAGCTGCTGGCGCCGGAGGAGATCGCCACGGCGCTGGCGGAACTGGACAGCGACGATGCGCTGGGCGTCATCGAGGACATGGAGGACGAGGACCGCGAGAAGGTCCTGGAAGCGCTGCCCACGGCGGCGCGCGTCTTCGTCGAGGAAGGGCTGAACTTCCCGGAATACTCCGCCGGGCGGCTGATGCAGCGCGAAGTGGTCGCCGTGCCCATGTTCTGGACCGTGGGCAAGACCATCGACTGGCTGCGCGAGACCGAGGACCTGCCCGACGACTTCTACATGATCTTCGCGGTCGACCCCATGTACCGGCCGATCGGCTCGCTGCAGCTGGCGCGCATCCTGCGCTCCAAGCGGCCGGTGAAGGTGCGCAGCATCGTCAGCGAAGACGTGCGCACCATTCCGGCGGAGATGGACCAGGAGGAGGTGGCGCTGCTGTTCCGCCAGTACTCCATGGTGTCGGCGCCGGTGGTGGACAAGTCCGGCCGGCTGTTGGGCATGATCACGGTCGACGACATCGTCGACGTAATCGACGAGGAGGCCGAGGACGACCTGTTGAAGTTGGGCGGCGTGCAGGAGGACGACCTCTACCGCGCCGTGGTGGATACCACGCGCTCGCGCTTCTCCTGGCTCGGTGTCAACCTGGTGACGGCGATCATCGCCTCGCTGGTGATCGCCATCTTCCAGGGCACGATCGACCAGATCGTGGCCTTGGCGGTGCTGATGCCCATCGTCGCCAGCATGGGCGGCAATGCCGGCACCCAGAGCCTGACCGTGGCCGTGCGTGGCCTGGCGATGCGCGAGCTGACACCCGATACAGCGCCACGTGTCTTGTGGAAAGAGGTGCTGGTGGGCTGCCTGAACGGGCTGATCTTCGCGGTGATCGCGGGGCCGATCGCGGCGTTGTGGTTCGGCGACTGGATGATCGGGGTGGTGATCGGCTCCGCCATGATCATCACGCTGTTGGCGGCGGGATTCAGCGGAACGGTGATCCCGCTGGTCTTGGACCGGCTGAAGGTGGACCCGGCCGTGGCGTCGGGCGTGTTCCTGACAACGGTGACCGATGTGATCGGGTTCATGGCGTTTCTCGGTCTGGCGGCGTGGATCTTGATATGAGCGGGGCGATGACAGGCGGGGACGATTTCGAGGCGCGGTGCCGCGAGAGCTTCGGCCGGCAGGCGATCATGCGCACCTTCGGCGCCGAACTGACGGTGGTGAAGCCCGGCCATGCGGAGATCGAGATGGCGTTCAACCCGGCGCTGACGCAGCAGACCGGGTACATGCATGCCGGCGTCGCCGCGACCATCGCCGACAACGCCGGAGGCTATGCGGCGTTCACACTGATGCCGCCGGACAGCGAGGTGCTGGCCGTCGAATTCAAGATCAACTATCTGGCACCGGGCATGGGCGACCGGCTTCGCGCCGTGGCACGCTGTGTGAAATGTGGGCGCACGCTGGGCATCAACGAGATCGATGTCTTCGCCGTGATCGGCGACGAGCAGCAGCTGATCGCCAAGATGCAGCAGACGGTGATCCGCGTGGACCGGAAGCCGGACTTGCCGGGTGCTTGAGACCCTCGTGCGTTAGTCCGCCGTTAACCGATTTCCCGCTAGGGTCGCGACGGGTGGGACGTTCTGCCGCGGTTCCATCGTCACGGCGCATGTCTGTGGAGTTTGGAGGGAGTCCATTTGGACCCCTGCAATGCAGTGTCGTCTGGTGACCGGACTGTGGCCCGGTTGCAGGAAGCGGCGGCTCGCACGACGGTCGGGCATCATGCGTGACGGCATACCAAGGTTGTATCGGCGGCTTCTTCGGCCGCTAGCGCTTGTCCTGACGATGACGGCGAGTTTCGGAGCGGCGGCGGACGAAAGGCTGCTGTTCCGCATCTCTACCGAGAATACGCCGTCGCATGTACAGACCCAGACCATCCTGCGCTTTGCCGAAAAGGTGGAGCGTCTCTTGGGACCATCCCTGTCCGTGTCCGTGCACCATTCG
>JANQIX010000026.1 GCA_028281925.1 Alphaproteobacteria bacterium
GATCACCGGCAGCGGCACGAACGGCCTCACCTTCGCCGACATCGCGTCGACGGAGACGACGGGCGTCTACAACAACTTCATCCGCGCCAACGAGGCCGACGGCGTGCGGTTCGAAGGCGACATCGCCGGACCGGTGGAGGTGTTCCAAAACTACATCGTCGAGAACGGCGGCGACGGCATCGAGGTGGCGGATACGGCCGCCATCGACGGCGGCAGCCTGGCGGTCCAGGTGAACTTCCTGCCCGGGACCCCGTTCGCCTTCGGCAATGGCGGCTTCGGCTTCAACCTTACCGGCACCGGCAGCCCGGACCTGGAAGGCAACTGGTGGGGCACGCCAGCGGTCGGGTTCGCTGCGGTGATCGACGGCGTCGACGGGGGCGACCTGCCGACGCTGATCACGATCGCGACGGGCGACGAAGATGCGAATGTCTCGCCGGCCTTTGGCAACACGGACTTCGAGATGTTCGCCTTCCAGCCGGCCGCAATCGCCGAACCGCTGACGAACCTGCTGCCCGAGCTGCTTCCGACGGATGTGGAAACGCTCTTGGACGAGATCCGGTCGGCTGAGAGCGAGCTCGACCGCCCGGGCGGGGCGTCGTTCTTCTCCAACGAACTGGGCGCGCCGTTCCAGACCAACGTCTTCGCGGACAATTTCTCCATCGGCGAGGTGGGCGGCCCCGGCGGGCTGCAGCCGGCAGCCGGCGGCGAGAGACAGGGCCCGGTCAATCTCGGCGATCTGGAGCCGGCGGCCGGCCCCGGCAGCCAGCAGGCCCAGGCCGAGGACACCTGCGTGGAGACCTATTTCGCCGACTTCTGGAACGTCGACAGCGCCTGCCAGTAGGTCGGCTTGAGGCCACACCGAGAGCCGGCACTCCCCTTGCGATAGACAGCCGGGACGCCATGGCGCGCCGATCGCAAGGGGCCACCCCACTCTCGCCCCAAGGACCGGTCACCGAGCCTGAGGAGCGGAGAAGCCGCGCAACACTGGAGAACCTAAGGAGACTGCGGTGAATGAATACGACCTAACGGATCAGGAGTGGTCGGCAATCCAGCCGGTGCTTCCCAACAAGCCGCGCGGGGTGCCGCGCGTCGACGACCGCAAGGTTCTGAACGGCATCTTCTTCATCTTGCGCAGCGGCACGGCCTGGCGGAACCTGCCAAAGGAATATGGCCCGTACACCACCTGCTATAACCGCTACGTCCGGTGGCGCAGGGCTGGCATCTGGGCCCGGATCATGGCAGCGATCGCAGAGGATGGCGACGAGGGCGCAGCGGGCGGTCGACCACGGGCCGGCGAGGCTGAGCGTCCGCGTGCCGGAGACCTGGTATAGCCTACCTCATAGTCACCGCCCCCTTTGCGGCGACGCCGTTGCGGCGCTTCGTCGCCTGACCGGTCATCGCGATCACCGTTCATGCCACCCGATCCACTTCCGTTCCGCCGGTCGTCC
Organism: Alphaproteobacteria bacterium; assembly: GCA_028281925.1. Classification (GTDB taxonomy): domain Bacteria; phylum Pseudomonadota; class Alphaproteobacteria; order DSM-16000; family Inquilinaceae; genus JACKIG01. The sequence goes on from JANQIX010000026.1 coordinate 1,449, forward strand.
GCCTCTCTTCGGCATCCTCGAAGCGCTCGCCCGTCGCACCGGCGTCGCATACTTGCCGGTGAAGATCGCCCAGCGCCTGACGATGGTGTCACAGTATGCCAGGTCGTATTCGCGCAGTCGGGCGCAACGGCCAACCCGCTCGGCCGCAATGATTGTCGTCCCTAAGCCGCCAATGAGGTCGAGAACGATGTCACCGCGCTTGGAGCAGTCGCGAATGGCGTCAGCGACCAGTTCGACCGGCTTGACCGTGGGATGCATGGCCAACTCAGCACCTCTGGTCGTGCCGAAGCTGTTGGTATGCGGACCGCTGCCGATCTTGAACACGAAGACGAGCTCGTGCTTGGAGCAGTAGAAGGTTCCGATGCCGCCGTTGCTCTTGTTCGACACACAGAGGTTCTTGAGATCCGAAAAAACCCGCCTGCCCGCTGCCAGCAACTCGCTCATGTGCCGCCAGTCCAAGCAAACGAATGCGATTGCGCCATCCCCGCATGACTCGGCGGCAGTGCCAAGCGCCTGAAAACCCTGCGCGGTCTTACCGTGTTCGAGTGCTTCTCTCAAGAATTGGCTTCAGAGCCGCATCGCTTCACGCACCATCCAGACCATCTCATCCCGGGACCAAACAGTCGGATGATCCCACGTTGAGCGGTCGGGACAGCTGAAAGCGACGGGCGCCATCCCTGAGATTCCAGGATGCGAATCATAATCATTCGCGCTCGATAGCGCCAGTCGTTCCCCTCCCGCGACGTCCGGGTGGTGTCAGTTTGAGGCGTCCGATGTGTGACGCGCGATGTCCGCGGTCAAGGCGAACGGTCCCAGCGACCCTCTATGCGCTGTGATCGCGGTTGACAGAGATCGCTGACCGGTGCTGATGTGCGGGCAGCCGGGGTGTCCTGCGTCCGCCTATGCAGGGCTGAGATTACACCCGTCGAACCTGATCTGGGTCACGCCAGCGAAGGGAAGCCATCGCATGACCAGCCTTATGCGGCCTATCGGCCGCTCCTGCCGCCTCCGCCACGCCGCCACCGACGCCGACGCCCGCGTCTGATGGAAGCGCTCGCCAGCGCCCCGGTCCTCGTGACCGTGGCGGCGACGTCGGCCGCGTTCCTCGCGCTCGGCATCGCCATCGCCCGTCGGCATGGCGCCGCTCGTCTGACAGCGGACGACTTCGTCACAGCCCGTGGCCAGATCGGCGCATCGACCGCCGCTGCTACCGTCCTCGCGTCGATGCTTGGCGGCTGGATCCTCTTCAGCCCGGCGGAATCCGCCGCCGTCGGCGGCATTGCCACGGTTGCCGGCTATGCGCTGGGGACCGCAGCGCCTCTCTTTGCCTATGCCCTGGTCGGCCGGCGCATGCGCACGGTGATGCCGAATGGGCACGGGTTGACCGAGTTTGCCCACCGTCGCTATGGCGGTGTCATGTACGCCGTCACGCTGGGCGTGATGCTGGCGGTGCTGCTGATCTTCCTGACCGCGGGCTTGAGTGCGGTCGCGCAGATCGTCGGCACGCTGACCGGCACGCCGAGCCCGCTCGCCGCGGCGATCGTACTGGCCGCAGCACTGGGCTACACGCTTCTGTCGGGCTTGCGTGGCTCGATCCTGACGGACGCCGTGCAGATCGCCATCGTGCTGCCGCTGCTGGCCGCGCTCGTGGTCGTCGGCTTCCGGGAGGCCGGCGGGTTGGATGCGGTATCGGACGGGCTCGCGGCAGCAGCGCCGCACCTGCTCGACTGGACATACGGTCCCGGCGTCGAGACGGGGATCGCGCTGGTCCTAGCCATCCTGCTGGCGGAGATCTTCAACCAGAGCTACTGGCAGCGCGTCTACGCGGCCAAGAGCGCCGGCGCCGTGGTGCGCGGGTTCCTGGTGGGTGCGCTGGTCGTGTTGCCGGTGATCGCGGTCATGGGCCTGTTCGGCCTTACGGCCGTCGCGCTCGGCCGGGCGGAGGACGCGCCGGTCGCCGCCTTCCTGCTGGTGCGCGAGGCGTTGCCGGAGGGCTTTGCCATCTTGGTCGTCGTTCTGGGCGTCGCGCTTGTCATCAGCTCGCTGGACAGTCTCTTGTCCGCCCTGTCGAGCCTGCTAGTGGTCGAACTGCCGCGGGCGCTGCCGGCGCTGAAGGAGAACCGGCGGTCGCTGGTGCTGGCGCGGGCCGGCATGGTCGCCCTCGCAATCGGGCCAATGATCGGCGCAGCCCAGGGCTACAGCATCTTCTATCTGCTGCTGTTGGCCGACCTGATCTGTGCGGCGGCGGCCTTTCCGGTGTTCTTCGGCCTGTGGGCCCGGCGCTGGTCCGGCGGCCAGGCGGCACTGGCCTTCACCTGCGGGCTGGTCGCGGGCGGCCTGGTGTTCATCACGCCGAGCTTCGGCCCGGCCGGCCTGCTCTATCAACTGACCGGCGCCGACTGGGCGGAGGCGAGCCTCTTGAAGGCGTTCCTGATCGCGACCTTCGTGCCCATCGCCGTCGGCCTGACGCTGCATGCCAGAGCCACTGTCGCGTTCGACTTCGCGCAGCTGCGCAAAGGGACGGATGCTAACCAGAGACACGGCCAAGAGGGAGGCGGCGCGGCCTTTCGCGGCAGTCCTTAGCACGGGTCAAGCGGGTTGACGGGCCTCGTCGCCGGCCCGTCGTCGCCCGCAGCCCCGCTACGCACTTCGATTGGCTCCCGGCGGACCGAACGCCTGGCCGCGACGCAGACCGTGGCGGGTATGATGAATTTGGGCTAGCCATCATCCTCGATGAAGGCGGCGAAAGCACTCGAGTCATCCGGATGCCAATGGCTAAGCACCGGGCGGTTTTCGATGGTATCGCCCATGGCCCAAGCCATGCGCTTTTCGTCAAGTGCGCGGGGCACCTCGTTGTCGGGGCAGAGGATGAAGAAATCGCGGCGGTTCACACTTTCGATGAAGAAATCGGCAGTCTGCTCTGCCGTCCCGGCGGCGGGCGGTTTTTCGCAAAGACCTATCATGCCGGTGAGAACGAAGACTGGGATCAGCAGGTGGGCTGTGATCCTGCAGCCCTCGGTATCGGGAAATTCATGGGCGAGCGCTTCGGGTTCATGCCGTATCGATTGGCCAGCGTCCTCAGGCTCTCTTGACTATCTTGTATTGCTCGACGGACTGCCTCTGTCGTCCTGGCGCAGCCGTAAAGTAGCTGCCCCTAACTCATCCTTCCATTTTCGAAATAGGAATGCACCATCAAAATCCGGGAGCAAACACCTAGTCTGTCGCCGAGTGGTCGGACCGAGACGGATGCGCTACCGACGACACAGAGATGACTATGCGGGCTAGAACGAGATGAACAAGATGATGACCCTGGAGAGCTACGAGCCTTGGAAGCACTGCATCACGCAGTTGTGCGGCCTTCCGCTCACTGGACCCCACATTGAGAAGAGGCTCACCGCGTTGGGCGATCCGACGAACGGTCCGACGCAGAAGCTCGTGGCGATGCGGGGTGAGCAATACCGTCTGCGCGTCATCGGCTGGTTTGCGCAGGCGCAGCAGGAGAAGGCTGGAACGAAGACCGGTTCTGCACCGTTAGGACGAGCGAGCTGATGCCAGCCTTCGATCCCACCAACATTCCAGTCATCGTCAATGCCATCGAGCAGGTACTTGGCGCCGGGCATCCGATCGCGCTGACGGTTCAAGCGGCGGCAACCGACCCTGACTTGATGCGGGAGGCATGGAACGCCATCGAGTCCCTCCCGACAGACCAGCGTCGCGCCATTGCTGGCATCCTGGCCAGCACCATGATGCCTGGTCTTTGATGGCAGCGACGAGGTTCTGGTGCCGCTATTCGACGAGGAACAGATACGCGGCCCGGTGGGCGATCAGGCCTCCGCTGATTACGAACTCGATCTGCGCGGCGTGTCTCAGGCGCACGCTCGCATCGCCGTCGAGCGGATGTTCGAACGCCGACGCTTCGCTGAGGCTACGACCGTAGTGGTCCGCATCGATCCGGCAACGCCGACAAGCGGTAAACACTGCTTCTGCCGGTCGGCAGGCAACTATTGGAACCCCACCGCCGAGTGAAACATGTCTCTGAAGAAGATCGGAAATCTCAACGTTGCCGGGGCCCCGATTCGCGCCGATCGGGGCCCCGGCAATCGCACCAATCAGCGTCTCGATTAACGTGAACCGACTGGATGCACCACGAGGTGGCCCATCAGACCAGCGCAATCAGTCGGCACGGTCCGCCTGTCCCGCCCCGGTGCTTTGGCGCGCCGACCACAAGGGTCGCTCCCGCAGCAGGAAGCTGGTCGAGGTTTGCCATGTTCTCCACGGCCCATCTGTTTGCTGGCAGCCAAGTGTAGTGTGTCACGAAATCGGCTGACGGACCGTAGTCGATAGACAGCGTGTCAACGCCAATGCCAGCCACCTCGGCCTCCTCCAGAAGCATCGTCGCGGCCTCATGATGGAATCCGGGAAAGTGCATCTTCCCTTCATCATCGGCGTTTCGGAACCCTGGCGTGCCCAGCCGCTGTTGCCAGCCGGCATTCTGGGCAACACAGGCGCCCGCCGGGATCGGCCCATGTTCGGCAATCCAAGCAAGCAGGTCGTCGGGCGTGACCTGCGCATCCGGATCGGCATCCGCCTTCTCACGGATATCGACAATGATGAGCGGACAGACCAGCGACTCTACGGCAACCTCATCAATTGACGTGCCGCCGTCGGTAAAATGCAACGGGGCATCGATGTGGGTCCCCGTATGCTCGTTCACACGAAGGGTCTTAAGGTTGAAGGCGTGTTCGGCATAGGTGAACACATCTTCATCGAAAAACTGCTGCTCGCCGAAATAGGTCGGGAAATCATAGGTTAGCGTGTAGGTCAAATCGATTACCCGGCTGGCCGGTTGAGCAAGAACGGGCCTTGGCGCCGCGACTGTTGACGCCACAATCGCGGCACCAGCTGCCGCCGAGCCCCGAAACAGATTGCGACGGCTGAGCGCCTTACCCTTCACGTACGCCATGATAACTGGATGGCACATGTCGTATCTCCCTGTCGTCTGGGTCTTGGTGTTTCAAGACATCCTGGCGCGTTGCCGGTTTCGTCACCGGGTTCCTTCATGCATTGAACGAGATTGGCCATGTGGCGCGCCTCGATGACCGCGATGATTGCCCAGTTGCCGTAAGGGCGCAACCAGCGGAGCATTGGGGTGACGGGAACGCCCTGAGGGCACTCCAGGCGCTGTCGGCGGAAACGTTAGACCGCCGTGTCGGTGCAGCCGACTCATGCTCGCACAGGTACGAAGCTGGGTCAGTCACGCCCATGGGACCCACACCCCAAGAGTCGCGTCGACGCTGAAGCGGTATCAGTTGGAGCCGGGGCGGCCAGCGGCAATGGAGGGCTAGATGACCAAGTTCAACGCTGGGAGCCCAGTTAACGGGCTGCCCGTTCGTGGGGATCTGGCTCTAGTCCGACCGGTTGCTAGCGAGAGAGCCATGTATCTTGGCGGTCAACGCTTTCTGGTCTTGCCAATCCGCAAGAGTTCCCTGCTCTTTCCCTGCCTGTCAGCGAAGGCGGCGGAGACGGGGTCGCCGGAGACTTCCGCCGCCACCAAATCCGGCACATCTGTATCCTCGGTGTACTGGCCTTCGCGGTTGATCGTTTACCCGTGAAGGGGATGCTGCCCCAAGGCTGGGGCAAACGACAGCGACCGCTGATTGCCCCTTCACCCGAACTTGTACAGCACCCCGAAGCCGCCGCGCGGGTATTCCCACTCGATCTCGTCACCGAAAGCGGACGCGACGATGCGGCAGGTGCCGCATTCGAAACAACCGTCGAGCGAGCTGGCAAGCCTGCCGTCGTCCTGCAGGGCCCAGCAGCCGGCCGGGCAGAGCGTGAGCAGCTTCTTCAGGCCCTCCGACACGTTGTCCGGGTCCGTCAGGCGGATATGCGGGCGGCCCTCGTCGACGTTGTAGCGGTTCTGATAGAGCTTCTGCTCGATCTTCGTGCTCATCGAAAAGCCCTCCGGATCTTGTAGGCATCGCCGAACAGGCCCATCAGCGAGCGGCCGCGGCGGAAGTTGCGGAAGATGCTGCGTTCCTTGGTGCGCTTGTCGACACCGTCCACGCGGAACCATGTGTCCGCCGCCTGGCTCAGCAGCTCCGGATAGGCGGTGACAAACTGCTTGTTCCCGTGCAGCACCTGCGGCAGGTCACGGTACTTCCTCAAGTCCTTCAGCACATAGCTGGCCTCCAGCCGCTTGCGGTAGCCGGCCAAGTTGGCCGCCGTCATGGGGCGGCCTTCGCGCTTCAGCTCTGCGATGGTCTCGCCCGCCAGCTGGCCCGTGGTCATCGCCATGTTGGAGCCTTCGCGGTGAAGCGAGTTGACGAACTGCCCGGCATCGCCGGCGACGATCCAGCCGTTGCCGCAGACCTGCGGCACCGCCCTGTACCCCCCTTCCGGGATCAGATGGGCGGCATATTCCTTCAGCTCGCCGCCGGCCAGAAGGGGTCGCACGGACGGATGCGCCTTGAACCGCTCCAACAGGTCGTAGGGCGAGACGTCGGACGCCGCGAAATCGGAGACGATGCAGCCGATCCCTACCGATACGCTCTCACCATTGGTGTAGAGGAAGGCGGTGCCGAGCATGCCGCCGGTGATGGTGCCGGCGGCTTCGATCACCACGCCTTCGTCGCCCTGGATGTTGAAGCGCTGGTCGATGACGTCGCGGGGCAGATAGTGCGTCTCTTTCACCGCGAGTGCGACCTGATCGGGCTTGAGCTCGTCGCGCAGGCCGGCCTTCTGCGACACCAGCGCATTGACGCCGTCGGCCAGCACAACCACGTCGGCATAGACCTCGCCGCCGGCGCGGTCGGTGGTCACGCCCACCACCCGGCGGCCGTCGCGGATCAGGCCGGTGACCGTGGTCTCGCAGATCACCAGCGCCCCGGCTTCCCTAACCTTGGACGAGAACCACTTGTCGAACTGGGCGCGGATGATGGTGTAGCGGTTCGGCCGCTCCTCATTGAAACCGTCGGAGCGGTAGTGCGTGCCGACATGGGAGGTCTCCGTCAGCATCCATACCCGCTGTTCGACGATGTGGCGTTCCAGCGGCGCCTCGTCGCGGAAGTCGGGGACCAGGGCCTCCAGCGCGTTGGAATAGAGGATGGCGCCCTGCACGTTCTTCGAGCCCGGGTACTCGCCGCGTTCCAGCTGCAGCACGCTCAGGCCTGCACGCGCCAGCGTCAGCGCGGCGGAATTGCCGGCCGGCCCCGCCCCGACCACGATCGCATCGAATGTTTCCGGCATGGGCGCGGTGTCTCCTTGAGGGCTGTCAGGCCGCGCCCTTCAGCGCGGTCAGGCGGGTGCGGAAGGCATTGGTCAGCGCGGGCAAGATCTGCAGCGCATCGCCGATGATGCCGTAGGTGGCGAACTCGAAGATCGGGGCCTTGGGGTCGGTGTTGATGGCCAGGATCATGTCAGCACCCTCGGTGCCGACACGGTGCTGCACGGCGCCGGAGATGCCGGCGGCGATGTAGAGCTTGGGCCTTATCGTCTTGCCGGTCTGGCCGATCTGGCGGTCGGCCGGGATCCAGCCCTTCTGCACCAGCGGGCGCGAGCCGCCGTATTCGGCGCCCAGCACCTCCGCCAACTCGACCACCAGCCGGAAGTTCTCCGGCGAGCCGAGGCCCAGCCCTCCGGCGACGACGATGTCGGCATAAGCGAGCCGCGGCTTGTCGTCGTCGCGGTCCAGCACGTAGTCCAGCACCTTGGTGACGATGTCGTCTTCGGCCAGGTCCAGCGGGTGGTCGACGATCTTCGGCGCGGCATCGTCACGGCGCTTGGGCATGGCCATGACGCGGGGGCGCACGGTCGCCATCTGCGGGCGGAAGTTCAGCGTGTGGATCGTGCACAGCAGGCTGCCGCCGAAGGTTGGGCGGGTCGACGCCATGCTGCGCGTCTCCATATCGATGGCCAGCTCCGTGCAGTCGGCGGTCAGGCCCGTGGCCAGTGTCGTCGCCACGCTGCCGGCGAGATCGCGGCCTAAGGTCGTCGCGCCCAGCAGCAGAATTTCCGGCTTGTGGGCCTCGACCAGCGCGGTCAGGCCCTGGGTGAAGGGCTGGGTGCGATAGTCGGCCAGCACCGGGTCGGCGATGCGGTAGACCAGATCCGCGCCATGGGCGCCCGCCTCGGTGCAGACATCGTCCAGCCAGGGTTCCGGCGGCCCCATAACCACGGCGGCCAGGTCAACACCCAATTCGTCGGCTAACTTCCTGCCCTCGCCCAACAGCTCCCACGACACTGTGTGGGCGTGGCCGCGCTCGGCCTCCACCACCACCCAGACGCCGCGATAGGCTTTCAGGTGTTCGGGCAAGGGCTTGCCGCGGGCGGGCGAAGGGCGGGCGGGGGGTTGGCTCATTGGGCTTCGTCTCCCCTCAGGCACCCGACGCGAAGGCGCGCAGGTCGTCGTGCAGGTCGGGATCGGCGGCGAACAGCGTGTCGATAGCGGCGTCGGCGATTTCCCCCGGCGCCAGGCCGGCCACATCGATCATCTTCGCCGCCTCGGTGCGCGGCTGCGGCGCGAACACCTTCTTCACCACCGTCGGCGATCCGCGCAGGCCGCATTTCTGCACGTCGTCGATGCCGGCCTTGGCCGCGTTCCAGACCTCGATTTCGGCGCGCGCGGCGCGGAACATGTCGTCCATGCCGGCAAAGCGAATGCTGTTGGTGCCCTCCAGCATGGTGATCAGGCAGGGCAGGCCGGTTTTGAGCACCTGCACCCCGCCTTCGGCCCGCCGCCGCACCACGATCTCGCGCGCGTCCAGGTCCAGGCGGTCGATCCGCTCAACATAGGTCAGCTGATGCAGCGCCAGCCGCTTGGCGATGCCGGGGCCGACCTGGGCCGTGTCGCCATCGATGGTCTGCTTGCCGGTGAAGACGATATCGACCGGCGCCTGCTCCGCCAGCCTGGCGATGCCCGCCGACAGGGCGAATGAGGTCGCCAGCGTGTCCGCACCGGCGAAGAACCGGTCGGTCAGCAGCACCGCGCGGTCCGCGCCATAGGCCAGCGCCTTGCGCAGCGAGGTGTCGGCCATGGCCGGCCCCATGGTGATCACCGTCACCTGCCCGCCGAAACGGTCGCGCAGCAACAACGCCTCTTCCAGCGCGAACAGGTCATAGGGGTTGATGATCGTCGGCACGCCCTGCCGCATGATCGTGTTGGTGACCGGATGCACGCGGATCTGCGCGCTGTCGGGCACCTGCTTGATGCAGACGACGATGTGCATGGCGTCAGCCTCGGGCGACGGGCAGCCGGCGCGGCCCGCCGGCGATGGTGTCGATGGGCACAAAGGTCCGGCCCGGCGCGGCACTGTCGGCCTTCGCGCGGCGGAACACCGCGAAAACCTTCTCCGTCCGCGCGTCCGAGCGCGTGAAATCGGCATAGGCCTGCGCCAGCACCGCGGCGAAGCGCGCGGCCAGTGCCGCGTCGTCCAGATCCGCGGCCTCGCCAGCCAGCAGGTCATGCGCGCGCTGCAGGATGTGCAGTCGGTTCACATCGACGACCCGCTGGTCGTATGGAATGGCGAAGCGCTCCAGGAACGCCTCTGCCGTCTCCAGCCCCGCCAGCTCTTCGCGCAAGTCCGTCATTCCGCGTCCCCGCTCCAGGCCGCGTTGAACGATTTCGAGCAGCTGCAGACACTGGCGACATTGGGGTTGTCGAAAACGAAGCCGGAGCTTTCCAACCCCTCGACATAATCGATCTGCGTGCCGTGGATGATCGGCAGGCTGTGGGGGTCGACGAACACCTTGACCGCCCCGGCCTCATAGACCTCGTCACCGTCCATGGCGGCGCTCTCCAGCCCCAGCAGGTACTGAAGCCCGGCGCAGCCGCCCGGTTCCACCATGATCCGCAGCCCGCAGGTCCCCTCTGCCGCATTCCCGATCAGCCGCTCGATCATCCGCACGGCCGTGTCGGTCAGTGCCACCATGCTTGCCTCCACTCCCCGGTTGGGTCCGTTAGGTGAGAGGCCAAAGCAACTGGCGTGCCAAGGGATAAGGGGTTGATATCCAGAGGATTTTCGAGGTAGCGCGGTTGAAGGCTTTCGGACAGTCCGTCCCGATTGTCAGGTTTGCGACGTCGTCAGAGGCCACCCGGTGGTGTTAAGCGATCTGAGTCCACGTTGGGACGCTCTATAGGGCCAACGCGCACGTGGGCGCTGGGGCGCTTTGCGTCAGGTTCGTAGACACCCATCGGCGGCAGGCGCCGCAGGGACGACACTGTCGCCTTCCAGCCCTGTGCAGCCGGTTGCGGTCGTGTGGACACGCTTCCTGGAGGCCGGCGGCTGACGAGCCAGCTACGGTCAGTCACCGCTCTGCGGCTCTCGGTCCCTTATGGGCCGCTTGGCCCAACCCGCTTTGATCGGCTGCGTCCCCTCGACGGCGGCGCTTCCGCATGCCAAGGCTCATGTTCAGTATTGACCAAAGAGACCAATGGGGCCGACACAGCGACACGCATCGAGGGGACGATGACAGCGGATTTCTCTGTTTCTGCCTTTGTGTTATGAAACTCTAACTAGAATCGCCCGGCCGTCGATCAACTGATTGCCGTATTGTCCGTGAGAGGTCTCTCATAGCAGTTCGTGAGATTCGCTCAGCCTGAGCAGTTTCCTGCTGAGCTCTAAGTCGTCTTCGGCGCAGGTCGGTAGATTTGTCCTCCAACCCCAATGTCAACTCAACTGCACTTATTGCCTGTGTTATAATGCCTACGACGAGTCGCGTGCTAAATCCCGCCAAGAATGGCAAAAGTAGCATACTTTTTTCACCTTCACCGAGACCTTGACCCTGCAAAAAAGCGAAATAGCATAGCCATCCTACGATAGCTCCGATGACCAATCTTAGAGAGTTTGTAAACATGTCTTGACTGCTGAATGCTTTCTCTGACAGCACACCAATGAGATTAAAAAATATGTATACCAGCGCCCCAAGAGTTCCAAGGCAAGCCGTCAGAAAAGATTCTAATGCGAATGTTGCCGTAGTCGAATCCGGTGGCAGTGCTGACAATACTGAACGAGCAACTACCGCCAGAATAAGCATTATTATTCCAAATATCGCGATTATCCACAGGAACTTGTTTTGTATTCCAAGATATTTACTCTTATCCAATCCGATTGTTTCTATGGTCGTCGGGTAAGTGATCTCAGTGACGTCGCGAATGCAGCGATCCAATGTGTAGCCGCGGGATGCAGCACTCGATATATCACCTGAAACCAAGTGATTTATGTCCTCAAGCACTTCATCACTTAAATCAAGATTGCTCGACAATGCATAATCCTTAAGGCGGACAAGGGCTTCAACACGCGTCCAGAAGAGCTCGTCGGTGCCCCTTACTTCTCGTTCTCCAGACATGCCGCTCCCCAAGCGATCTCGCTCAGATACTATAGCGAGTATTCATCGCCCTACGATAGCATCAAAGACATTTATGAGTCGAGCGCACTTCTCTTGATTCCCAATTCCTGAATTGCGCTGTTGGGCGTGAGGTGAGACCGTTCTTTGGATCGCCCGACGGTGGAGTTTCCGGGCGTCGTCACGTCAGCGTGCCGGTATTGCTGCCGAGATTCATGAGGGCGATCGGGAACTTGTACCCGATGGCGCCGTGGGGTCGATCCTCATTGTAGTATCTACGCCAAGCCTCCATCTTTTGCCGCGCGTCGGCAAGGCTCAGGAACCAGTGCGCGTCGAGGCACTCGGCCCGGAACCGTCCGTTGAACGCTTCGATGAAGGCGTTGTCGGTCGGCTTGCCGGGCCGAGAGAAGTCGAGTTCGACATCATGTTTGTAGGCCCACAGATCCAGGTCGCGGGAGACGAACTCCGAGCCCTGGTCGACCCGGATCGTTTTGGGTGCGCCGATCTGAGCGCAGACCTGGTCGAGCGTTGCCACCACGTCCTCGCCCCGATAGCTGAAGCGTGGATCGAGGACAGGCGCGAAGCGTGAGAAGATATCGACGATGGTCAGCACACGCAGACGCCGGCCGGTGGCGAGTTGGTCGTGGACGAAGTCCATGGCCCAAGTCTCGTTGGCCCCACTGGCGGGTCTGCGATCCTCGCGCAGCTTCGCTTTGACCCGTCGTTTTAGCCTCTTGTTGCGCAGCTGAAGACCCAGTTCCGTGTAGATCCTTCGGGTCTTCTTCTGATTGATCAGCCAATCCTCCCGACGCAGAAGGACATGGACGCGGCGATAGCCATAGCGCACCCGTGTCTCGCAGGTCTCACGGATCCGCGCTTCGAGTGTGGCCTGCTCGGGTCGGCGGTAGCGGTAGTGGTAGCTCGACGTATCCAACTGGATCACCCCGCAGGCGCGCCGGATGGACACTCCCCACGTCGACCGCATCTCGTCGACAAGCGTCCGCTTACGAGCAGGCCTTAGAGCTTTCGCTTGATGACATCCTGCAGCATCTCCTTGTCGAGGCTGAGATCCGCAACGATCCGCTTCAGCCGCTCATTCTCCTCCTCGAGCTGCTTGAGCCGCCGCATCTCGGTCGGCAGCAGGCCCGCATACTTCTTCTTCCAGTTGAAGTAGGTCGCCTGGCTGATCCCGGACTTGCGGCAAATCTCAGCCACCGGGACGCCAGCGCCCCCTCGCTGCGGTGATCGATCAACAGGGCGCGCAGATCCGGCTCCTCCGGTGTCGGCGGGGTGTTGCGACGGGACGTCCGCCAGCGGCCCCAGACCCCGCTGGAACCACCGGCTAGCCGCGGACGCTTGTGAACACGGACAGCGCGCTTGCGTCCGGCGTGCTGATGCAGCGGTCGAGGATGGTATCTGTCGCTTCGGTCAAGGCCGGCCCGTCGAACAGGATCTCGCCGTTCTGGCCGCTTACGAAGCCATGCAGGAAGATCAGGGCAAAGTCCCTCTCCTCGCCCCCCATGGTCAGGATCTCCCGGCAGCTGATCTCGTCGATGTTGAGCCGTATCACCTCGGCTTGGGCGTATGCGACGGACGGTCCAGCCAGTGCCAGTGCGAGCGACAGGGCCATGGTCGACAGTAGGATGCGCATGTCATCGTGCTCCGATCGGGAACTCTGCGGCTGCCGGTATACTCTCGCCCGCATGTTTCAAACCCAATGACCGGCGCGGGACCGTGCCGACCTCTGGGGGCATGAGTGATGCGTGGCTAGTAGCGGACATATCCGCTCATGCAATCCCGGAACGCCTGGTTGTACGTAACGCCGCGCTGGATGCCGCGCGTGGCCCCGCCGGTAACGGCACCGATGGCCGCACCGCGGCCCGCACCTCTGCCGCCATCCACGATGGCGCCGATGGCTGCCCCGCCGGCAGCGCCTCGCAAGGCCCCGCCGATCGCCCCGCCGCGGGAATGCCGCCACGAGACGCTTTGGGCATAGGATTCGCAATAAGCCGTCGAGTAGTTCGGACGGGGCGAATAATATGACGCCGACGGGTAATGTGAGGGCGACCCGGAATATGCTGTGGACGGATAGTACCCCTGGTTATAAGGCGCCCTGGGTGCTGCAGGCACGCATGCAAATATAAAGCAGGACAGCAACAGAGTGATCCATGGAGTCGATCGCATAATCATTCTCACGATTCATCACCCTGCATCGCATGTCATAGAATTTGCTCAAATTTATTATAATTTATTATGCGAAATAGAATACGATATACAGACGCAACTTTCCAGAAGAATCCCACCTACTGGATGCGGCTGACTGACGTCAGTCAGCAGTAGACGGCGATTGGATCGTGGATCCCGCGGATCGAGCGCCACTGCACGCGCGGACCGGTAGTTCACTCGATGTGTTTCCGGCTTCTTTCAGAGCGCTCGCTTCGGCCCCTCTGCCCCCATTACCGCCATGCCACCGCATCCCCCGTCTCCGGCCCGAAGCAGTGGGCCTTGTCGACGCAGACATCGCAATTGGGGGCGCGGCAGACCAGCAGACCGTCCTGTTCACAGAGTTTGCGGTAGAAGAACTTCTTCCACTTCATGTCGTTGACGTTCTGGGCCGCCAGTGGGCGGAAATGGCGGTGCAGCAGGCGGTTCAGCTCTGAGCGGTCGCGCAGGCCCATGTCCTGCCACAAGTGGTTGGCGCGACAGGAACGGCGGGCGACGATGGCGGCGAGCGCCGTTTCCGCCGGCGCGCCCTCGCTGCGGTGGTCGAGCAGGAGGGCGCGCAGGTCCGGCTCCTCCGGCGCGTCGGTGTCGGCGGGGGCGTCCGGCGGGACGTTGGCCAGCAGCGCCACGCCTCGTGGGAAATGGGCGGCGAAGACCACGACCAGGTCTTCGATGGCCAGGCCCAGGGCGGCCGTCAGCGGCGTTGGAGCCTCGGTCAGTCCGATGGCGACGGCGCAGGCGAAGACGTGGCGGTCGAAGGGGTCGCCAGCGCCGGCCTCCATCAGCCGGCCATAGGCGGACGCCTCCCCGGCCATGTCCCTAGGCCGCCATCGCTTCGGCGGCGGTCACATGCGTCATGGCGCCAGAGCCACAGACGCGCGCGCAGGCGTTACAGCCGATGCACGCACCCTTAGCGGCGACGGTCATGACCATGCGCTCGGCGTCGTCGTCGTCCGGCTCGATCAGCTCGCCGTCTTCGTCGACGCCCATCATCGCCAGCACGCCACGGTCGCAGACCTTGAAGCAGCGACCGCAGCCGATGCAGGTTTCCATGGCGATGGCGTCGAGATAGAGCGGCACCCACGGGGTGCCGTCGCGGGTCAGGTGCATACCGTCAGGCATGGCGGGGTCCCTCCTTCGGGACTGCGGGTTTCGGGTATGGGCGTTGGTCTATGGTTTGGCCGGATCACTCCTTTGACGCGCCCGCGAACCGTCCCGGGAGATCCTCGCCTTCGCGAGGATGACGGCTTGGTTGTCGGGTTTGCCGGTTGGTATCTCCCCACAAGTCTCGTCGTCCCCGCGAAGGCGGGGACCTCCCTGGACAGTGTGTGATCTTTCAAGACATCCTCGAACTTGTCGGCCATCACGCCCTGGCAGCTTCTGGAAACCGGCCGATCATCTCGGCCCCTTCGGCGACCAGGGTTGCGCCCTCGGCGGCCAGTGCCTCGAAGCTCTCGAAGCCGAAGCGGTGGACGTCACGCAGTGTCCGGCTGACCGCCACCAGGCGCCCGGCCAGGATCACGGCGGGGCCGAAGCCCTCCGTGGAGATGCGCATCAGCGGCATCGCCTCTGCGCCGGTCTCTTGCTGCAAGGTCATGGCGACGGCGCTGTAGAACACGTCCAGCCGCCAGCGCACCTTGGGGTCGGGATCGCCCAGGATGGGGATCTTGCGGCGCTGTTCGCGGGTGACGACGAACGGGGCGAGGATCGCGGCATCGGGCCGCTTCTCCCACACCCCGAAGGTGTCGTGCGCCCGCATAAGCCGCACCAGCGCGCGGACAAACGGCGTGTCGGGCACGGGATCGGCCGACAGCGCCTCTTCTGCCGCCGCCGCGGCGGCCCGTGCGGCCGGAGCGGCGGTCACGCCACATCCTCCTCTTCCTCCAGGAAGGCGAGGCGGCGGCCACCGTCCATGCTCATGGCCTTGCGCAGCCAGGGGGGCGGGGATCCGGCAAGCAGCGTCTGCATGCGCTGCAGCACGGCGTCGATCGGCTCCGGCCCCTTCAGCTTCACGGGGTGGATCTTGCGGGCCACCACCTTGGCCGCCGCCGGGCCGCCGATGGCCAGCAGGAACAGGATCGCGCAGCCTTCCAACGCATCGGCGCGCGGGGTGATGCGGTCTTCGTCGGGCTCGGCATGCTCGCCGTCCTCGCCGCTGGTGCGGTCGAAGCCGATGGCCTCGACGAAGCGGCTGCCCTCGGCCGCCACCTCGTAGACCGCGAAGTTGCGCGCGCCGGCGAAATGGGCGTCCACCGTCTTCAGGTCGTGGGTTGCGAACGCGATCTTCATGTGTCCCCCCTTCGCCGCACCCCCGACGGGGCCGTCGGAGGCACGGTCGTCAATCAACCGCAAGCGGCGCTTCGGCGATGCCGTCATGGGCCCTCTCCATGCTGCCGTGGCCCGGGCTCTCATGCCCCTCATGGCCTTCGATCAGGATGTTGCCGATCCGGAAGATCAGGTCGCGCGTGCCGCGATAGCCGATGGTCACGCGGGCCGCCGCCCCCAACCGGTCGAACACCGGAAAGCCGACGCGGTAGAGCGGAACGCCCAAGTGCTCTGCCGCCAGGCGGCCGTGGCTATGGGCGACGATCAGGTCCGTGCCCGCGCCCGCCCGTTCCAGGTCGTCCAGGTCGCCGATGACGACGCTGTCAGCCGGCACGCGCTCCAGCGCCGAGCTGGCCGTCGTCGAAACCGCGGCCTGCAGGGTGCAGCCCATGTCGGCCAGGAAGCCGCCCAGGCTCAGCAGCAGGTCGGCATCGGCGGCGATCGCGACGTTTCGGCCGGCGAAGTAGAAATGCCCGTCCAGCATGGCGTCGACCAGCCGGCTGCGCTGGCGGCGAAGGTTCGCCGGCACCGGCCGGCCGCTGATCTCCGACAAGGCGGCGATGAAGGCGTCGACCGGCCGCAACCCGACCAGCCGGTCGAAGACGCGGACCGGCACGCCTGCACGGCGTTCCAGCAGCTCTGCCGCGGGGCGCATCTGCTCGCCAATGGCCAGCGTGACGGCCGATGCGCCCATGCGGGGAATGTCGTCGACTTCCGTACCGCCCAGCGTGGTCGGCACATATTGCCGCGGCACATGCCCGTCCAGCGAGCCGGAGAGGTCCGGCAGCACGATGGGCTCAAGCCCGAAGGCAGCGACGATGTCGCGCAGCTCTTCCACATCGCCCGGCGTCAGATGGCTGCCGGGCAGAACGTTCACCTGGAGCGGCGACGGATCCGGCCGCCCCTCCGGCACCATCTCGGCGATCACCGCTTCGACGGCCGTGGCCCAGCCTTCCTGCAGCCCGCCGGCATAGTCCGGCGTGGAGGCGAGCACGACGGCCATGTCGGACCACTCGGGATGGCGCTCGCGCATTAGCCGCAGGTCGCCGAACGCGTCCTCGCCGCGCGTTTCGGTCAGCGCGGTGGAACAGAGGCCGATCAGCCGCGGTGCCGCGCGCTGGCGGATGTTGCTAATCGCCTCCTCGACATTCTCAGCACCGCCGAGGATGGTGCTCAGCTCCCCCATGGCGGTCGTCTGCAGCGGAATGGCCTCGCGGAAGTGGCGCACCATCAGCACGAGCGCAAAGGCGGTG
Organism: Alphaproteobacteria bacterium; assembly: GCA_028281925.1. Lineage (GTDB taxonomy): Bacteria > Pseudomonadota > Alphaproteobacteria > DSM-16000 > Inquilinaceae > JACKIG01. The sequence goes on from JANQIX010000026.1 coordinate 18,593, forward strand.
CAGCCCTGGCTGCCGTGGAAAAGCGGCAGGCAGCGGTCGATGCCGAGAAAGGCCATGGCGCCGCCCAGGGGCGCGCTGGAGCGGGCCGGGTTTGTGGTGGCCGCCTTTCCGTTTCCGATGATGGCGGTCATGGCGCCGCCTCCGCGCCTTCCCAGGGCGCAGGCGCACGCACCTGCGCCCAGATGGGGTGATGCAGCGCGCTGTCGATCTGCTGTGCCAGGTTGGCCATGCCGACATAGCCGGCATAGGCGTGGTGGCGTTCCTGGTTGACGTCGACCCACGGGGTCTTGGTCTTCAGCGCCGTGAACTGGGTGCGCCCGCCGGACAGCAGGATGTCGGCCTCGCCGCTGGTCAGGCGTCGCCACAGCTCCTTCGCCGGGATCTGGCCGAACATCTCCGCATCTTCGCCCATCAGGTCTCGGATGCGGTCCTTGTCGTCTTCGGTGGATTTGCGCACCGAGGTGCCGACCACGGTCATGCCCAGCTCTTGCAGGGCGGAAATCATCGACCACGACTTGACCCCGCCGGTGTAGAGCAGCACGCGCTTGCCGGCGAGGCGGGGCAGATACGGCTCCAGCCGGTCCCAGGCCTTGGCCTCTTCTTCGGCGATCAGATCCTGCGTGAGGCCGATCAGCGAGGGCGGGGCACCCTGCCGGACCAGCAGCTCGGCCATGCGCGTGAGCGCCGACGACGTCTCGCCGATGCCGTGGAAGGAGCCTTCGAAATAGGGGATGCCATAGTCCTGCTGCAGGCTGCGCGCCATCGCCACCATGGCCTGCGAGCACACGACCATGGTCGCCCGGGCGCGGTGCGCCGTCGCCACCTCGCGGTAGCGGGCATCGCCGCTGATCGACGCGAGCACGCGGATGCCCAGCCGCTTCAACAGCGGCGTGACCTGCCAGAGCTCGCCCGACACGTTGTAGTCGCCGATGATGTTGATATCGCGCGGGGTCCGCCAGTCCGGCTCCACCGTACCGATCACGTGCTTCAGAAGTGCTTCGCCGGCTAACCGGTTGCCGAGGTTCTTGGACCCGGCAAAGCCCGGCGCGTTCACGGGGATGACCGGCGTGCCCAGCCGTTCCGCTGCCGCGGCGCATACCGCCTCCACATCGTCGCCGATCAGCGCCGGCACGCAGGTGGTGTAGACGAACACGGCCGGCGGCGCGTGGCGCTGCACGATCTCTTTGATGGCGCGGTAGAGCCTGCGCTCGCCGCCCTGGATGATGTCCATCTCGCCGAGATCGGTGGTGAACCCGGTGCGGTAGAGCGTCGGCCCGCTCGACTGCGAATTGCGGCTATCCCAGCTATTGCCTTCACAGGCGATCGGGCCGTGCACCAGATGAGCCGCGTCGGTGATCGGCTGCAGCGCGATCTTCGAGCCGTCGAAGGCGCAGCCGCCGGCCGCCGCACCGGGGACCAAGGAGCGCGGTGAGCACCCCTTCGCCCGCTGATGCTCCGGCTTCGACTGGTTGATGGCGCAGCCGGGCTGTTGGAACATGGCCGCACGCGTCTGTCTGCCCATGGGCGAGGTTCCCGATCTTCTGGTTAGCCTGCTAATGAACTGCCATCAGCGCGTCAGGTCGAAGCTGATGTCGGTGACGCCGGCCTCGCCAGTGGCCTCATCCAGGCGGTCCAGGATCTTGTCGAGGATCGTCACCAGAACGCGCAGGCCGCCCTCATAGCCCCAGGTCGGGAACCGGTGGTGGTGGTGCCGGTCGAAGATGGGGAAGGCGAGGCGGATCAGGGGCGTGCCGGTATCGCGCTCCAGATACTTGCCGTAGCTGCTGCCGATCAGGAAATCGACCGGTTCGGTGCAGAGCAGCGAGCGCAGGTGCCACAGGTCCTTGCCGGGCCAGACTTGGCCTCCTTGGCCGTAGGGGCTCGCCTCCAGCATCTTGCCCATCTGCTTGGCCCAGGGCTTTGTGCCGTTGGTGGCCAGCACATGCTTGGGCTCGGCCCCCAGCTCCATCAGGAAGCGGCTGATGCCCATGCAGAAATCCGGATCACCGAAGACCGCGAAGGTCTTGCCGTGGATCAGGCTCATGCTGTCGGTCATGGCGTCGACCAGCCGGCCGCGCTCGCGCTGCAGGCCGTCGGGGATCGACTTGCCGGTCAGTTCCGCCACCGCCATCAGGAAGTCGTCCGTGGCGCCGACGCCCATGGGATAGTTGAAGGCCGCGGTGTCGTGGCCCTTGTCCTTCGCCAGAGCGAGAGTCTTCTTGGTGCAGAATTCCTGCATCGACACCGTCGCCTTGGCGTTCAGTGCCGCCTTCGTCGCATCCAGCGTCGTGCCGCCGTCATACATGCGAAACCGGCCGTCGCTAGGGGTGTCGTAGACGTCGGACTGGTCGGGCAGCACGGTGCAGTCGACCCCCATCAGGTCAAGCATGCGGCGGAGTTCACGAATGTTGCCGACGCAGAAGCCGTCGAACCCCGGCACGATGTTGATGGCGTCGCCCGCCTGACGCTCGCCGTTCTGCCAGAAATGGTTCAGGATGCCGGCCAGCATGTTGTCGTAGCCGTTGACGTGGCTGCCCTGGAACGCCGGCGTGTGGGCGAAGGGCACGTCGAAGCCCTCGGGCACGGAGCCCTTGTCGCGCGCCTGGCTGATGAAGGCGTGCAGATCGTCGCCGATCACCTCGGCCATGCAAGTGGTCGACACGGCGATCATCTTCGGGCCGTAGAGCGCGTGCGCATTGGCCAGCCCGTCGATCATGTTGTTGAGGCCGCCGAACACCGCTGCGTCTTCGGTCATCGACGACGACACGGCCGAAGACGGCTCCTTGAAATGGCGCGACAGGTGCGAGCGGTAATAGGCCACGCAGCCTTGCGAGCCGTGCACGAAGGGCAGTGTGCCTTCGAAGCCCTGGGCGCAGAACACCGCACCCAGCGGCTGGCAGGCCTTGGCCGGATTGATGGACAGCGACTTCCGCTCGAAATTCTTCTCACGGTAGTCCCAGCCGCGCGTCCAGTCGTCCGTCTCGCGCACCGCCTGGTCGGTGTGGCCGCATTCGAACTGCTCACGCTTGGCGCGCAGCATCTCCCGGTATTCGGGCTCGTGGAAGAGATCGGCGTGATCCTTCACCGTGTCCGCAGTCTGGGGCATGTCGGTCATCTCCCGGCCGCGCGGGATCGCCGGCGGCCGCTCAGAATTCAGGGATCGTCGGGGCGGCGTCAGGCCGCCCAGGGTGCCTTGAACATCCCCCACACCGGGCTGTTCACGGCCATGTCCATGTCGCGGGCGAAGACGGCGAACCCGTCATAGCCGTGATAGGGGCCCGAATAGTCCCAGGAATGGACCTGGCGGAACGGCACGCCCATCTTCTGGATCGGGTACTTTTCCTTGATGCCGGAGCCGACCAGATCGGGGCGGATGCCCTCTACGAACTTCTCCAGCTCGTAGGACGTGACATCGTCGAAGATCAGCGTGCCGTCTTTCACGTATGAGGCCGTGCGCTGGTAGTCGTCCTTGTGCGCGAACTCATAGCCGGCACCAACGATCTTCATGCCCAGGTCTTCGTAGGCGTTGACCATGTGGCGCGGGCGCAGGCCGCCGACATAGAGCATCACCGTCTTGCCTTCCAGGCGCGGCCGGTAACGCTCCATGACGGCATTGGCCAGCGGGCGATACTTCTCGATCACCCGTTCCGCCCCCTCCTTGATCGTGTCGTCGAAGAAGTCGGCGATGGCGCGCAGCGACATCTCGATCCGCGACGGGCCGAAGAAGTTGAACTCCGTCCATGGGGTTCCGTACTTCTCCTCCATGTGCCGGGCGATGTAGTTCATCGACCGATAGCAGTGGATCAGGTTGAGCTTGGCCTTGGGCGCGCGCTCCAGCTCGGCCAGCGTGCTGTCGCCGGTCCATTGCGCGATCACGCGCAGGCCCATTTCTTCCAAGAGCTTGCGGGACGACCAGGCATCGCCGCCGATGTTGTAATCGCCGATCACGACCACGTCGTAGGGCGTCGACTGGAAGTCGCCGTGCTCGTCCTCCCGCGCGAACACCCAGTCACGGATCACATCGTTGGCGATGTGGTGGCCTAGCGACTGGGAGACACCGCGGAAGCCCTCGCAGCGCACCGGCACCACGGGCTTGCCGATCTCCGCCGCCTTCTCGCGCGCCACGGCCTCGATATCGTCGCCGATCAGGCCCACCGGGCATTCGGACTGGACGCTGATGCCCTTGGCCAGCGGGAACAGCGCTTCGATCTCGTCGATGATCTGGCGCAGCTTCTTGTCGCCGCCGAAGACGATGTCGCGTTCCTGATAGTCCGACGTGAATTGCATCGTGCCGAAGCTGTCGATGCCGGTGGTGCCGGTGTAGTAGTTGCGCCGCTGCGCCCAGGAATACTGGCCGCAGCCGACCGGCCCGTGGGAGATATGGGCCATGTCCTTCACCGGCCCCCAGACCACGCCCTTGGAGCCTGCGTAGGCGCAGCCGCGGATGGTCATGACGCCGGGCAGCGACTTGACGTTCGACTTCACGCCGCAGTCGCTGGTGCCGTCATCGGCGACGTTCAGGTGCTTGCGCCGCCGCTTGGCCGCCTTGTCGGGATAGGCCGACAGGACGTCTTCGATCAGCTGTTCGTGCAGGTCCCGGTCATTTGTGTAGTCGAGGCTCATGGGGGCCGGCCCTCCTTCTCGGGGCGAACGGTGGACGATCAGGCGGCTGCGGCCGCCTTGGCGGCCTCTTTGGCCTCGAACTCGGCGATCATCTCCTCGTCGGATTTGAGGATCCCGAACTCCATCAGCATCTCTTCCAGCTCTTCCATGCTGACGGGCGTTGGGATGCAGCCCTTGCCGGAGTTCTCGTGGATCTTGCGCGCCAGAGCCCGGTACTCGTCGGCCTGCTGGCTCTCCGGCGCGTATTCGATCACCGTCATGCGGCGCAGCTCTGCGTGCTGGACGATGTTGTCGCGCGGCAGGAAGTGGATCAGCTTGGTGCCCAGCTTGGCGGCCAGCGCCTCGGCCAGCTCGATCTCGCGGTCCGTCTGGCGGCTGTTGCAGATCAGCCCGCCCAGGCGCACGCCGCCGGAATGTGCGTATTTCAAGATGCCCTTGGAGATGTTGTTGGCGGCGTACATCGCCATCATCTCGCCGGACATGACGATGTAGATCTCCTGCGCCTTGTTCTCGCGGATCGGCATGGCAAAGCCACCGCAGACCACGTCGCCCAGCACGTCGTAGACGATGTAGTCCATGTCGTCGTAGGCGCCGTTCTCCTCCAGGAAGTTGATCGACGTGATGACGCCGCGGCCGGCACAGCCCACGCCGGGTTCCGGCCCGCCGGACTCCACGCAGTTGATGCCCCCATAGCCGACGCGCAGCACGTCCTCCAACTCCAGATCCTCAACCGAGCCCGCTTCGGCGGCGAGATGCAGCACCGTCTGCTGAGCCTTGGAGTGCAGGATCAGGCGGGTGGAGTCCGCCTTGGGATCGCAGCCGACGATCAGGATCTTCTGGTCCAGCTCCGCCAGCGCGGCGAGCGTGTTCTGGGATGTCGTGGACTTGCCGATACCGCCCTTGCCGTAGAACGCGATTTGCCGCAGACCGCTCATAGGCTCTCGTCTCCTTCTCGATAAACTTCCCGGGCGATCGGCCCGCTCGAAGGGGTAAGAGCAACCGCCGTGCCAAACCGCGGGCACGCTTCGGCCCTTAACGAAAAAGAAAGCGTTTCGGCCCGTTTGCCGGGTACGAAACCGCCAGGGGGGCCGTGCCGTAGCTGTTGCGAAGCCGACAAACCCCGACAGGAGTGTCGCAACCGTCACAGCGGCCCCGTTGCCGGACCGCGCCTGGACCGCAGAGACCCCCGCCTTCGCGGGGGTGACGCGTTGACATTGAGAAGTGGCGGAACCCCCTGCCGTCGTCCCCGCGAAGGCGGGGAGCTCCCTCGGACATGCGCGGACCGGCAAAGCGCACAGCCTCGCAATCCCACCACCGCCAAACACCGGCATCGGTCACGTGGAACGGATCTTGCTGATTCCGAACCAGGGTCTGTCGGCATTCAAAAGTCCCTCCCCCTTGATGGGGGAGGGTCAGGGTGGGGGTGATGGCGCCGCACTGCCTCAGCAATCGTCACTCGGACATCCTGCGGGTTCGCCAAAACGGAATTGGGTATCTGCTGTACGGCCGTCTCGAGGTGCCGGTGCGTTCGAGCCCATGCAAATGGGGCCGTCGACGGGATATCCCTACATCTGCCCTTGCCAGCGGCCCGATCACCCCCACCCAACCCTCCCCCATCGAGGGGGAGGGCTTCACGAGGGTTGTGGCTGTGAATGTCGACCGACCCTAGACACCTTCGAAACCAAGCGAACGCCCATCCGTGATCAGCGCAGCGACCGGCCAGTGGCAACTGGGCCACAGCACCAATCTCGTCGGCATTCCGACATCCGTGCTGGCCGATGCCGCGTTTAACGACGACGCCCGTCCACTGCACATCGCCGGCGTCCGCCAGATGCACCACGCACTGTTCGACAGGCTGGAGGACCCCGACGCGAAGGGCCACTGGTCGGAGATCTTCGAGGACCACATGGCCGAGTGGTTCGGCCTGCCCCAGGCCGGCACCAAGACGCCACGGCGCTATCACGCCAGCTATCTGCGCCTGTTGCGCGGCTGGGCGTTCGACAACAACGCGCGCGAGGGTGCGGTGCTGAAGGGCTGGGTGGAAAGCCGCTTCGGCCTCTACCCCACCTTTCACCGCGAGCCGATCGGGCGCGTCGGCTCGCCCGCCTGGGCGCAGTATGTGGAAGACAAAATGGCATCCCGGTTCTATTCCGCCGCCGTGATGGCCCAGCTCGACCTGTTGTACGAGTTCGCCCAATGGGTGCTGGCCCAGGCCGATCCGCCGCACCGGCAGGTGACGCTCTATCGCGGTGTCAACGACTTCGCCGAACACCAGGTGGTCCACCGCGTCGACAAGCGCCGGGTGATCCTCAGGCTGAACAACCTGGTTTCGTTCACCGCGCACCGCGACATGGCGAGCTGGTTCGGCGACCACATACTGGAAACCGCTGTGCCGCTGGCCAAGATTCTGTTCTTCAACGAATTGCTGCCGCGCCACGCCCTGAAGGGCGAAGGCGAGGTGCTGGTGATCGGGGGGGATTACAGCGTCCAGGCCGCGTATTGGTGAGCGATAAGAAGGCCTTGGGCATGACCGATCCGGCCCTGAACGATCCGGCCGTCGCAGACCGCGCGCTCGGCGCCTATCTGGGCTTTGCCGTCGGCGACGCGCTGGGCGCGACGGTGGAGTTCATGACGCGCGGCGAGATCGCGGAGCGCTACGGCATCCACTGCCGCATGATCGGCGGCGGCTGGCTGCGCCTGCGCCCCGGCCAGGTGACGGACGATACCGAGATGTCCCTGTGCGTCGGCCGCGCCATCCTGGCGGCCGGCGGGTGGGATCTGCGCGCGGTGTGCGACCAGTTCGCCCACTGGATGCGGGGTGTGCCGATCGATGTCGGCAACACCTGCCGCCGCGGCATCCGCCGCTACATCCTGGACGGTACGACGGAGGCGCTGCCCAACGACGGCGATGCCGGCAATGGTGCTGCCATGCGCAACCTGCCTGTGGCACTCGCCACCCTCCACGACCCCGCAGCGTTCGAGGCGTGGACGCTCGAGCAGTGCCGCATCACCCACCACCACCCGCTGTCGGACGGTGCTGCGCTCGGCCTCGGTCGCATGGTGCAGGCGCTGATCCGCGGCGGCGGCGTGCCCGCGGCAAGGCGCGAGGCCCAGCAGATGGTCGAGCGGCACCCCTCGTTCCGCTTCGACCGCTACCGCGGCCAATGCTCGGCCTACATCGTCGACACCGTGCGCACAGTGCTGCACTGCTATTTCCTGACCGACAGCGTGCGCGCTTGCATCACCGAGACCGTCAACCTGGGCGGCGACGCCGACACCGCCGGCGCCCTGGCCGGCATGTTGGCCGGCGCGACCTACGGCGCGAAGTCGATCCCGCGGGCCTGGGTGGGGCGCCTGGACCGGGAAGTGCGGGAGGAGATCAAGCAGCAGGGCGCAGGATTGTTGGAAGTAGTTGGGCGGTCTTGGGGTGGTGAGGCGTGAATTGGCCGGACCTCGGACGTGGTAACTGGTGGTCGAATCCGGGCTCACACATCAATCCATTGCCGTTCACGGCTGCGAGACGCTCATTCGAACCATGGCGGCGCAGGATTGCCGGGAGCTGGCAACATCGGCCGGATGTCGGTGGATTGACTCTGGTGCGACCAGGTCGCACCATCGTTTCGGAGGCAGGGCATGACCGTCAAATCGTCGATATCGCTGACAGACCAGCAGGACGCCTTTGCCCGCGAACTGGTGCGGCAGGGGCGCTATTCCAGCGTCAGCGCCGTTGTTCAGCAGGGGCTCGATCTGCTGCGCCAGCAGACTGAGGCTCAGGAGGCGGAGACGCAGGCGCTCAGTGCCCTCGTGTCACAGCGTCGGGCCGGTGCTTTCATGCCAGCCGAGCAGATGCAGGACCGGGTCGCGAGCATGCTCGACCGCAAGCGGCGAGAGCATGACGTGGCGGACTGAGTTCGCGGCGGATGCGGAGCGGGACTTCGAGCTGATTTTCGACCATCTTCTCGATGCCTACCAAAGCTTCGGCGAAGCGCCCGCCGATGCATTCGAGAAGGCCGCAGACAGGGTGGAGCGCATTCGCAGGGCCGCCGAGACGATTGCCCAAGCGCCCTATCGCGGGACGCTGCACGACGACATTGCTTCAGCCTTGCGGCATGTGACGATCGACCGGGCGATCTTCTGGTTCGACGTGCACGAAGACGTCAAGACAGTGCGCATCCTTGCCGTGTTCTTCGGCGGACAGGATCATGTCAGGCACATGCTTCGCCGTTTGCTCGATCCGTCCGGGTCGGAATGACAAACCAACCCGAATTCACTGGGGATCATTGCCACATCTGGATGCCAAGAATTCCGCTCCCGCCTCACTCCCCAGTGCTGAGGCGCCGGGCGTTGTCGGTGATGGGCGGGCGGGTGTCGGCGGCCATTTCGGGCATCTCCAGGCGCCAGCCGTTGGAGAGGTCGGCCCAACCGCCCCAGCGGTCGTCTTCGGCGCACGGGATCGCGCCGGGCATATGCGCCGCCGCCCCTTCAGCCTTCGCGAGGGGCGGCCTGCGGCCGGTGCGGTCGGTCCTAGTACCAGAAATCCTGCTGGTCGGCGATCACCATCAGAACCGGCAGCGGGTCGGCGTCGGCGGCGGGCTCACGCGCGGATGGGACTTCCACGTATTCGGCGAGATCGACTCCCCCGATGGAGGTCATCTGCTCTTCGAACGCGGTGGTGTCTGCGCTGGTCGCGCCTTCGATCTCGACCCGGAAATTATAGTTGCCGATCGGGTCGCCGAAATCGGTCTCGAATCTCCGTTTATCGGGCATGTCGGTGTCCTCCGTCAGGGGCGTAATGGCTGCAACCTTCGCGCCGTCCCCGTGACCGCCTGGCCCTTCGGTGCCCTTGGCTGCCTTGGCCTGGAAAGGGTGTCGGACAGAGCACGTGTCGCCCGGCCCACCCTTGCCTTGATGCACCGCACGCACCGTTAGCGACGTGGGCGACGCCGGTCAGTGACGGGGGTCACCGCATCAGGACGGACCCGGCGAAGGCGGCGGCTCGGCAGGATGTCACTGTGCCGGTCCAGCCACAGTGCGTTGAGATCCGCAGACAACCCGTGCGATGTGATGCCAGCGGCGGTGCCGTTCCGTGGCACGGAGATCTGAGGCCAGCCAAATCCATGACTCAGAAAGGACGGATCCCACCGATGGTTCGAACGATGGCAATGGCAGCACTCGCCGGGGCATTTGCTGCTTCGGCCCATGCCGAAACGCTGGAAGGGCCGGTGACGCGCATCATAGATGGCAACAATATCGTCGTAGCGGACGTCGTGATCCGCCTGGACGGTCTTGCAGCACCGGAGGCCCATGAGCATCGCGGAGATGATGCGATGGACACCATGGAGAGGATCGTCGCGGATTCCGGCGGCATCTTGCGTTGTGAGCTGTCCGGCGAGACACTGTGGGAGCGTCACATCGCCATCTGCTTCAATCAGTTCGGAGAGGACATCGCCGCGCTGATGATCGAGCGCGGCTATGCGCGCGACTGCCCGCGGTATAGCGGCGGGCGATACGAACTCAATGAGAATGCGGCGAGCCGTTCCCTGCCCATGCCCCCGTACTGTGAGCCGCAATAGCGTCAGGGGTGAGCCATTCTCTCCGGACGATTTCCTGCGGCGGCGCCTCTGCCGCGGAACGGGTCAGGATGTTCCCGGTCACTCACCCGTGCTGAGGCGGCGCGCGTTGACGGTGATCGGCAGGCGGGTGTCGGGGGCCATTTCGGGCATCTCCAGGCGCCAGCCGTTGGAGAGGTCGGCCCAGCCGCCCCAGAGGCCGGGCTTCTCCATGGCCACGATCGGCTCCTCAAGGTCCTTCTTGGCGACATAGGCCGAGAGCTCGTTGCCGGATTTCCGGATCATCACCCGCATTCAGTCCTCCATCAGCTCAAGCTCGTGCGCGCGCATGCCGACAATGCGGGCACGTTCGAAGAAGTCGACGGCATAGATGCGGTGGCGCTGCAGGAATTCGCCCAGGCCGCGCACATAGCCGATCTCGCCGGCCTCGATCAGCACCTCGCCGGTGGCTGAGCCCATGACGCTACCGTCGCTGCGCACGGCGACGCGGGCCCGCACCTTCTGCCCCGGCTCGAACAGTGGGGGTGTGTCGGTCTCCAGGGACTCAGAGTCGATCATTCGCTCGCCCTCGCGTCCATCCGCGGGCGCCCCGGTCCGATGAGGTCCCCGCCTTCGCGGGGACGACGGTTTGGTGTGTTCACCGCTCTATCCGATGTCGTCATCCCCGCGAAGGCGGGGATCTCCGTGGGTCAGGGCGCGGCCCCCGCCGCCAGCGCCGTTCACGCGGGCAGCACACAGTCGGTGGGGCACACCGTCACGCATTGCGGGGCGTCGAAATGGCCCTCGCATTCGGTGCATTTGGCGGCGTTGATGATGTAGCTCTCGCCCTTCATGCGGATGGCGCCGTTGGGGCATTCGAACTCGCAAGAGCCGCAGACGCTGCACTGTCCGGTATCAATCCTGTAGGCCATGGTCGTGGTTGCTTTCTGCTGTTTCGGTTGGTTTCAGGCGGTCAGGCGCCCGGTCCCGGTGCCCGCCGCGACGTCGCGGAAATAGGCGGCGACGGCGGTTTCGATGTAGTCCCCCGGGTACTCGGCCGTCTTGATGCCCGCCGCCTCCAGCCGTTGCCGGGGGCGGTTGCCGATCTTCGAGCACAAGACGGCGGCGACGCCCTCCAGCGCCGCCACGATCCCGTCGAGCGCATCGTGGTCGCCGTGGCCGTCCTTGCAGTAATGGGTGCCCGGGCGGCGGTGCCCCACCAGGCGCACGCCGGACCGGTCGACCTCGTAGACCGGGAACTGCGCGGCCTCGCCGAAATGCAGGTTGATGCGCCCGCCGCCCTCGGTGCAGACGGCCACGAGCATCCGTTGCTCCCCCGTCGCTGCGGCCGCCAGGGCGTCGGCCGCTTCGGCCGCCCGGCGGCGGTCGGCGCGCTCCCGCGCCACCACCTCGCGATAGACGTCGCGCTTGGCCTGGTCCTCCGGGGCGAGCGCTGCGGCCTCGCCATCCGGGATCCGGTCCATGGCGAACTCCGCGCTGCGGTCCGACCCCAGCATGCCGACGGCGTCGGCGCGGCACTGTTGGCAGTGGCGCATCAGCGATGCCCCGCCCGCCAATTCGTCCTGCAGAGCCTTCAGCTCCTGCGCGGTCGGACCGCGCCGGCCGGTCAGGCCGTAGTGGGTGCCGTGGGCGGGGTCTGAAATCAGCGGCATGACGTTGTGCAGGAAGACGCCGCGCCGCTTCACCTCCGCGTTCACCGCCTTCAGGTGCCGGTCGTTGATGCCGGGGATCAAGACGGAGTTGACCTTGACCAGCACACCGGCCGCCACCAACAGATCGAGCCCGAGAAGCTGGCGGTCGCGCAGGATCGTCGCCCCCTCAACCCCCGTGATGCGGCGGCCTCCGAAAGAAATCCAGGGATAGATCTGCGCCCCGATCTCAGGGTCGATGGCGTTGATCGTGATGGTGACGTGGCTGATGCCCAGCGCCACGATCCGGCTCACATGGTCCGGCAGCGCCAGCCCGTTGGTGGACAGGCACAGCTTCACGTCGGGCAGCACATGCGCGACGCGCTCACAGGTCGCGAAGGTCTTCTCAGGATTGGCCAGCGCGTCGCCCGGCCCGGCGATGCCGACGACGGAGAGTTGCGGCACCTGGGCGGCGACGGCCATCACCTTGCGCACCGCCTGGTCGGGCGTCAGGCGTTCGGCAACGACACCCGGACGGCTCTCATTGGAGCAGTCGTATTTGCGATTGCAGTAGTGGCACTGGATGTTGCACGCGGGCGCCACGCCAACATGCATGCGGGCAAAAAAGTGATGGGCCTCGGCATTGTAGCAGGGGTGGTCCTTCACCCGCTCCCACACCTCCGGCGCGATGTCCTCGCCAGCACCTTTGGCACCGCACGCCGTGGCGCAGGCTTGGCGGGCCGGTGTGCCGCCGGCTTCGCGCCGCGGCCCGGCGGTGGCAATCGACTGGAAGGGAACGATCGTCCGCTGCATGCCCTGCTCCCGACGGGGCGCGCGATCCGCGCCCTTCAAGAGGACATCAGCAAGCGCTATGCCACATGGTTAAGGCATTGATTACCAAGGAACCCGGCGGCTTGCCGGCGAGCCAACCCTGTGTTGGTGTTGCGACACACTGTCGGACACGTGACATCGACGACGCGCCGCAAGGCTCAAAGCCGCTTGATCTCGATATTGTATTTGCGCAGCGCATAGCCGACCTGGCGCGGGGTCATGCCCAACAGGCGGGCGGCCTTCGCCTGAACCCAGCCGGACTTCTCCATCACACGGACCAACCTGTCGCGCGGAGGCAGCGCAGACAGATCGCTCAGGTCGTCGAGCCCGAAGCCGTCGGCGGCAGCGCCTGTGCCCGACCCATTACCCGGCATGCCGAAATCGGCATTTGCCGGCGGCGGTCGCGCCGGCTCCGCCGCGGCTGGAAGGCCGGGGTCGGAGGGCAGAAGCAGCGTGCAGGGGCAGCGGTTAGTCTGGCAGGGCAGGTTGATGTCGTCGATCACCTCGCCGACGGTCATCGTTGCAACGCGGCTGACGCAGTTTTCCAGCTCACGCACATTGCCGGGGAAGCTGCAGGATTTCAGCACGCGAAGCGCATGGTCGGAGAACTGCAGCGCCCGGCCATTCTCCTCGTTGAAGGCGTCGAGGAAATGCTGGGCCAACAGCGGGATGTCCTCCCGCCGCTCGCGCAGGGCCGGCAGGAACACCGGGATCACGTTGATGCGGTAATAGAGATCTGCGCGGAAGCTGCCGCGGGCGACCGCCTCTTCCAGGTTGCGGTTGGTGGCGCAGACCAGGCGCACATCGACCCGGATGGTCTTGTTGCCGCCGACGCGCTCGAACTCCCGCTCTTGCAACACGCGCAACAGCTTGGCCTGGAAGGCGGGCGTGATGTCGCCGATCTCGTCGAGGAAAAGCGTACCGCGGTCGGCCATCTCGAAACGGCCTTTGCGGTCTTGCGTGGCGCCGGTGAAGGCGCCCTTCTCATGCCCGAACAGCTCGGATTCCAAGAGGGTTTCCGGCAGAGCCGCACAGTTGACCTTGACGAAGGGCCCCTGGGCCCGCGGGCTCAAGGCATGGACGGCACGGGCGACCAGCTCTTTGCCCGTACCGCTCTCGCCGCGCAGCATGACGGTGGACTTAGTCGGCGCCACCAGATGCACCTGGGCATAGACCTCCTGCATCGGCTGGCTCGTGCCGATGACGCTCTTGATCTGGCGCGCGTCGGCCTTTGCGCGGGGCGCTGGGCGCCGGACGGTCGCAGTACCGGGCGGGCGCACTTCACGCTCCGGGGCCATGGACTGATGCAGCTTCACCGTCTGGGCGATCAGATTGGCCACCATGGTCAGGAAGCGGACATCGTCGCTGAAGCGGATGGCCGTCTCCTCCCCCCAGACGCGGGCGATGGCCAGCACGCCGAAGGGCTTGCCGAAGGTGCGGATGGGGACGCCGATGAACGAGACGCGCTCGTCCTCCAGCACGTTGGAGGCGCCGAGATAGCCGGCCAGCGACGGCATCTCGGCGACGTCTTCCGCCACCATCGGCATCTCGCCGGAGAGGATGTGGGCACCGACTTCGCCGGGAAGGTTGGCGGCGCCTGCATTCATATCACGCACCGACATGCCGGCGGCCGCCACCACGTGCAGCTGGCTGTCGTCGCCCGTCAGCGCCACGACGCCGCGCCGCATCTCCATATAGCAGGACAGAAGGTTCAGGACGGCCCGCAGCGTCGCCTCGAGATTTGCCGAGGCCGTCAGCATCTTGCTGATCTCGTAGAGGCTGACCAGGGACAGCGCGTTGGCCTGGCGTTGAGTCGGCATCATGGGCCGGCCCTCCGGTGCGGGGCGCCGTGCCATCCGAGCGGCATCGCAACAGCGGGAGCCAACCTCATGCCCGAGGCCTCCGCAGCTAGGGGTTCAGTGAACCCTTCCAGAGCGCTTCCAGATCCGACATTTCGTGCTTGAACGTTTTGTTAAGCAAACCGCATGCCAAAGGCGGCAAGGGCTGATCTTCCACAAATCAACGACTTACGAAGAAGCTCAAGAGTTTAGTTCGCAATATAAGTGATCATTCCCTATGCATTGCACGAATTCTAACCAGCCGCGACTTGCTCCGCGTTGCTTCCGCGAACACGGTCGGAGCGTCGGGGTCTACCACCCATGCCAAGGTCCCGCTTGTGCTGGCCGAGGGGTGATCACAGCCTATGTCAGGATGGTATTGTCAACGCGTGACTAGGCAGAGACTGTGCCGGCAGGGAGGGTCGAACCCGATGAAGAAGATGCCCCAGTGGCTGGCTGGCGCTGCAATCGCTGCCTGCATGGGTCTCGCCGGCACCGCGGCCGCAGCACCGGAGCATTACCGGATCGATCCGGCGCATGCGGCCATCGCGTTCATGGTCGATCACATCGGCTATGCCGCCGTTTTGGGCATGTTTCGCGACGTCGAAGGATCGTTCACCTTCGATCCGGAGAGCCTCCGGCTCAGTGAGCTGTCGGTTACCATCGACGCCGCCAGCGTGTTCACCAATCACGATCGGCGGGACGACCATCTTCGCGGCGGCGATTTCCTGGATACCGGGGCACACCCGCTGATCACCTTCGTCGGCACCTCGTCAGAGCCGTTGGACGACCGCACCGGTCGGGTAACGGGCGACCTGACCGTCCGCGGGGTTTCGGTGCCGGTGACACTCGACGTGGAGTGGAACAAGAGCGGCGCCTACCCGTTCGGGGATAACTACGTGATCGGTGTCTCCGCCCGCGCGACAGTACAGCGCAGCCAGTTCGGGATGACCTATGCGGTGGAGAACGGCTGGGTCGGGGATGAGGTCGAGGTCATCATCGAGATCGAGGCTATTCGGCAGTAGTCCTGCATGAGCCCCTCACGCGACAAGCGCCTGAACCGGCACTGGGCGTTGGGACATCAAACACCGACCGAGTTCACAGCCGCGACCGAACCAGCACTTGAGCCTCTCACAGCCTCGACGCCGGCGCTTGGCACGTCAGCCACACCGAAGTTTTCCAGCTACGCGCGGCCCTAATCCAGGGGGAAGGTGACATTGACGGCTCTCAATCTGGGCCGAGACAGTCTTGCTCAATCGCGAGGTAGAGGTTGTTTCGGACGGGTGCCGCACCCCGTTCGAGCTCTTGATCGATGAGTACCTGCATGTCCTGATGTACAGACTCCGTCAATGTGTTGCTTGGTCTCAAAGGATCGGAATAGAGCTCTCCAACAAGCGCATGTGCATGTTGCTCGATTAAGCGAAATCGAGGTGTTTCTTGATATTCACTTGTTGTCTCATAGCCGATTAACGATACCCATTCGTAAGTGCCGGCCGGCCACTCGGAAAGTCGTCTCAAACTTGAGTACGGTGAGTGATCAGGCTGCGCAATTACGGTCTCGGGGCTGGTGTTGCTGATCGGTATGCCGAGCATCGAGGTCATGCAATTGTCGATGATGCGCGCCATTTGAAGTTCGTAGGTGTCGCGGAGCGCCTGCCTGCAGGCAGGCGCATCGTCACGGGCCTCGGCTCGACCGGTTCTGTATCGAATATGACCAAAGAATCCGCGTGGATTCCCGAGAATTGGGCCGGCGGGAGAGTGACCTGACAAGCGAGAAAACGGCGCATGCATGTGGATTCGACGACCATCCCGTGCACCAAAACTGTAGAGGAACCAGTCTCGGCCAATCTCTTGCTGGAAAGTGAACGCGGAATATGCGGCGAAGCATGTCGCCCCCTGCATAATATTTTGAGAGCTGTAAGTTGTTGCAAAGCCCCAAGGCAAGAACGCGTCAGTAATCAGGAAATTGAACCCAAGCCTCTCGTTCATAGTTCTGTAGCAGGGAATGCTGGTGAGGTCTTCTTCACGATCGGTCAGAAAAACCTCGATACACATGTCGAAAGACTCAGGATCAGATTGCAGGATGGGCTCTGCAGTGATTGAGAGGCCCGTCAACTCTGAGAAATTGGCAACCCGATCGCGCAGAAGTGCCTCTACGTCCACTTCCGCTATCACATCGAATGCGGGTTCCCAGTACGCTCCCAGACCCCGCGGCTCAGAAGCCCTCAGATGCCGACGCAACGCCGCGTAGTCGCCGATCAGCAAGTAGCCGAACCGTATCTCCCGATCCTGGGGCCAATGCCGCACCGTCGGGATGGATGGAGCAATCTCGGCGCTCGATATCTCCCGGTCGGCATCCGCCATCGCTGTCCCATGCGGCAAGATGAGCGTGCTCGCTAGAACCGCACATGCTGACGCGAGAATACGTTGGATGAGCACTCGGCGAGCACCGAGGTCGGCAGTGTCCCATTGCCGGCGGCCTGTCGGGATTGCTCCTGCGCTCCTGGCGGCCCGCCCTCCCCGATCGCGGCATCGGACATATCGCAGCAGACGGTCAGGTAGTTGTGCGATTTTCGTCATGTCACCGCACTCCGGTTATGGCAGGGCGTTGCACGCGTCTGACCGAGAAATTCACACGGAATACTTGTGACTTCGTGAACGAATACGCGAACCAAGTTGGCCTGGAGGCTCAAGACCTGCGCGAGAAAACTCGGACTTAGCGCGCCAACATGACAGGCATATCGCGGGGATCGAGCAGCATCCCTTGCAGAAGAACTCGCCGGCGCGACGACCACCGACGGCAACTGCCTCTCCTCACCAGCCCCAGTCACCGTCCGTCAACGCCCGGGTCCGCATTCGGCCTGAGCGCTAATGCGGCTCGCCCGCCTGGCGGGTGGAGCCCCGCAGGATCAGGCGGCAGGCGATCAGCGTCGTTTCCGGAACGATGTCGTCTTCGGCGACCATGGCCAGCGCGACCTCGGTGATCCGGTCGAGCATGCGGTTGAACGGCAGATGGACGCTGGTCAGGTCGTAGCCGCGCCAGGCCGCCATCGGGATGTTGTCCATGCCGATCACGCCGACATCGTCGGGGACGCGCCGGCCGTGGCCGCTCATGCCGTCGATCAGGCCGAGTGCGGTCAGGTCGTTGGCGCACAGCACGGCATCGGGGGGGGCCGGCATCGCGATCAGGCGGTCGGCTGCATCGAGCCCCGCCTGGTAGGTGTAGTCGCCCGGCAGTTCGGCGATGGCCGAGAGCCCTTCATCCCGCAGGCCCTGGCGGAACCCGGCGGTGCGTGCCTCATTGGTCCAGGCGCCGGCGGTGCCCTCGACGATCGCGATGCGCCGGTACCCGCAGTCCGCAAGGTGATGGGCGGCCAGGCGCCCGCCCTGCTCCACATCCGCGCAGACCGACACGGCATCGCTGCCGTATTCGACGCGGTTGAGAAGCGCCACCTTCAGGCCCGCGCGGCGGCAGGCCGCAATCATGCCCCTGCTGACGGACAGAGACGTCAGGATCGCGCAGCCAACCTGGTATTGTTGCAAGGTCGGAATGATCGACTCGATGGGTTGATCCGGGCGCAGGCGCACCGTGATGGCGATCAGGCCGGCGGCCTGCAGCCGCTCCGTCATTTCTTCCAGGAGGATGGCGTGGAACGGGTTGGTCAGGCCGCCGATGACGATGCCGACAATGCGGCTGCGCTGCGAGATCAGGGCCTGGGCGATGGCGTTGGGCCGATAGCCCAGGGCGTCCGCCGCCTCCAGGATCCGGGTCCGTGTTTCCGATGCGACGAAGGCGCCAGGCGTAAATGCCCGGTTCACGGTGGACCGTGACACGCCAAGCGTGTTGGCAACATCAAGAGCCGTCACTCGCTGCCTTGCCAAGCCGTCTTTTCCCTCGTTTCGCCGGCCGGGTGACGAGGATTGCGACCGATCCGTCCCCTGACAAGCAGCCAAGCACCAGAGTTTGCGCTCGTGCGCAGGATTCTGTCCACAAGAAACATTGAAGGCTGTTGACAGATCAATATATCAGGGCATAGCGTTCTGCACACGAGTGCAATCGCAGCACATCAGAACGATTATTTCCAAGATTGGGGGGAACAACCATGCGCGCATCCGTTGGCACCATGCGTGCCGCACTCTTGGGCACCACCGCTTTGGTTCTGACCACGGCCCCTGCCCTGGCCGATACGGTCGAATGGGACCTGGCCCTGTTCGGCAGCCCCGCTTTCCGCGTCGCCGGTGAGGCGCTGGCGTCTTACGTGAACGAAAACAGCGGCGGCTCGTTCACCATCGAGGTCCATGCCGGCACGCTATCGCCGGCCCGCGAGGTGCTCGACAACCTGTCGATCGGCGCCTTCCAGCTGGGCTATGTGGTGTCGTCCTATCACCCGGCCCGCAACCCGGTGGTCTCCGTGCTCGATCTGCCCTTCCTGCCGATCGAGACGATGGAGCAGCGTGTTCAGGTGGCTGAAGCGCTGTTCGATCACGAGGCTGCTGTTGAAGAATTCGGCCGCTGGAACACCGTCCCGGTCATGGCCGTGGTCCAGCCCAACTATGAAGTCATGGGCAATGGCGCCATTCCGGACAGCCTGGACGCCTTCGACGGCATGCGCATGAAGGCGACCAGCGGCATCGGCAACGCCTTAGGCCATTTCGGAGCCGTAACGGTCTCGCTGACCGGGGCGGAGCAGTACAACGCGCTGCAGACCGGCGTGATCGACGCCGTGGCGGCGACGCCGTCGGCCCATGGCGGCTGGAACCTCTATGAGATCTCCGAGTGGTACACGGTGGGCATGGATGCCGGCACGGCCCATGTCTCGCTGGCGGCCAACCGCGATGCCTATCAGTCGCTGTCGGACGAGCATCGCGCGCTGCTGGACGAGGCGGTGGAACATGCCTATGCGATGACCATCCAGGCCCAGTCGGAGGCGGCGGACACCTATCTGCCGCTGTTGGAGGAACATGGCCTGCAGCGGGTCGAAGTGCCGCAGGAGATGCTGGATCGCCTGCGGGAAGAGGCCGCCCGTCCGGTCTGGGATGCCTATGTCGCGGAGCTGGAGTCGAACGATCTTCCCGGACAGGAGATCCTGGACTTCGTCCTGAATTTCGAAGCCACCAACTGACGGCCTGGCAGCCTCAGCAGGGCGGAGCAGGCGCCCCGCCCTGCCCCCTCGCGCGCCGCCTCGCGGCGCGGTGCGGGAACACGATCCGATGACCACAGCATCGCCCAAGGCAGACGGTGCAGCCCCCATGCTGCGCGCTGCCGACTCCGCTCTCGGCCGCGTCGAATGGCTGACCGCCTGGATCGGCGGGGTCACCATCTTCGCGCTCATGATCATGATCGCAGCCGAGGTGATCCTGCGCCGGGTCTTCGAAGCGCCGATCCGCGGCCAGGTCGACGTTACCGAACTGACGATGGTGAGCTTCGGCGTCCTGTGCGTGTCCTACTGCTATCGCCACGCCGGGCATATCCGTATGGACCTGCTGCTGAAGGTCCTGCGCGGTCGTGGGCGGTGGATCGCCGAGGTCGTGGTGACATTGATCGCCTTTGCCGTGGTCACGGTGCTGCTGCCCGGCGCGTGGTCGCATTTCGAGCGGGCGTTCGAATTCGGCGACAGCACCATCGGCATCAGCCTGCCGACCTGGCCATCGAAGCTGGCGGTCGCGGTCGGTCTGGGCATCCTGTGGCTTCGGCTGCTGCTGGCCTTCTGGGTCTACGGCCGCCTCGTCATCGATCCCGCGGCCGCGCCCGTCGCGGTGCCCGTGCCGCCAGATCCCCGCGAAGACATGGACGCGTGAGCCATGGACCCGGTGACCCTTGGCGCGCTCGGCTTCGTCTTCCTGATCCTCTTGATCCTGCTGGGCGTGCACATCGCCTTTGCAACCGCCATGACAGGGTTCCTGGGCATCGCGATCCTGCGCGACCCAACCGTCGCGGCGAATATCAGCGGCATCATCCCCCATTCCACGGCGTCGAACTATCTGTTCAGCGTGCTGCCGATGTTCATCCTGATCGGCTTCTTCGCCCATGCCAGCGGCATGGTCACCGGTGCCTATCGCGCGGCCCGGGCCTGGATGGGGTGGATGCCGGGGGGACTTGCCATCGCCACAGTCTTCGCCGCCGCGGGATTCGGTGCCGTCTCCGGCGCCAGCCAGGCAACCGCCGCCGTGTTCGCCCGCGTGGCTATCCCGGAGCTGTTGCGGCTCAAATACAACCCCGCATTGTCGGCCGCGGCCGTCGCGGCCAGCGGCACGCTCGCCTCGCTGATCCCGCCCAGTGCGGCCCTGGTGGTCTACGGCGCGATCGTCGACCAGTCGATCGGCCGGCTGCTGCTCGCCGGTTTCATTCCGGGCGTGTTCTCCGCCGCCGTCTACGGCGTGTTCCTGTTCTTCCGCTTCGCCATGCGGCCGGAGCTCGGGGCACCGATCCGCCATGTCGGTTGGGCCGAACGGGCCGCCAGCATGGGCGGCGTCGCGCCCATCCTGATGGTCATGGGCATGATCCTCGGCGGCATGAGCACAGGCTGGACCACGCCGACGGAGGCCGGCGCCTTTGGCGCCTTCATCGTCTTCGCCTATGCGCTGATCCGGCGGAAGCTGTCGTGGACTGGCCTCAACACCTCGTTGATGGAAACGGCCAAGCTCACGGTCATGATCTTCACGACCTTCTGGGGCGTTTTCATCTTCGCCCGGTTTCTGGCCTTCAGCGGCCTGCCGACCGAGGTGGCGCAATGGATCGTCGGCCTGCCCCTGCCGCCCACGGCCGTTCTGGTCGTCATCCTATTGGTCTACGCCTTTCTCGGCATGTTCATGAGCGCATCGGGCATGATGCTGCTCACCCTGCCGGTGATCTTCCCTGCCATTGTCGAGCTGGGGATCGACCCGATCCTGTTCGGCATTCTGGTGGTCAAGATGATCGAGATCGGGCTGGTGACACCGCCGGTGGGCTTGAACGTCTATGTCGTCGGCGGCATCCGCCCGGACATTCCCGTCCATGCCATCTTCCGCGCGGCCTGGCCGTTCGTGGTGATGGATGTCCTCACCGTCGGGCTGTTGATCGCCTTCCCCGGCATCGTGCTGTTCCTGCCCAACCTGCTCATGTGAGATCCCTGGATATGACTCTGGAAATCCGCGACGAACGCCTGTTGGACCTGATTGCCGAGGATGCCGAGCTGGAGCGGCTGGCGACCGGCTTCGGCTTCACCGAAGGCCCGATCTGGCATCCGACGGAGCACACGCTGATCTTCTCCGACATTCAGGAAAGCCGGCAGTATCGCTGGACCGGCACCGACGGGGTCAGCCTGTTCCGCACGCCCAGCAACCAGGCCAACGGCAACGCGTTCGACCGTCAGGGCCGCGTAGTCACCTGCGAGCATGCGTCGTCACAGGTCGTCCGCCACGAACATGGCGGCAAGCTGGTGCGCCCAATCGCAACCCACTGGGAAGGCCGGCAGCTCAACAGTCCCAACGACATCGTCGTCGACGGCCGCGGGCGCATCTGGTTCACCGACCCCAGCTTCGGCCGGATCCGGGAGGATCTCGGCATCTTGCGCGAGCAGGAATTGGGCTTCAAAGGTGTCTTTCGCCTTGACCCGGACGGAACCCTGGCGCTGGTTGCCGATGATTTCCAACAGCCCAACGGTCTGTGCTTCGACCGCGAAGAGGGCCGCCTGTTCGTCAATGACAGCTGGGGACCGACGATCCGCGTGTTCGACGTGGCGGCCGACGGCGCACTCTCCGGCGGCGCCGTTTGGGCCACCATAGGCGGCCAAGGCGAGGGCGTGCCCGACGGCATGAAGATCGATGCCGCGGGCAATCTCTACTGCAACGGCCCTGGCGGCGTGCATGTGCTGACGTCTGATGCCATCTGTCTTGGCGTGATCCGGACGCCGGAGAAGTCGACCAACTTCACGTTCGCCGGGCCCGGTCTCCGCGACCTGGTGATCACCGCCTCGACCTCCGTCTACCGCATCGAAACGAAGACCGTCGGGCTGCCGGCGTTCTGAGGAGAGTGACCCATGACCGAGACGGACATCCCGCCGTCCATTGACAACCCCGACCGCCCTACCCTGATCCGGCCACAGCTGACCGGGGTCAACGAACGGTCCGGCCTGACGCGGATGCAGGTCCGCGGCCTGACGACCGCGACGGACGAGCCGGTGGAAAAGGGCGGCACCGACAGCGCGCCGACGCCGCTGGAAACGGCGCTGGCGGCCCTGGTGGGTTGCGAAGGTGTAATCATCAAAGGCGTGGCCCAGGCAATCGGCTTCGCCTACGACCGCGCCGAGTTCCGATGTGAAGGTGTCTCAGACCTGCGCGGCGCGCGCGGCGTCCGGGGCGTGCGGCCGCATTTCCAGTCGGTCGACCTGTCGATCACTCTGACGACGGATGAGCCGGAGGACCGCGTCGCCAAACTGGTCCGCAATGTGGAGCAGCGTTGCCCCGTGATGAACCTCTTCAAGGCCGCGGGCGTCGACATGATCGTGCACTGGACCACCCGCCCGACCGGGCGATGATGGGCCGCCCTAGTCGGCGGTCCAGCCGCCGTCGACCATGATCGCCGTACCGGTGACGAGCGCTCCGGCGTCGGAGGCCAGATAGGTCACGGCACCCATGATGTCCGACACCTCGCCGACGCGGCCCAGCTTGATCTTTTCCGTCAGCCAGCGGACACGGTCGGGGTTGTCGAAAGTCACCTGGGTCAACGACGTGCGGATGAAGGTCGGGCACACCGTGTTGACGCGGATGCCGTGCGGCCCCCATTCGATCGCCATCGCCTTGGTGAAGCCTTCCACGGCGAATTTCGAGGCGCAGTAGACGGCGCGGTCGATGCCGCCCACATGGCCCATCTGGCTTGAGATGGTGATCAGCGACCCCGGCTTGCCGGCGGCGATCAGCCCCTTGGCGACAGCGCGCGTGAGGAAGTAGGCGCCGCGAACATTGATGCCCATCACGGCATCGAAGTCCGCCGACACCGTCTCCAGCGCAGGGCCATGGCGGGCCGACCCGGCACTGTTGACCAGCACATCGAACGGCCCGTGGTCCGCAACGGCCTGCTGTGTCGCGTCAATGTCCGCAACGTCCAGCACCAGGGCTTCGGCGGCATGGCCGCGGCTTCGAAAGGCATCCACGACCTCAGCCAAGGCGGCCTCGCCGCGGGCGGCCAGAACCACGCGGGCACCGGCATCGGCCAGCGCCACGGCGCAGCCGAGCCCGATACCCGAAGACGCGCCCGCGACCAGAGCGACTTTCCCGTCAAGCCGGAAGCTGGGTGACTGCGGCAAGTCGATCACGCACTGGTCCTCCACAAGGGGGACATCAGGCGGAAAGGCACGAGGCCGCCCGTCCGCCGGTCGCCCCGACCCTAGTCCGCCGCGGCGCCATAGGGAACATTGCGGCCGCCATAGCGGCGAACTCGGACATTCGCCTGCTCGGCATGGCCGACGAAGCCTTCCAGCATGCAGAGGCGTGAGCAGTATTCGCCGATCGTCGCCGCCGCTTGATCCGTCAGCACCTTCTGATAGCTGTGCGTCTTCAGGTACTTGCCGACCCAGAGACCGCCCGTATAGCGCCCGGCCTTCTTGGTCGGCAGGGTGTGGTTGGTGCCGATCACCTTGTCGCCGTTGGCGACATTGGTGCGCGGGCCCAGGAACAGGGCGCCGTAGCTGGTCATGTTTTCCAGGAACCAGTCGTCGCGGTCGGTCATCACCTGCACGTGTTCCGCGGCGATGTCGTTGGCGACCTGCAGCATCTCGTCATAGGTGTCGCAGACGATCACCTCGCCATAATCGCGCCAGCTCACCGAAGCGGTCTCGGCGGTCGGCAGGATCGCGAGCAGGCGATCCACCTCCGCCATGGTCTGTTCCGCGAGCCTGCGGGAGTTCGTGACCAGCACGGCCGGGGAGTCGTATCCATGCTCCGCTTGGCCTAACAGGTCGGTGGCGCACATCTCCGCGTCCACGGTCTCATCCGCGATCACCATGGTCTCGGTCGGGCCGGCCAGCAGGTCGATGCCGATGCGGCCGAACAGCTGGCGCTTGGCCTCGGCGACATAGGCATTACCGGGACCGACGATCATATGCACCGGGTCGATGGTGGCCGTGCCGATGGCCATGGCGCCCACGCCCTGAATGCCGCCGAGCGCATAGATCTCATGGGCGCCGCCGAGATGCATGGCCGCAACGACAGCGGGGTTCGGCTCCCCCTTGAACGGCGGGGTGGCGGCGACGATGCGCGGCACGCCGGCGACCGAGGCCGTCAGCACCGACATATGGGCCGATGCGACCATCGGGAACTTGCCCGCGGGCACATAACAGCCGACGGACTGTACCGGGATGGTCTTGTGGCCGAGGATCACGCCGGGGATGGTTTCGATCTCCACATCCAGCATGGTGGAGCGCTGCGCCTCGGCGAATTTGCGGATCTGCGCCTGGGCAAAGCGGATATCCTCCATGTCCCGTTCGGACACGCGGGCCATCAGCGCCTCGATTTCCGATGGCGACAGGCGGAAGGTCTCCGGCGAATAGCCGTCGAACTTCTGGCTTAGCTCGCGCACCGCCGCATCGCCGCGCTCTTCGATGTCGCGCAAGGTGGTCTCGACGACGGCGCGGACCTTGGCGTCATCGGCCGCCCGATCGGCCTCGGGCTTGCCGCGTTTCAGATAGTGGATCATGGCGTCTTCGCTCCTTCCACGGTCGCATCATACAGGCCGGTCAGCCCAGCTATCGGTCCGTTCCCACCACGAGGCGGCGCGCCATCATGCGTCCGCCAAGCTCGAACACCGCGAACACCCCCAGGGCCGCCAGCGTCGTCGACCACTCCGGCACCAGCGCCAGACCGGCGGGCAGAAGCCAGAGCGGCGCGGAGTATGGTCCCATCCCCAGCACGGAGCGGCCCGACAACAGGCTCGCCGCGGAAAGACAGAACAGCACACCGGTCAGCGCGGCCAGCACGATCTCTTCAATGCCACCCTGGGCCAGCATGCCTGGATAGATCAGGAAAAGCATCGGCAGGACATAGACCGTCGCGGCCAGCCGCACGGCCTGGCCGGCCACCTCCACCCAAGGCGCCTTCGCGATGGCCGCAGCCACAAACACCCCGACGCAGACCGGCGGCGTGATCACCGACAGCGTGGCGTAGTAGAGCACGAAGAAGTGCACCACCAGCGGCTCAAGCCCCTGCTGGATCAGGGCCGGTGCGAATACGGCGGCCACCAGCACATAAGCAGCAGAGGTCGGCAGGCCCATGCCGGCGATCAGGCACACCACGGCCATGATCGCGGCCACGGCAAAGATCTCACCGCCGGCCCCCTGCAGGATCATGGTCGTGGCAGCCACGCCGAAGCCCGTGAGGTTCAAGACGCCGACGAAGACCTGGGCCGCGACCAGCAGCACGCCCACCGTGACCACGCCCCGCCCGCCATCGACCAGCGACCGCCAGAGGATCTGGGCCGCGCCGCGCCAGCCTCGGCCAGTGATCAACTGCACCGCGATGCTGGTGCCCATCATGCCGATCATGCCGTAGCAGGCGGTGAGCGCGATCGACCGCCCCTGCACGATGCCCAGCGCCAGGCCCAGGATCGCAGCAATGATCGGCGCCATGCGATGCCAGTTCAGCGCTTGGCGCCAATCCGGCAGCTCTTCGGCATCCACCTGGCCCAAGCTCCTGCGCTTGGCGACATGGTGCACGGTCATCAGAACGCTGAGATAGAAGAGGAAGGCCGGCAGCACGGCGGCCAGCGCGATCTCCCAATAGTTGATGTTCACAAGCTCGGCCATCACGAAGGCGGCCGTGCCCATGATCGGGGGCGCCAGCTGGCCGCCGGTCGAGGCCACGGCTTCGACCGCGCCGGCGAAGCTGTTGGGGTATCTGAGCCGCTTCATCAGCGGGATGGTGAAGTTGCCCGTGGTCGCCACGTTCGCCACGGTCGACCCGTTGATCGACCCGAACAAACCGGAGGCGATCGTCGCGATCTTGGCAGCCCCGCCGGTCGCCTTGCCGCCGGCCCGCGCCGACAGATCATAGAAGGTCTGTCCAGCGCCAGTGTGCAGCAGCATGGCCCCGAACAGGACGAAGGCGGCCAGCGTGGTCGATGCGACGTTGACCAGCAGCCCCCACAGGCCACGGTCCGACAGATAGACCACCTCCGTCAGATAGCCGATATCGAAGCCGCGATGGCCGAAATCGCCGGGAATCCAGTGGCCCAGCAGCGCATAGGCCAGCGACAGTAGCACGATGCACGGAAACAGCAGGCTCTTGGTGACCCGGCGCGACAGCTCCAGCACGATCAGCACCGCCGCCCCGCCCAGCGCCATTTCGTGCGGCTGGGCCCAGGGCA
Source organism: Alphaproteobacteria bacterium (assembly GCA_028281925.1). Taxonomy (GTDB): domain Bacteria; phylum Pseudomonadota; class Alphaproteobacteria; order DSM-16000; family Inquilinaceae; genus JACKIG01. Next base: position 45,420 of record JANQIX010000026.1, read on the forward strand.
GCTCGGTCATGATGCGATTGAAGTTGACGACGATGTAGACGCAAGCCGCGACCAGCACGGCGGCCATCACGACGTCTAACGCCAGACCCAACGGGCGCCATCGCTTCCCGGCGCCGAGCGGGAACATGACGAAGCCCAGAACGCCGATGACCGAAACGAAGATCGATCGCTGGATCAGGGACTCAAAGGCCCCGAAAAAGGACGTGTAGAGGACGAAGAGGCCAAGCCCGCCGGCCAGGATCAGGGCGAGACGATCTCTGAGCGTCTTCGGTGTCTCGGTGGCGTCGGTCACGGGAGCCACCTCCTGCACGAGCACGCATCGGCACGAGGGCGACGCGGCAGATTCAAGAAAAGAGAGGGACGGCGCCCCTGAGCCGCCGTCCCCGTGGTGCTAAACCGCTAGCGGGGGCGGCCTAGCGAAGGCGGTCGGGAACGGTGTAACCGGCTTCCTCGTAATAGCGGATGGCACCGGGATGGAGCGGCGTCGTGGCGTAGTCCAGCGTCAGCTGGATCAGGTCGTTGTCGCCGATCGCCGGGAAGCCGGCCTGCTGGGCTTCCATGTCCTCCATCACCGCGCGGGTGATGTCATAGGCCGTCTGCTCGTCCATGTCGGGGCGTGCGGACACGGCGATCATGAAGCCCCAGGTCTGATAGGGACCGGTGTTCTCCATCTCCCCGCCCGGCATATCGACCAGAGAGAGCTCCGGCAGGTTCTCTTCGATCAGGGCGCGCTGTTCGTCGCTGATGCCCAGCACCTGGACAGGGGTGAAGGTCGCGATATCGGTGGTCAGCGCGTCGAAGGCAGTCCCGACGGCGGACTTGATGAAACCGATTGCACGCCCGTCCTTGATGGCATCGGCCAGCTCGCCATTGGTGCCGCGCACCCAATCCGGCTCGATGCCGAACAGGCTCATGACCTGCAGCGACGTATCCTCGGTCGAAGATCCGCGCTGTCCGGGGCCGAAGGCCTCACCCGCCAGTTCGGAAATGTCGGTAATGCCCGAGTCCCGGCGCACGATCACGTTCTGGGGCGCCAGAGAATAGGCCCAGAGCAGCCGGGATTCGACCGCCTCCCCCTCGAACGACTTCACGCCGTAATAGGCGTGATAGAGGGTGGACGTGGTGACCAGTCCGATATCGAGTTGCCCTCGTTCCATGCGGCGCAAGTTGTCGACGGTCGCACCGGTTTCCACGACGGAAGCCTGATACCCTTCCAGCTCCGAAACGATGTTCGCAAGTGCTGCGAAGTAGGCGTAGTGCGCGGACTGGGCGTTGGTGGCGCCGAAGGCAAGCCGGGTCTGCGCATCGGCGGTGCCGCTGGCAAACACGGGCAGCGCGATGGCTGCAACGGCGGCAAGACGATAGCTGGATTTGAGCATGGATCGGGTGACCTCCCTCGGTTTGCTTGGCCGTCGGCTGGGCACAAGGGAGCGCGCCCGGGTCCGACTTTGATGCGATATTGCAATCGTTTGCATTTGAGTCAAGCAAGAATCCCGAAAGAGGCGAAATTCCATTGGTGCAAACGCCCTGACATGATCCTGCGCTGCCCGGAAGGGCAATGGCTCAATCGACCGCAATTCATTCATGTAATTGAATTTTTATTCGATCGCGGCACCCGCTGGGCAGAACGGGCATGCGTCAGCCATTAGGCGCCGAGGCAAAGAACGGCGACAGGGAGATGACGATCGTTTGCATCCAAATTCAAGAATGGGCACTCTGCAGCCCATCCCGCGGGAGCTGTGAAGCCGACACCCAACGGCTCGCCGCCCAGCCCCGCCGATCCCGGGAGCCGACGTGCCCACTGACTTCAAGCGCAAAGTGCCCCGCAAGCCCAAGATCGAGCGCTTCACCGCCGCCGATGTGGCCCGCGCAGCCGGCGTCTCGATCAGCGCGGTCTCCCGTGCCTTCACGCCGAATGCGAGCATCGCCAAGGCGACGAAGGCACGCGTTCTCAGTGCCGCGGACCGCCTGGGCTATCACCCCAACCCCTTGGCGCGGGGCCTGATCACGCAGCGATCCGGCATGGTCGCCCTGCTGATGACCGAGGTGACCAATCCGTTCTATCCGACGGTGCTCGAGACCTTCGCGCGCGCGCTGTCCGACCGCGGCAAGCAGGTGATGCTGTTCACGCCGGCGGAGGATGAGCCGCTGGAATCGCTCTTGCCGCAGGCGATCAGCTATGGCGTCGAAGGCGTGGTGATCACGTCGGCGACACTCAGTTCGAAGATGCAGGCGGCCTGTGCCAACGCACCGGTCCCGGTCGTCCTGTTCAACCGCACGCTCGACTGCGGCGAAGTCAGTGCCGTGTGTTGCGATAACGAGGCCGGCGGCCGCGCCATCGCCCAGTTCTTCGCCCAGCGCGGGCGCCGGCGCCCGGCCTTCGTCGCCGGCCTGCCCGGCGCGTCGACCAGCCTGCATCGTGAACGCGGTTTCATCGCGGGCGTCCTTGAAGCATCCCTGCCCGCCCCGATCCGTGTCGAAGGCCAGTTCACCTTCGATGGCGGCATGCAGGCCGCGGCAGAGCTGCTGGCAATGGACCAGCCTCCCGACGCCATCTTCGCGGCCAACGACATCATGGCACTGGGGGTGCTCGACGGCATTCGCCGCGTGGGTGGCCTGGGTGTGCCCGACGACATCTGGGTCGTGGGCTTCGACGACATCGCGGCAGCGGCCTGGCCCAGTTTCGATCTGACAACGTTCCGCCAGCCGATCAACCGCATGATCGCGGAAACCTTGCGCCTGCTCGACTCCGCCGAGACCGGTGCGACGGCCCTGCCCAGCACCGTTCTGGTGCCGGGACGGCTGATCGAGCGCGGATCGACGGGCGCCCCCCTTCCCCTAACGCCATGAAGGATCAACACGGTATGGACCGCATCGCCAGTTTCCGCCAACGCCTGCGCCGGCGCGACCGTATCGTCGGCACGTTCTTCAAGACGCCGTCTTCGATGCTGGCTGAGATCCTGAGCGGAACTTCGCTGGATACGGTGTGCATCGACGCCGAACACGCCCCGTTCGACCGCTTGGCCATCGACCAGTGCGTGGCGGTCTTCCGGCTGCACGACATGCCGCACCTGGTGCGTGTGCCCTCCCCTCAGCCGGACACCATCCTGTCGGCGCTGGACAGCGGCGCCACCGGAGTTGTCGTGCCCCATATCCGCAGTGCCGCCGAGGCCGAAGCCGTGGCCAAAGCCGCTCATTTCGGGCCCGGCGGGCGCGGCTATGCGGGATCGACCCGGGCAGCGGAGTTTGGTGGACGGTCCATCGCGGCACACCGCCAGGACAGCGCCGCGACGACTGTTGTGATCGCGATGCTGGAGGATAAGGAGGTGCTGGATGCGGTCGACGAGATCATGGCAGTCGACGGCGTCGATGCCTTCTTCCTTGGCCGCATCGACCTGACCGTGGCACTCGGTGCCACCTCGCCGGACGCGCCGGAGGTGGTGGAGGCCGTCGACCTGATCGTCGCAAAAGCGCGCGAGGCAGGGCGCACCATCGGCATGTTCACCCCGACGCCGGCCGAGGCGGTCCAGTGGGAGGCGAAGGGCGCCAGCTTCTTCCTGCTGGGCTCGGAGCACGCCTTCATCAAGGCCGGCGCCAATGCGCTGGTGAGCGCGTTTCAAGGCGCATCCGCCTAGACCAGTGCCGATGCCCACCGGGCGCTCTAGTGACATTTGACGGCCGGGCGCTTTAGACACCCGCACGCATTGCCGCCCCTTTCGTGCGCCGGCGTCGGCATCAGGCCGCCTGAGATGCTTGCTTAGGGATCGTAAGCAGATTATCGTTGTGTACGAATTGTATACGGACGACTGCCCATGGCCTTGAGGGCGTTTGTTCCCCACCTGCCACGCCGCATCTCCCATGCCCGGTCACCCTGCCGCCTTGCGGTCAACGGATCTTCTGGGCGTTTCGATCGCAGCGGCAGTGTCCATGCGCGCTACGCGTGGTGGGCCCAAGTCACCCCCTTAACCCACAACACAATGCCAAAGGGAGGCGTTCAATGAACCGAGACATTCATCCCGCAATCCCCAAGCTGAAGCGGCAGCTTTCCGAAGGACGGCTGGATCGCCGCGAGTTTTTGCGAACTTCGACCCTTCTGGGACTGTCCGCGACGGCGGCATACGCCTTCGTCGGCAAGGTCACGGGACAGCCGTTCGTGCAGCCCGCCCGCGCACAGGCGGCGCCCGGTGGCACTTTGCGTATCGCCATGCGGGTAAAGGAAGTGGCGACGCCGCACACCTTTGCCTGGGCGGAGCAGAGCAACATCACCCGTCAGGTCTGCCAGTACCTGTCGCGAACCGGCCACGACAACGTTACCCGGCCACACCTCTTGGACCGGTGGGAGGCCAGTGACGATCTGCGGACCTGGACCTTGCATCTGCGCCAGGGTGTCAAATGGCACAACGGCCGCGATTTTGTGGCGGACGACGTCATCTGGAATTTCGAGCATGTCCTGGATGCCGAGACCGGATCTTCGGTAATCGGGCTGATGCAGGGATACATGCTTGAGGAATTCGAGACCGGCGAGACGGACGACGACGGCAACCCGGTGATGTCGACGCGGCTGTGGGACGCCAATGCGATCGAGAAGGTGGACGACTTCACGGTCCGCCTGAACGCCAAGGTGCCGCAGCTGGCGGTGCCGGAGCACCTGTTCCACTACCCGTTCCCGATCCTGGACCCGGAGGAAGGCGGCAATTTCGGCGCCGGCTCCAACGGCACGGGGCCGTTCGAACTGGTCGAGCACCAGGTGGGCGTGAAGTCCGTCTTCAGGGCACGCAGCGACTATTGGGGTGACGGCCCCCTTCTTGAGGAACTGCAGTTCATCGACCTGGGCGACGACGCTTCGGCCACCATCGGGGCGATGGCGTCCCAGCAGGTGGACGGCATGTATATCGCCGACGTCACCCAGTTGGACGCGCTGCAGGCCTTCCCGCATCTGACGATGTACGAGGTGACCACGGCCGAGACGGCAGTGGTGCGCGGCAAGGTCACGGAGCCGCCTTTCGACGACCCGCGGGTGCGCATGGCGCTGAAGCTCGCCGTCGATCCGCAGAAGACGCTCGATCTGGCGCTGCGCGGCCGCGGCGTGCCGGCGGAGCACCATCATGTCTGCCCGGTTCACCCAGAGTATGCCGAACTGCCCGCCCTTGAGCGCGACGTGGAACGGGCCAAGAGCCTGTTGGCCGAGGCCGGATTCCCGGATGGGCTGGAGCTGAACATCGCCTGCCCGACCGACCCGTCGTGGCAGGTCTCCGCCGTGCAAGCCATGGTGGAGCAGTGGCGCGAGGCCAACATCCAGGTCAACATGGACGTCATGCCCGGCGCCCAATTCTGGGATGTCTGGGACAAGGTGCCGTTCGGCTATACCATCTGGTACCATCGCCCGCTCGGCGTCATGGCGCTGGGGCTCGCCTACCGGTCCGGCGTTCCGTGGAACGAGTCGAGCTATTCGAACCCCGAGTTCGACCGGCTGCTGACCGAGGCGGAAGGCATCCTGGATGTCGACCAGCGCCGCGAGGTGATGGCCCAGATCGAAGCGCTGTTCCAGGAAGACGGCCCGATCACGCAGCCCTTCTGGCGCTCCATCTTCACCTTCTACGATAGTCGGGTGCAAGGCTTTGCGATGCATCCCACCAACTACATCTTCGGTGAGGAGCTGAGTATCGAAGCGGCCTGACCGTCTCCGGACCTTACGGGTGCATGGCCGGCCGGATGGACCGGGCCGGCCACGCGCCTCTTCGCCCCCGTCTTGCAGCGCCCTGGTGATCGCCGGTAGACAGGCCGGCGCGCCACCCGGTCGCCCTGTCATGGCCGGAGGCGCGGTGCGGGCGCAGGCCCATAAGCGGAACCGGGCACGAGAGCATGGCGAGTAACAGCAAGGACCGGCTCTATGCCGATCTGAAGCGCAAGATTCTGACCCTGGACCTGGAACCGGGCACCAGTCTCGATGAGACGAGGCTGAGCGCCGAATACGGCATCTCCCGCACTCCGCTGCGCGACGTGTTCAGACAGCTGGCCGGCGAAGGCTACATTGAGATCCGCGACAATCGCGGCACCTTCGTCTCGCCCATGAACCACAAGACCATGCGGGACTTCTTCCTGACCGCACCGCTGATCTATGCATCCGTGGCGCGGCTGGCGGCGCAGAACGCCCGGCCGGAGCAGATCGCCCGGCTGCGTGAGGTCCAGCAGTCCTTTCGCCAGGCGGTCGAGACCGACAGTGTGGAGGACATGATCTTCTGGAATGACGGCTTCCACTTCACCATCGGCGAGATGGCCGACAACCAGTTCCTGATGCCCAGCCTGCAGCGCCTGCTGATCGACCATGCGCGGATCGGCCAGACCTTCTGGCGGGCCCACAACGACGACATGGCCGACCGCATCCGGCAGGCGGCCGACCAGCACGACCGGTTCATCGCGCTGATCGAGGCTCGGGACGAAGCCGGCGTCGTCGCCCTGACGCTGGAGCACTGGTCGCTGTCCCGCGACCATATGGAGCTGTTCGTGCGCCCCGACCCGCTGCCGATCAGTCTGGACGAGTCCGCCTGACTGCCGGTTCCGGTCACGTCACGCCGCAGCGCTTGCGCCGAATACGCACCGGCAGTATTGTGTACGAAATGTATACGAGATCTGCCATGCGCTTCGAGGGCATCTATACGCCCGTCGTCACCCCCCATTCTGACGACCATTCCATTGACCGGGACAGGTTCGCCGAAGTCATCGAGCATCTGATCGCTGCCGACATTCATGGCGTGATCGTCGCCGGGACGACCGGCGAGTATTACGCCCAGACGGCTGAGGAACGCCTGGCGCTGATGCGCCTCGCCAAGGACGTCATCAAGGACAGGCTGCCCCTGATCGTCGGCACCGGGGCGACGCGCACCGAAGACTCCATCGGCTTTGCCGAAGCGGCCAAAGCGGCGGGCGCCGACGCGCTGCTGGTCACCACCCCGCCCTACGCCCAGCCGACGGGGCGGGAGAATGCGCTGCACGCACTGGCCATCGACCGCGCGGCCAATCTGCCGATCATGCTCTACAACTATCCGGGCCGCATGGCCGCGGCCATGGACGAGGACTACCTCGACCGCATCGGCCGCAGCCCCAACTTCTGTGCGATCAAAGAGAGCTCAGGCGACATCAACCGCGTCCACCTGCTGGCGCGGGACTATCCGCATATCCAGCTCTCTTGCGGAATGGACGACCAGGCGCTGGAGTTCTTCGCCTGGGGCGCGCGGAGCTGGGTATGCGCCGGGTCCAACTTCGCGGCCGACGCGCATATCGCGCTCTGGCGCGCCTGCGCCGTGAACGGCGATTTCGCCAAGGGCCGGCGCATCATGTCGGCCATGCTGCCGCTCATGCGCGTCCTGGAACAGGGCGGCAAGTTCGTTCAGTGCATCAAGCATGGGCTGGCCTTGCGCGGCCTTCCGGTTGGCCCGCCGCGCCGGCCGCTGCAGCCGCTCAACAAGGAAGAGAAGCGCGCGCTTGCCGAAACCGTGAAGGTGATGGACGCGGCCATTGCGAAGATCGAGGCGGAGGCTGAGTGATGTCGGATCTGCTGACGCGGGAGGAATACGCCGCCATCGCCGACGGGCTGACACCGCCCCGAACCGCGTTCATCGACGGCGCCTTTCGCGCAGCCCAGTCGGGCGACACCTTCGCCACCGTTAATCCGGCAACCGGGGCAACGCTGGCGGAGGTCGCCGCCTGTGACGGTGACGATGTCGACTTCGCCGTCGCCAAGGCGCGGGAGGCATTCGAAGACGGTCGCTGGTCGCGCCGGCATCCGGCCGAGCGCAAACAGATCCTGATCCATCTGGCCAAGCTGATCGAGCGCAACCGGCACGAACTGGCGGTCATGGAAAGCCTGGATTCCGGCAAGCCGATCCGGGACTGCGTGACGATCGATGTGCCCGAGACCATCAACACGCTGAAATGGCACGCCGAAGCGGTCGACAAGATCTATGACCAGACGGCCCCGGTGGGCGAAGACGCGATCGCCATGATCGTGCGCGAACCGATCGGCGTTGTGGGCCTGGTGCTGCCCTGGAACTTCCCTTTGCTGATGCTCGCCTGGAAGATCGGCCCGGCATTGGCGGCCGGCAACTCGGTGGTGGTCAAGCCGGCCGAACAGACCTCGCTGACGGCTTTGCGGGTGGCCGAGCTGGCCGCGGTGGCGGGCATCCCCCGGGGCGTGTTCAATGTCGTCACCGGCGATGGCCCGAGCGTCGGCGAGCCGCTGGGGCGCCACCCGGACGTCGATATGGTCTCGTTCACCGGGTCGACGGAGACGGGCCGGCGGTTCCTGCACTATGCGGCGGACAGCAACCTGAAGAAGGTCTCGCTGGAATGCGGTGGCAAGAACCCGGCCCTGGTGCTGGAGGATGCCGAGGACCTGGACCTTGTCGCCGAGCACGTCGTCAACGCGGCCTTCTGGAACATGGGCGAGAACTGTTCGGCCAATTCCCGGTTGATCGTGCACCAGACCGTCAAGGCGCCGCTGATGGAGCGCGTGCTGGCGCGCATCCGTGACTGGCGCACGGGCGATCCGCTGGACCCCGCCAATCATCTTGGCGCGCTGGTGGATGGCGAGCACTTCGCCAAGGTCTGCGGATATCTGGAGACGGGCCGGGCTACGGCATCTCTGGTGGTCGGCGGCGAGGGCAAGGACGGTTACGTCCCACCCACCGTCTTCGACGACGTCAAGCCGGCCGACCCGCTGGGCCGGGAAGAGGTGTTCGGCCCCGTGCTCTCGGTGATCACCGTCGCCTCCACCGAAGAGGCGATTGCCGTCGCCAACGACACGCCGTATGGCCTCGCAGCCTCCGTCTTCTCGGCAAACGGCAAGCAGGCGCTGAGGGCAGCGCGCGCCATCCGCGCCGGCACCGTTACCGTCAACTGTTATGGCGAAGGCGACATCACCACGCCTTTCGGCGGCTACAAGCAATCCGGCTTCTGGGGGCGCGACAACTCCGTGCACGCCCATGACCAGTACACGGAAATGAAGACGATCTGGGTCGACCTCGCCGACCGCGCGGGGGAGGCCGTGGATTGACGAAGGTCGCGCGGCTGCCCAAGGACCCGGGTCCGACAGGCTGGGCCGCCATCCTTGAGCCGCCGCCGCCCGCGCGCCGGCTGGACGAAGACACGACGGCCGACTGGCTGATCATCGGCGCGGGATTCGCCGGTCTGGCGGCGGCGCGGCGGCTGACCCAACTGCGCGGATCGGACCGGATCGTGCTGCTGGAGGCCTCACGCGTTGGGCTGGGCCCGGCCGGGCGCAATTCCGGCTTCATGGTCGATCTGCCGCACAATCTGAACTCCGACGACTATGGCGGGTCGCTGGACGACGACCGGACCCAGATCGCGCAGAACCGCAGCGCCATCGAGTTCGCTGCCGAATCCGCCGAAGAATACGCCCTGCCCCGTGAGGCGTTCGATCCGCGCGGCAAGATCAACGCGGCGGCGACCGACAAGGGCCTTGGCCACAACGCAGCCTATGCCCGCCATCTCGACGCGCTGGGCGAACGGCACGAGACGCTGGACGAAGCGGCGATGCGGGCGCTGACGGGCACGGCCTATTACAAGGGCGGGCTCTTCACGCCGGGTGCTGCGATCCTGCAGCCGGCCATGTTCGTGCGCGGCGTGGCCGCCGGCCTCGCGGCCAAGGTTGCGATCCATGAGGAAAGCCCGGTCACGGAACTGCAGCGCACGGGGGCCGACTGGCGGGCGGTGACGCCGGTCGGTGCCGTGACCGCGCCGCGGGTCATCCTAGCCGTCAACGGGCATGCCGAGAGCTTCGGCTATTTCGCCCGGCGGCTGATGCACGTCTTCACCTATGCGTCGATGACCCGTGCGCTGAAGCCGGAGGAGGTCGCAGCACTGGGCGGCGCGCCGGCCTGGGGTGTCACCCCGTCCGACCCCATGGGCTCAAGCGTGCGGCGCGTCTCCGGCACCGGCGGCGACCGCATCGTGGTGCGCAACCGCTTCACCTACGATCCGGGCATGGAGGTGTCCGAACAGCGGCTGGGCGATGTCGCCCGGACGCACGATGCCAGCTTCGCGGCACGGTTCCCGATGCTGAGCGGGGTCGCGATGGAATACCGCTGGGGCGGGCGGCTGTGCCTGTCCTGGAACGGCGTGCCGGCCTTCGGCGAGGTCGAAGACGGCCTCTTCGCCGCCTGCTGCCAGAACGGACTGGGCACCACCAAGGGCACACTGGCCGGCATATGCGCGGCCGACCTCGCGGCACAGGGCAACACGCCCCATGTGGCGGAGCTGCAAGCCGCCGCCGAACCCCGCCGCCTGCCACCGGAACCGCTGGCCTGGATTGGCGCCAACGCGACCATGCGCTGGAAGGAATGGCGCGCCGGCCGCGAGCTGTAGGCCCGCAGTGATGTCCAGACTTGTCTGCAAATTGGCGGTCAGAGCTGCTGGTGACCCGCTGCAGTCGGTTGCGGTTCCGTGGGCACGGTCCCAGCACATCGGCGGCCGTCCATCCAGCTGCGGTCAGTTGCTGTTTCGCGGCTTGAGACCCTTTGACGAAGAGAGAATATGACGACGGTCGGCCGCGACACCATGTCGGCGGCGCCGACAGTGCCATCGTCTCGACATGCGTCTTCCACCGCGCCTACGGTCGCTGTCGGGGGCCGGGAGGAAGACGATGTGCATCGATCTCTACGGCAAGGCCGTCCTGACCGTCATCGCCGCATGCCTGCTCTGGAACGTCGCCGCCGACCTGATGGTGGCGCGAAGGGCGACCGCGCAGCTGCAGCCGGACGTGGTCGACGTCCGGATCGTCGGCCATGCCCTCGCGACGGACGACGCCGTTCCTGTCGCGGTCACCAGCTACTGACGGATCCAGCATCCAAGTTGTTCGTGCCGTTGTCGCTTTCCGGCCCGTTGGGGACGGTTGGGCATCCTTCGCACCGACTGGCGGCTGCCCCCTCAGCTGCGGTCAGTCGGCGTTCCGCGGCTCGTGACCCGAAGCCGCCAAATAGCTTGACCCCCGGGGATGACTCGCATCTGACCCATCCAGGCGACGTCTCTTGTCCGTTGTACGGTCCATCTCACCCTCGAGACTTGCTGGATCAGAAGTTGGCTATTGTGTTCCTTTAGTAAACTTGATCTCAAATATATGCAATTTTGTAGGTAGGAGTCAGTACGCTATTTTGAATTGAGCTTTTCAATTCTTTGTATTGCCCTTTCCGCTGCGGAAACTATTTTCGGACTAGGTTCACGAGCAATAACTTGAAATAAATACGGCAGAGCCTCAGTATTTCCGATACGACCCAATGCTACGGCGGCTGCTCGCTGCAGGTCTTCTGAGTAGTAGCGATGTAAGTAACCTCTCCGTAGTCCGCGCCATTTGAGGGCATCCGCAATAATGGGAATCGCTCTATTGTCTCCCAGGATGCCTAAAGAACTAATAATCGACGATTTGTGCTTCACAGAAGAAGAACGCTGAAGAATCGAGACAATCTCCTCAAACGCTTTCGTTGCTCCTAGATTGGAAAGCGCCCTCACAGCGTGGATGCGGAAATTGTCTGGGTTGGCCGGATCCAATGTCTTGATCAGTGAATCAATCGCCTCTTTTCCTCCAATTTGAACCATTCGCTCAACTATCGCCAACTTCCTGTGTCGTTTTATTGAGCTCTCCGACATTTCTTGGCTCAATCTCTCTAGCTCCGGCTCAACAAAGTCCGTTGTGATTTCGTCTAACTGGATTTTTAGGTGTCCCCTCATTCTGTATACTGGCACAAGCCGCTCATGGGGCCACAAATAGGCTGCGGCTCGGCCGTTCCGCTCCCATTCTTGGGCGGCGAGTCGTACCTGACGGAGTAAACGTAGTTCATCTTTGGTGTCTTCGATCCAAATCTGCAGCCTTGTCCAACTTCGAAAAAGTGCTTCGTGGGCGACCTCGATATATGCTGCGTCTTCGTCTCCACGACTCCTTACCAGCAACCGAGCCTCGGTCATCCGTTCGATAAAGCGTCTTGCCGCGTCAGTACTTTCCGCCCTAAGTGCTGGCTCCCTACGGCGAGTAGCTGTTCCCCGATCATCAACTTCTACAAGTTCACGGAACACGATTGGTAATGCAGATTGTGCCTCTTCGTCAAGTTCACCAAATATTGTTTCTGAACGTTTTCCAATGGCTCCTTGAACACCTCCAAGTTCTTCATATTTTCCATGCGACAACACGATATTTCCTTGGCAAGCGTGAAAGAGTTCGTCCAAGGTGTAAGCCATCAAGGCGAGCGAACCTGGCTCGGAGCCAGTATCGTCCAGAATCCGTTGGATCAAGCCTTCCTCGAAGCTCAACCCGGCTCTTCGGGCCGGCCGTGCGAGCATGTCGTGAAGGTCAACGATGCGCGGCACCGTGACTGGGAATGTGCCTCGCTCAAGAAGCTGAGACATCTCTGGAATGTGGAGGCACTCACCATAGAAATCACCACGCAGTGTAACAACTACACGAGCCACCTCAACTTGAGAGACGTCAGCAAGCATCTTAATAAATGGCACGCGATATGCTTGCCTAATTGTGGAAAATACTTCTTCAAACTGGTCAATGAACAGCAGGATTAGAGAAACAGTGGATTCCGAGTCTTGTAGCTCACGAAAAATGTTTGTAAGAGTTTCCGGGCTTTTCTCAAGATCTCTCGCTAGATTCCTGCGCGTGAACTTTGGTACGTCTTTGAGCAATGCTGCGGCCAGCGCCGCAAATGGATTGCCTGCTCCGAGTAGGTCTGGCGATGTTGTTACGGTGAGGATGCCACCAATCTTCGATGTTGAGAGCAGCCGCGGGATCAGGCCTGCAGCGACCAATGAAGACTTACCACTTCCGCTCGCGCCGACCACCGCAGTGAAATCGTTCTCTCGAACGCGAGCCACTAGGAGGTCCGTTTCCCGTCCACGGCCGAAAAAGATAGGCACATCCTTGATTCCAAATGCTCGTAGTCCAGGGAAGGGCGACCCTGTCCACTCCTCACTTGCAGTGGCAGTAACAGAATACTCCTTGGCGAACTTACTCTTTAGAGAGGTGCAATTCTCAAATACTTGTTCGCTTTTATCGTTCTGTTCATCTTCTTGAAGTAACTGTTTAATTATAAATCGCAAATTACTTTCCAACATTACTCTATAATCATCTGGTTTTGTAAAAATTTTATAGCCTCCAGTCAGCTCTCCTGTCTCAGGATCCTTGAATTCTCTGAAGAATTCTCTGAGTCTCTCGAATTGTGATCGCTTCTCATCGAGGTCTGGATCATCTAGCTTGAGAGCAGGGACGTCGTCACGCTTGTAGACAAGGACGCGTGGCCGACCATTCTGACGATTCCCCCGCATAGCGTCGCAGAATTCATAATGCGTTCCCGACAGGAAGTACTTCCCATCAATACTGACGGGCGTACCCATTCTCGTCCAGAAAACCGAAAGGAAGATGTCGCAGTCTGACGGTAATGGCAGGCCGCGTCGGATGGCTTCCTGTGGTATAAGGTTGGCTTCCATAGGAGGACCACCTATGACGTCCCAAGCGACGGCTTCAAGTGTAAGTTTGCCACGGAAGAAGACGTCGTAAGGCAGATCTCCTACCGTCTTGAGTGCGATGGATCGCTCGTCAGCAACATCGCCAGGCGAAGCAATGAAAACGCGTAGGTGCTTTGAGTAACTCATGGGCGAACCGCATTATCTCTGTCAGATGATTCTAATCTTGCCCTGCGCCGCGGTCTTCTTGGCCAGTAATTGCCCACCCAATGATTGTCGGCAAGGTTGATGGTGCCTCAGCGGTTATTGGGACGCAACCAGAAAAGCATCTGCGCAACGGTTGTGCCCCTAGTATGTCGATCCGCAAAGGCGACCGGCAGTAATTGGCAGATTTTGTTGATTTAGTCGCCGTGCCAGCCTTCGAGGGCTCTAGTGCCGCCGAGGAGCGGCCGTGACGCCAGGTTGATCGCCGTCGATTGGGCGGTTTCAGGGAACGTTTGGCTGGGTCGCGGACCCTTTCGGTTTTCAGGCTGGCATCGTCGACATGGCGGGCGGTGGTCTGAGTTTCGCGAGCTTGCGGAGGTTCTGGGCGGTGGCGGCGAGTAGGAACTCGTCGTGGGCGCCGCCGGGTCCGCGCAGGCGGAGCCGGCCGAGCCGGAGAATGCGCTTCAGGTGCGCAAACAGCATCTCGACCTTCTTCCGGTTCCGCCGGGCGGTGGCATAGGCCTCGGTCTTGGCGATCTCTCTGGCCATGTCGCGGGCGCCTTCGTGGACCGAACGGGTCACCTTGCGTTGCGGTGTCTTGGGGCAGCACCGCTGCTTCAGCGAACAGGGGCCGCAGGCGTATGTGTTGGCGAAGTAGCGCAGGGTGCCATCAGCCGATACATGGCCGGTCGTCGAAAGCGCCTTGCCCGCGGGGCAGACATACACATCGCGACCGTGGTCGTAGGTGAAGTCGTTGCGGGAGAAGGTGCCATCGTCCCGCTCCGACTTGTCGATGACCGGGATATGCGGCTCGATGCCCTGGTCCTCGACCAGCCAGCCGAGCATCTCGGCCGCGCCATAGGCGGTGTCGCCGGCGAGGCGTGCAGGATAGAGCCCGAAGCGGTCCATCGCCCGATCGATCATGGTCCGTGCCGCGCCGACTTCGGCCTGGCGGATGGCCCGGCTCGCCTCGACATCGACGATGACGGCGTGGTCGGTGTCGATCAGGTAGTTCGTGGCGTAGGCGAAGAAGGCCGGCCCGCGCAGCGCGCCGGTCCACTGGGCTGCGGGATCGGAGGGCGACACGAACTTCGGCTTGACCGGGCTGGCGGCGCCGAAGGCGGCGTCATCCAGGGTCGCCAGATACTCCTGCACGGCCCGCCGGGCATCGGCCGGGATCGCCGCGGGATCCCATTCCTGGCCCGGCACCGAACGCTGCTTGTTGGCATCCGCCTGGATCAGGCTGGCATCGACCGCGAAGTCCTCGCCGCCGACCAGCCCCTCGGCCATGCAGCGCCGGACCACGGTCTCGAACACGCGCCGTAGCGCATCGCTCTGGCGGAAGCGGCCGTGGCGGTTGCGCGAGAACGTCGAGTGGTCGGGCACCCGGCCGTCGAGACCGAGACCACAGAACCAACGGTAGGCAAGGTTGAGGTGGACCTCCTCGCAGAGCCGCCGCTCGGAGCGGATGGCAAAGCAGTAGCCGACGATCAGCATCCGGATCATCAGTTCGGGATCGACCGACGGTCGGCCAATCTGGCTGTAGAAGGGCCGCAGCTCCTCCCGCACATCCTTGAGATCGAGGAACCGGTCGATCCGACGGAGCAGATGATCGGCGGGGATGTGGTCGTCGAGCCGGAAGTCGTAGAACAGACGCTCCGGCGCCGCCTGCCTGCCCATCATGCCCCGTCCTCCTCGACCTATCTGAGGAGAACGGAATCACGCGCGCCAGTGGCCCGCAACCCCGCTTAAATCAACAAAATCGGCACGAGGCAGTCGGTTCGACCGTTCAGATTATGTCAGCTCCAACTCCTGAACCCACCGCTCGCGGGTTTCCAGCCCAGTCAACCGGAATGGAGGCAGACCGTTCGCAACCCGTTCCTCGGGATTGACTGCCTCGTGCCAACAGCAATCGCCGCCCTTGATCAGCCGCCCCTCAAGCTGGAAGACGAAGCGACGCAGATCGCGGCCGCGCGCGTTCACGGCATGTCCCTCCGGTCGGGCATGCCCGGCAGGGGGTCGGCGGGGGGGTGGTCGATGTCGGGGAACGCAGGGACGGGGAGCGGGACCGGCCCCGTGCGCTGCTCGGACTCCGCCGGCTCCGTTTCGGGCTCGGGCCGGGGCGCCAGCGACGCGCCGCCATAGAGCGCACCGATGGCGATCAGCCAACTGCCGAGGATGCGGCCGGCAACCGTGACCCATGGCCGGCGGAAGGCCCGTCCGGTCAGGCCGATGCCGGCCGTGACCCAGAGGCCGAGCAGAGCACCGGTCCACCGGATCGTCGGGTCGTGGACGGTCGGATCGGTCCGGTCGATGGCCAGCGCCAGTGCGGCACCGACGACGAGGGCCGCGACCGGCAGCAGCCAGGGGCGCAACTTGGCGCCGGGCGCCAGCGCAAGCCCGGCGGCGATGCTGCCGATCGGGCCGATACGGTAGCTGTGGATCGGCGCGTCCGGGATCATGGCCAGAAGCGAGAGGAGCTGGTCCTTCGCGGCAAACCCGGCGGCGATGCCCGCGGCGAACACCGCCAGCCCCGCGATCCACAGCCGCGGCCCGGCCAGCGCGAGGCCGACGCCCAGCCCGACCAGCGGCAGCAGGCGCTCCGGCGTCAGGGCCCTCGATGCCAGCCACCATTCGAGCTTGCCCTGGCCCACCCCCGGTACCGCCGTCAGCACCACGACGGCGGCAGCGCCCAGCAACAGGAGTGCCGGTCCGGCCCATGGTCGGCATTTCGCCAGCACTGGCTGCACCGGGTCAGGTCACCAGGAAATAGACGCCGCCGAGCACGATCACCGCGCCGAGCCCGCGGGTCAGTCGACCGCCGAGCGGCCTGTTCAGCCCCAGCCCGACGCCGATGCCGACCACGTGGATCATGCCGGTCGCGACCACGAAGCCGATCGCGTAGTCCGCGGGATCGGCGGCGCGGGGCAGTTCCGTGCCATGCGCGTGGCCATGGAACACGGCAAAGATGCCGATCAGCAGCAGCGCGACCCATTCCGGCGCATGCCAGGCAAGCGCGATCGCCACCCCGAGTGCCACGACCGACAGCGCGATGCCGGTCTCGACGCCGGGGATCGGGATGCCCAGGATGCCGAGGAGGCCGCCGCCGACCATGATCAGCGGAAAGGCGACCGGCAGTGTCCACACCTGTCGCCCGCCCATCTGGGCGCCCCACAGGCCGACCGCGAACATCGCGAGGAAATGATCGGGTCCGGTCAGCGGGTGCGCGAAACCGGTGCGAAAGCCGCTGGTGCTTCCCTGTACGACGTGCGCCTCGGCGATGTGCGGCACCAGCCAGAGCACGACAGCCGTGCCCACGGCCAGCAGGGCGGACACCGCGATCCGCCTGTCCGGACAGCCGAGCCACAGGGATCGGCTGCACGATGCGCGGCCGGCGGCGCCGTCCGTCCGGCGCGTCGCAACCCCCGGGCCGGCGCGGCGCGGGCCGATCATGGAACCTCCAGGGCATGTCGACATGGTACGACCTTCGATCTTCGGCGGCCGGTCATCTTGCATGTTCCACCGGGCCGGTCCAGCGCGCCGGCCTCGCCGCGCAAGGCAACTGGCCCCACGTCCCGGAGCTACTGGCCGCCACGCCGCCGCGCCGGCTGCCCCCCGAACCCTTTGCATGGATCGGCGCCAACGCGACCATGCGTTGGCGGGCGGGGCGCGAGCAGTGAGCTGACGACGTCGGTCGAACTGGCGGCACATCGGGCTTTGGGGAAACCGGCGGCCGCGCTACCCTTTACTTCCTAAGCACTCGGAGGGCGGCCAACGACCTCCTTCACTAGGCGAATGCGACCCATCGCCTGGAATACGAGGGGAGACATTGCCATGACGTTTGAAAGCCTCGATCTCGGTGACTTCAGTCAGGCCAACCTTGACCAGAAAGGCGATATGCTCGCCCAGTACCTCGACGAATTGATTGCAATTACTCTCAATCGGCCAGGCAAAGGCTATCACAATCACACAAAACGGGTCATGCTTCTGAATAACCGATATAAGACATTTATGCAGCACATTTCAGATAGACAGAAACGTGTAGAGAAAATGCGGCGCGGCGCGATGTTGCTTGAGCTTTTGCATAAACGAGGCAGCCAGGCAAACAAGAACAAGCATCTTGTTAAACTCAAGCAGACGCACGCATGGATCGAAATGATGGATCCCACGAGCGTCGACGCAGAGATGGTCAGTGGCGCCGTCTCCGCCGCCGAGGCAAGAGAAGAGTTTACGATCGAAGAGGAAGTAACAAGGTTTGTGACGGCCGTACAAGAAGCGCTCGACCAGGTGATGATCGACGTCAATAATCTGAGCTATGAGCTCGGGATCGACAAGAAGACTCTGGATGAGTGGGTTAAAGACCCTGAGATCCAGAATAGCCCCTACAAGAATTAGGATAGACCTGGCAGAGCCGTCGCGCGGCGGCTCCGCCCCGCTTCTTCGATGCATAGCCGCGCGGTCCAAGACGTCCGCTGTCAGTACTCCTGGTTGAGCTCATCGACCGCCGGGATCTCGCGTTCGCGTCGGGCGATGTAGGCGCGCAGTTCCTCATCCTTGGCCGGGTCGAGCGCCGGCTCCTCGTACTCCGACAGCAGCTGACGGGCGCGTTCCAGCGCGCGTTGGACCGTGTCTTTCGATCCGTCGGCCACCCACTGCTCGATCGCGCTGTCGTCGAACAGCTTGGGCATGAAGAAGGCGCGCTCGAAATTGGCCTGCGTGTGGGGGTGGCCCAAATAGTGGCCGCCGGGGCCGATATCGCGCACGGCCGCAACCGCTTCGTCGAAATCGTCCCAGCGGATGCCTTCGGCCATGCGATAGCCCATCTCGCACTGCTCGGCATCGACCATGAACTTGGCGACGGAGCAGTGCATGCCGGCTTCGTTCCAGCCCGCCGAATGCCAGATGTAGTGCGCGCCGGACATCAGGGCCGCCATCAGCGTCGTGGCACTCTCATACCCCGCCTGGGCATCGAAGATCTTCGATCCGCCCAGCGTGTTGGAGGTGCGCCAGGGCACGCCGTAGTACCGCGCCATCTGCCCGATCATGAAGTTCATCAGGCTGATCTCGGGCGTGCCCGCCATCGGCGCGCCGGAGCGCATCGACACCGTGGACAGATAGTGGCCGTAGATCGCCGGGCAGCCCCGCCGGATGACCTGTGTGTAGGCGAGTGCCGACAGCGCCTCGGCGTTCAGCTGGGCAACGGCCGGCGCGGTGGAGGCCGGCGTATTGGCACCACCCAGCACGAAGGGGGAGCACAGCACCGGCTGGTTGCGGCGGCAGAAGGCGCGCATGGCGCCCAGCATCACGGCATCCCACACCAGCGGCGAGTTGCCGTTGCAATTGCCGGTGACGACAGCGTGCGTCTCGAGGAACTCCGCGCCGAACAGGATGGCGCACATGTCCAGCACGTCTTCGGCGTTCTTGGCCGAGGTCGTCATGCCCATGAAGGTCTTGTCGGAATACTTCATGGAGGAATAGGTGATGCGCAGGTGCCGGTGCGCGACCGGATGGTCCATCGGCTCCACGATGTGGTGTGCCGAGGAGTGCAGCGCTGGCGACATATGCGCCAGCTTGTGGAACATCGCCAGATCGTCGAGCGTCGGATTGCGGCGCACATCCTCCAGGTCGCGCAGGTAGGGGGCCCCGGTCATGGGCACGAAGATCGAGCGTGGCCCGCCGATCGGCAGCGTCTTCTCCGGGTCGCGCGCGTGCAGCACGATCTCCGCCGGGATCGACGCGATCAGAGCGCGCACCATCCGGCGGTCCAGATGCACCCGCTCGCCGCGGACATCCGCGCCGGCCCGCTTCCAGTCTTCCAGCGCAACCGGATCGCGGAAGACGACGCCGACCTCTTCCAGGATCGCCATGGACGCAGCGTCGATGCGCTCGATCTGGTCCTGCGTCATGGGCTCCACCAAGGGCAGCCCGCGGGTGAGCGCCGGCAGCATCGGATCCCGGCGGGAAGTCCGTAGCGCGCGCCGCGCGCCGCGCCCGCCCCTTCGTGCCGCACCGGCCGCTTCCACACTTTGATCCATGGGCCAACCTCGATCGTGTACAATATGTGCACAATTTTCTGAGAGCGTGTCACGCCAATGGATCGGCTGTCAATCGGCGTTCACGCCGGACCGCTCGGGACGCCCAGCAGCGGCGCTCATGTGACGAAATTCCGACGGTTGGTGTCGCCTGCATCGGCGTGCCCCAGTGCCGAACATGCTAGGGCCTTCATCTTAGGTTCGGCGCCCGAATTCGACCGAACCCAGCGACGGGAGCCACGGCCATGAACCTCGATCGTCTGATTCATGACCAGACGCCGGTTATCCCCACGGCGGAGGATCACGGCCTCGCCAACCGCTGGTACACGGATCCCGATGCTTGGGTGGAAGAGCGCGACGCCCTGTTCGTCCGCGGCTGGGCCTGTCTTGGGCATGTGTCGGAGGTGGCCCGGCCCGGCGACATCGTGCCCCGGGAGCTGATGGGGCTGCCGCTGTTGATGACCCGGACCAAGGCCGGGGCTCTGAACGTCTTTCACAATGTCTGCCGCCATCGCGGCATGCGGCTGGCCGACAAGCCGTGCGAGGGCCGCGGCCGGATCACCTGCCCCTACCATGCCTGGTCCTACGACCTGGATGGTCGGCTCCGCGCCACGCCCCATATCGGCGGCGAGAAGATCCATGAGATCGCCGGGTTCGACCGCAGCCGCTGGGGCCTTCTGCCGGTGCGCTCGGCCGAGTGGTTCGGGCTGGTCTTCGTGAACGTCGACGGGGCCGCAGCACCATTCGAAGACGTCGTGGCACCGCTGGCCAAGCGCTGGTCCGCTTGGTCGCCTGATCGCTTCGCGGTCGGCGGCGCCGATTGCCGGTGGGAGCTGGAGATCCAGGCCAACTGGAAGCTGGCCGTGGAAAACTATTGCGAGGCCTATCATCTGCCCATGGTCCATCCCGGGCTGAACCAGTACTCGCGTCTGGGCGATCACTACAACATCACCCGCCAGGGCGCGGCGGACGGACCGGATGCCTGGTTCGCCGGCCAGGGCACGCGCGTCTATTCCCTGGACCGCGGCCCCAACCGACAGCTTCCGACGGTGCCGGCCGTGCCGCCGTCGCTGATGAGAGTCGGCGAATACATCGCGCTGTTCCCAAACGTCCTCCTGGGGATCCACGCCGATCAGGCTTTCGCCCTGGTTCTGGAGCCGCGAGCGCCCGACCGCACGGTGGAGAGGCTGTTCCTCGCCTATGTGGACGACGCGGCCGAGGATCCAGCCTATGCCGCCACTCGGGCGGCCAATCTTGAAGCCTGGCAGCAGGTGTTCGCCGAGGACATCTTCGCCGTGGAAGGCATGCAGCAGGGCCGCCGGTCACCCGGCTTCGACGGCGGCGCCTTCACCCCGTTAATGGATGCACCGACCCTGGTCTTCCATCGCTGGGCGCACAGCCGGCTTCAGAACGGAGCAACAGTCTAACCGGCTGAAGATTAGCCTTGAGGCCGGCACCTGGTCTCAGGCACCAAGTGCTCGCCGCAAGCCTTGGACTGCCGAGAAATCTCGCAGAGCGAGCTGTTTGACGATGTGAGGCCGGCCGGCGCGCCGATGATCGGCGTGTTCCCCCTACCCGAAGAGACGCAACACCTAGTCCAGCTTGCCATCACGCGACAGGGACCTGCGGATGGCAACGTGGCGACGGACCGGCGAGAGGGGGCGCATGTGGCTCAGTAACTTCGAGGTCGTCCTTCGCCACGAGGTCCTGCCATGCGGGTCCGTCCGGGTCGAGGACGGCATGATCGCCGAAATCATCGATCGGCCCATGCCCGAAGCGCAGGTGGTCGGCAACGGCATGCTGCTGCTGCCGGGCCTGATCGACCTGCACGGCGACGCCCTCGAACGGGAGATCCAACCCCGGCCGCACGCGGTCTTCCCCATCGACATGGGGGTCGTCGAACTGGACAAGCGGCATGCTGCCTGTGGCGTGACCACCGGGTTCGCGGCGATCTCGTTCGCTGAGCACAGCCACGCCTCGGATAACGTCCGCTCGGAAGACTTCGCGCATCGCATTGTCACAGTGATCGGCGACCTGAAAGCGGCCCTGACGACGGATCTGCACATTCACGCGCGCTTCGAGGTCAACCATGACCGGGCGATTCCCATTCTGCGGGAGCTGGTGGCCGAGAATGCCGTCGACCTGGTCTCGCTGAACGATCATACGCCGGGCCAGGGCCAGTACCGGGACATGGAGTACTTCGTGCGCTATCACGCGCATAAGCGGAACGTCTCGCTGGAGGAGGCCCGCGCCCACGCACGGCAGAGGGTACTTGATCGGGAGGCGCGGTCTTCCGTGTGGGAAATCGTGTCGGAGGTGACGGCGCTGGCCCGGCAGAAGGGCATCCCGATCGCCTCGCACGATGACGATACGCCGGAGAAGGTGGCGCTGATGCAGAGCCTGGGCGCCGTCATCAGCGAGTTTCCCGTGACGATAGAAGCCGCCCATGAGGCTCGCAGGCGCGGCATGCACACCGTCATGGGCGCGCCGAACGCGTTGCGCGGCCAGTCGAATAGCGGAAACATGAGCGCCCGCAGCGCGTTACGCGATGGCGGCGTCGATATTCTTGCGTCCGATTATCACCCGGCCGCGCTGCTGCGCGCCGCGCTGTTTCTGGCTGAAGAGGGTCTGGCGTCGCTGCCCGACGCGATTGCTCTGGTGACGGCCAATCCGGCGAACGCCGTTGGCCTTGACGACCGCGGCACCGTAGCCGTCGGCTGCAGGGCAGACTTCGCCTTGGTCGATAGAAACCCCGTCCCGCGCGTCCGCGGCACCATGCGCGGCGGCCGCTTCATCTATTCCAATTTCGCGACGACGCTCCCGTCCGCGCCGTTGGGCGGACAGACTCTATGACTTTACGGGACCCGCAGATTGCGGTTCCCGACATCCGATTGGGGGCAGTCTGTCGACGCCTTACCAGCCGCCGAAGTCGAACAGGATGGCGTCTGTGTCCGTGAAGTTCTGCAACCGCACCGAGCCCGTATCCCAGGGATGGTCGAACGTGATGACCGTGTCGAACCCGTCCTGTTGGATGGTTAGGTCATCCACGCTGTCGTAGCGCCAGCCCCAGCGTTTCTCGACGATGATCAGATCGCCGTCTTCCGCAGAATAGTCCGTGATGACATGGTGGCCGTCGACGCCGCCGTCCCGGCTGAAGTCGAACTTGTCGAGGCCGTCGCCGCCCTCCAGCACATCCTTGCCCCGATCGGCCCGCAGCCAGTCGTTGCCGTCGCCGCCCGACATCAGGTCGTTGCCCCAGCCGCCGACCAGCAGGTCGCTGCCACCGCCGCCGAACAGCTGATCGTCGCCCCGCTCGCCATAGAGCCGGTCATTGCCGCCCTGGCCGAAGACGACGTCATCACCGCTGTCGGCCGTGATCACGTCGCTCTTGCCGATGTCGGAGTTGGCCGCGTCGGTCCAGCGCTCCCAGTTGTCGCCGAAGATCACGTCGTCCCCGTTGAACTTGGAGCCGTCGATCCGGTCTCGGTCCGCCCGGCCTTCGTCCGCATCCGGACCGTCGCCGATGATCAGGTCGAACCCGGACCGGCCGGAGTCGATGTAGGACCGCCACCAGCCGTGCGACTCGTACTGGCCCAAGACGACATCGGCCGAATGCGGCCGCCACACACCGAAATCAGCGGCGATGTCTTCGATGGACGCTTCCATCTTCCTCAGCTGGGTGCCCAGGCCGTCATCGCGCCACGCATCGGCATCCAGCAGATCGTCATCGATCCCGTTGACGGTGACGAACTCCAGGAACCAGTCCGGCATCTCCGGCGCGATCGCCGACGGCGGGGGTACGGCATCTTCGAAGGGGGTCGACAGGTCCACGATCGCCACATCGTCGAAGCGGGCGCCGGCCGCGCCCCAGGCATAGACGCCGGCAGCCCCTTCGCCCAGGTCATGGTCTTCCAGGTCGTAGGCGAAGATCTCGTGGCCGTCGATCCAGGCCTGCATCTTCCCGTCCACCCGTTCGGCCTTCAGGTGGAATTCGTCGTCGGGCGTGTAGACGGTGCGTACGCGGGCGAGATAGGTCTCGTACCCCTCAACCACCTTCACCAGCGTGATCAGGTTGGCCGAGGCATCGATCTCCAGCTTGTAGTAGTTGTCCTCGTCCACCCAATTCATCATGAAGCCGACGCCGCCGGCCGTGGGCACCTGGACGACCGCTTCGATCGAATAGTCGTCGATCGTCTCGTCACCCTCCCACAGGGCATAGGTGCCCTTGTGCAAGGCCGCGACACCGTCGCCATGGGGCGACCAGCCCCGCTGCCATGGGTCGCTGTTGGAGGCACCGGCCCAGTTCAGCTCGCGGCTGTAGGCGCCGGACTGTTCGACCAGAGCGCCGTCGACCACCGCCCAGTCGGCGGGGCCGCCGATCTCCGTCGTGTCGACGATGCGCCAGCCGTCGTAGTTGCCGTCTTCGAACTGGTCGGCCGCGATCAGGCGGTCACCCGACGCAACGGTGACAACAACCTCGTCGGTGTCCGAATGGCTGCCGTCATCGAGGCTCAACGCGAACACGTTCCGGCCGGCCCAGGCCATGGTATCGGTGGCTAGGCCGCTGCCGGCATCCCCGGCAGGCCCTGTCCAGTCGGCCGCGGCGCCGTCGGCTCCGGTGGAGAGGTTGCCGTCGAGGCCCACGGTTTCGACCCCGTCGCCGTCGAAGTCGATCAACACCCGGTCGAGCCCGGCCTCTGCGTCCAGCTTTGGTGCGCGGACGACGATGTCGTCGAAGATCGCGCTCTTCTGGAAGGAGGAGTAGAGGCCGATAGTGCCGGCCCCCAGCGGGGCGGGATCCAGGACCCGGCCGCCGAACAGCGGCACACCGTCCAGCGACACGGCGATCTTGCCGCCCTCGATTGAGAGCTTCAGGTCGATCTCGTCATAGAAACGATAGCCGCCGCCCTCTTCCGCCAGAACGGTCTCCTCTCCGTCTTCCACGCGCACCAGCTTGCGCGTGTTCATCTGGCTGTCGAGCGTCAGCAGATAGTGGTTATCGGCATCCTGATAGCGGAAGGCCACGCCCATGGTGTCGTCGTCGAGCGACTTCAGGGTCGCTTCCAGAACAAGGTCGGCCCAATCCCCCTCTTCCCA
Organism: Alphaproteobacteria bacterium; assembly: GCA_028281925.1. GTDB lineage: Bacteria > Pseudomonadota > Alphaproteobacteria > DSM-16000 > Inquilinaceae > JACKIG01. Next base: position 70,229 of record JANQIX010000026.1, read on the forward strand.
GAGGATCAGGTTGCCCTCGCCATTCGACTGGTCGAACAGGGCCCCTTCCGGCGCGTCCAGCCCGTCGCCCGGTGCGCGCGAGGCGGCGGAGCCTTTCACGAAGAACGGCGTGCCCGTGTCGGAGCCGAGGCGGATTTCCTCCAGCGTCGCCTGCCCGAAATCCAGCGCATCCGGCGCGCCGTCGAAGCTGAACTGGAAGGCATCCGCCGCCTGCGGCTCGGCCAGCGGCCCGTCCACATCGGCGGCGCCCAAGGCCAGAATGTCGGCATCCGACAGCACATCCGACGTGAAGGCGAAGGCGTTGACGAACACTTCGCTGGTTTCGCCATCGTTGTCGGAGAACAACAGGAAGCCCTGGTCCGCATCGATGCGCCAGCGCGTACCGTCGGTGACGTCGCTGTCCACCGTCTGGGTGCCGACCAGCGCGCCGTTGATGTACTTGTTCAAGACCTGCGCATCGCCGTCGAGCGAGACGGTGAACGCCACCCGGTTCCAGGCGTCGTAGGTGAACGGCCCGTCATAGGCGCCGGAGATGCCGATACCGCCGAAACCGCTGCCGCCATTGGCCAGGTACAGTTCCCCATCGCCACTGTTGGTGATGTCGGTCTGGAAGAAGCTGGTCCAGGTGCCCTGCACGTCGGCGACATAGATGTCGTAGATCAGCGTGTATTCGTCGAAGGTGCCGGCCGCCTCCGGCGTCACCAGCAGGCCCTGGTTGGGCGACAGCGCCGGCACGCGCAGAACGCCCGCGGCCTCGCCTCCCGAACCTCCACCGCCCACGGGCACCAGCGATACGGCCGGCGTGGCCAGCGTCGTATCATAGTCGGTGCCGGATTCCGAGCCGCCGTTGAAGTCGTCCCATTCGTCGGGATCGGCCACGGCGAACACGCCGTCGGCACGCGTGAACTCGCCGCGGGCCTGGCCATCGGCAGAGGTCCAGAATTCCAGGTTGGTGAACGACCAGCCCCGCCATTCCGTGGTTCCAGGCGGCGTGTTGGGATCCGTCTCAATGGTCCAGTCGGTCGGCGGTGTCTGCGTCCAGCCGAGGATGTCGATATTCTCGTCAACGGCCGGCTGCAGCGAGCCGGCAAGGCTGTTGAAGTCTTCCGCCAACAGCACGCTGCCGCCGGGGCCGGACAGCTCGACATTGTCGATCGCCCAGTACCAGTCGTTGCCGGCCTCGCTCATCCGCCAGAATACCTCCACGGTCTCGGCCGAAGCCGGCGCCAGGAAGTCGAGATCGATGCGGATGTTGCGGTTGTCGGTGTCGGTGGTCGTGGTGCCGTCCAGCAGCAGCAGTTCGGCCGGCTCGCCCCCGTCGAAAGACACCAGCACTTGGCCCGTCTGAAAGTCTTCGGGCCGCCAGTGGCTATCGAACGACAAGGTCAGCGGGATCTGCGCCGCGCCCGAGATCGCGGGCAACGCGAAGCCGAGATCAGTGCCGATCTGGGTGAAAGAGACCTCTTGCCCTTCCGGCGGTCCCCAGCCTTCGGCGTCGCCGTCGTTGAAGGTGTCGACCAGCCAGGTGTCGTCCGTTTCCACGATCACGCGGATGTCGTCGCGGCTTTCCACACCCCGCGCCGTCTCCACCGTCAGCGTCAGGTCATGGACCCCGGCGCCGAGCGAGACCTGCACCGTCTCGCCCTCGCCCAGCAGGCGGCCGTCCTCATCGGTCCAACGATAGGCGGTGATGTCGCCCTGCGGGTCGTTGGTGTCGCCGGCGAACAGCGTGACCTCTGCGGTCTTCTCGCCAGCGTCGGCCTTGACCACCTGGTCGTCGCCCGCATCGGCGATGGCCTCCGCCGACCGCTCGCCGACCTCGACGTTGAAGTACGCCTCTTCATGGCCGACATACGGGCCGGTCAGGCCGTCGCGATCCAGCTCCGCCTTGTCGCGGAAGCCAGTGAAGTACTCGTCTAGCTCCGTGAAATAGGTCTCGGTGTAGAAGGCGTCGTTGGCCGGATCGATGGTCACCAGCCGGATCGCGCCATTGCCGCCATTGCCGCCGCGCGCCGGATCGCCGGCACCGTTGGCCTCGCTCGACACGCCGTTCTGATAGTTCACCAGGAACTGGAAGACCGGGTTGCCGAAGTCGTTGTACGAGATGACCGTCTCGGCCCCATCGCCGAAGATGTGGCCACCCGCGGTGAACAGCACGTTGGGGTGCTTGGCCAGCGCTTCCCGCCACAGGGTCTCGCCGTCCCAGGTGCCCCGGGGGTCGTTCGTCAGCCCGTAGTCGTAGCCGGCCCCTTCGGCGTTCAGCGGTGCACCCAGGCTGTCGTGGCGGCCGTCGAAATTGCTGTAGGAGTGGGTGAGCACCATGGCCTTGCGGTCGCCATGCTTGGTCAGCACGTCGTCCGCCCAGCGCATCACGTCGTCGCGCGGGCCGAATTCCAGGTTCAGGATGATCCAGCCGGTGCCGTCCGGCGCGTCCCAGAGATGGTAGTTGTTGTCGTAGCGGCCGGGTTCCTGGTCGTAGACGCCAGCGAAGGTCGGGTCCGCCGACATGTAGGTGGGGCTGAAGGCGTCGTTGTAGGGCCCTGTTGTCCGGACATTGGCCGACCCACCGTCGCCGATATCGTGGTTGCCCGGAAGCACCGAGAACGGGATGCCGGCGTCGCGCAGGATGTTCATGGCATCCAGCGCGATCTGGAACTGGCCCGGGGTCGCGGTCTGCGTGATGTCGCCGACATGGGTGACGAAGCCGATCTTCTTGTTGTCGGCATTGTCCGCCATCCACTGGGTCATGGCGGCGAAGGTGGGCGTGATGGACCCGTTGGACGTGTAGTCCTGCGTGTCCGGCATGATGGCGATGGTATAGGCGCCCTCGCCCGCCACACGCACCCGGACATCGTCGGTCAGTTCGCGGCCCAGCCCGTCCGTCGCCGTGATCGTCAAGTCCGAGACGCCAAGTTCGCCGAAGCTCAGCGTCAGCACGCCGTTCTCGATCACCGCCGCAACGGCCTCGCCGTTGCTGCCGGTGACGGCGTAATTGCCCGTGCCCGCGCCGAACACATCCTCAAGGTTGAAGGTCACCGGGTCATCGCCGGTGGCCACCAGCATGTCCTTGATCGGCCCCGGGATCTCCGGCTCGATCAGCGAGGACTCGTCGGTCACCCCGACGCCGGCAAAGCCGAATTCCGAAGCCGGTGCATAGCCGTCAAAGCCGAGCTGCAGCACGTCACCGGTGCCGGCCGGGGGATCGAACGGGCCATTCCCGTCCGCGGTGCCCAGGGCCGCGACTTCGCTCTGCGACAGCGCCCGCGTGGCGAGGCCGAAATGGGCGAGGTATCCGGTCGAGGTCTCGTTGCTCTCGTCGGCCAGGATCAGGAAGCCGTCGGTGCCGGACAGCGTGAACCGGTCGGCGCTGACGGTCTGGGCGTCGAGGAAGACGCCGTCGATGTATTTCGAGAGGGTCGCGGTGCCGTCGCCCTGGTCCGCCACGGTGATGACTATACGGCTCCACGTGTCCGTCGGCACGGTGCCGTCATAGTCGCCGTTGATGCCCAGGCCACGATCACCGCGGATGAACAGCTCACCGTCGCCCGAATTCGACGAGTCGGTCTGCAAGAGCGCGTGCCAGCCGAAGGGCACGTCGTCGACCCGGATGTCCCACACGGCCGTGTAGGTCGAAAGATCGCCCTGCCCGCCCGGCAGCGACACCAGAATGCCTTCGGCAGGGTTGTAGGCGGCATAGTCGAGCACGGGCACGTCCTCACCGCCGGGCCCGGTGATGCCGAACTGCGAGGCAAAGGCGATCCGGCTGTCGCCGATATCGACCGGTGTCCGATAGCCATTGCCTTCCAGGATCACCGCCGCGTCGCCATAGCGGGGTGCGATGTCCTCGCCGGTGAAATCGATCTCCAGCGCAGAGAACGACGGGGCTGCCGGAAAGAACCCGGCCGCATCCGGCGTCGGCACGGTGGCGAGGATGCCCAACACTTCCGGCGGCGTCGGTACCTCTTGCGTGAAGAAGACGGACGAAACCAGGCCCGGCGCCGTCTCGCCGTCATTGTCCGTGAACAGCCGCAGGCCCGTATCCGGATCGATCGCCCAGCGCGCGGTCTGGCCCAGGTTCTGCTCACCCACCAGCGATCCGTCGACGTATTTGCGCAGGACCGTGTCGCCGCTCTCCACCGTCACCGTAACGACCAGGCGGACCCATTGGTCGTAAGCGATGCTGCCGTCATAGACGCCGGAAATGCCGATGCCGGCGGTGCCGTCGCCATTGTCGCGCAGGAACACCTCGCCGTCACCGTCGCCGGTCTGCAGCAGCGAGGTGAAACTGCCTGAAGGCTGTGGGATGTAGAAGTCGAGGCCCAGCGCCCAGCTGGAAATCGTCGACCCGGAGACCGACCCGCCCGGCACGATGGTGACGGACTGGTCCGACCCGAAGGCCGGGAAGCTCAAAACGGAAGGATCGACGCCGCCGATGTCCGGCGCACCGAAATCGCTCGCCTGACCAAGACCCACGTTCCCAAGCTGCTTGACCATCGTTGCCTCCCCGCTGGCATCAAGCCGCCCGATGCGGCGCGGGCAACGGTTGCGTTAATTCGATTGATAGTTCAAATATGTTCTATCGTTTTGCACTATAGGCCAGACCTATGAATTACGCGCAGGTTCGGGCGTTCTTCCATGTGGTCGACGAAGGGGGCGTGGGCCGCGCCGCCCGCCTTATGGGCGTCTCTCAACCCACGGTCTCGCAACATCTGAAGGCACTTGAGCAGCGATATGGAACCCGTCTATTCGTGAAACGGGGCCGGCGGCTGGAGTTGACGGCCGCCGGTCACGAACTCTTCACGGTGACAGAAAGGTTCATCCGTCTGGCGGATGAGGTGAACGATGCGTTGGAACGTCGCGGCGCTCTTTCCGGGGGACAGTTAAGACTTGTATCGGATGCGCCCGCCATTTCGGTGGAGCTTCTCGCCCTCTTTCGCCGCCGGCATCCGTTTGTGGAAGTGTCCATCAGGACTGCGTCACTGAGGCGGATCGTGACCGAGTTGAGAGAGGGGGCCGCGGATGTGGGCATCACGGTCGAACCGCCCGCCGGCAGCGACCTGTTTGCCGCCCCGCTGGTGACCGATCCGATCCTGCTGGTGGTCCCCGCCGATCACGCCTTCGCCGGCAGGCGGTCCGTGGCGCTTTCCGACCTGGCGGACGAAGCGGTGATCCTGCGCGAGCAGGGCTCGCTGACCCGGTCGCTGACGGAACGCGCTCTGGCCGATGCCGCCGTGGTGCCGCGCGAAAGGCTTGAGATCAGCGGCCGTGCGACGATACGGGAAGCTGTGGCCCGCGGCATCGGCGTCTCGGTCTTTGCCGAATCCGAATGTCCGCCCGACACGCGCCTGGCGTACGTCCCCATCGATCCGGAAGGCGTACGGCTGGAGTTCGACGAACACCTGGTGGTCCGCAAGATGCACCGCCGCGTACCGGCCATCGCCGCCTTCTGCGAGGTGGCGATGGACTTTGCGGCGGCGAGGGGCATCGACCTCAAGTGATCGGGTGTGGCCCGGCCGGGGTTCGCCAGACCGGGCCCAGAGCCATCCTGCGACTACTTCATCTCGACCGCGAAGGCGATGATCTGGGTGTCGACGCCGTCGTCGTTGTCTTCCACCATGATCAGCGTGCGACGACCGTCGTCCAGCGTCGGGCCGAAGATCATGGATTCGAAGCTGCCTACGCGCTCCACGTGACCGGCCTCGCGCAGGGTATCGAGATCCAAGAGCAACCGCTTTTCGACCATCGTCTCAGAGCCGGAGAGCGCTTCGACATCGGCGACGTTGTCGGCGCCGGCAAAATCGATCTCATAAAGCGCGATCGGGCGGGTGTTGGTGCGCGGCTCGCCGCCGATCCACTCCCGCTCCAGTGCCAGCAGCACGGAGTCGGTGACCGGCAGCAGGTCGACCATGCTGCGGTCGCCGCCCTCGTCGGACGTCAGAATGGTGGAGCCTTCCCGGTCCGTCAGCTCATACACATACTCTGCCGCGAGCCTCATATGGGCGCCGTCGCGGCTGTCCCACTGCATGATCCTGAGATGGCTCGGGTCCTCCAGCGTCGGCTTCGGGCCGTCCTGCTGAAGGGCGGTTTCCGCCGCTATCCACAGCGTCGCATGGTCCGGGCTGTACACCAGGGATTCGAAACCGCCGCTGTTGTAGACGCCATGGCCCGCGGTCACCGTCTGGTCGTACCGGCCGGGCAGCACAACCTCGCCGACGAACTGGCCGGCGCGGGAGTTGCGATAGACGAACGGCGCATGGGCCTCGTCCGGCCCGTCGCCGCGGCCCTCGGACGTAATCAGCAGGGTCGCAGCCCCTGCGTCCAGCGCGATGCCCTCAAGATCGAAGGTGCCGGCTTCGATCGGCCCGTTGGGCCCGTTCAACAGCGTAACCCCGGTGACCTCAACATCGCCCTCGTCCAGGCTGCCGTCGGCGATGTCGATGGTCAGCGTATAATAGCGCGCGGGGCCGTCCACGTCGTCGCAGATGGCCAGATAGGTGTCGGTGTCGCCGAGCCTTGCCAGGCCTGACAGACCCAGCAGGCGGGTCCCGGCCACGGGATGGCCATGGGGCAGAAAGACTTCGCCGATGAATTCCATGCCGGCGATCGTCTGAGTGTCGCCCACGTCCTGGGCAATCCCGGTTGCGGGCATGGCGGCGGCAAGGATGGCGGAAGTAGCTATGGCGCGGCGGAACATGAGGTACCTCTTCGTTCGATCGCTCTGATGCCCGACCTTTTAGGGGTCGGCGGATAGCGTTCCGATGACGGTCGGAAGACAGAACGGTGAAACGTGAGATCAGCCACCGGTGCTCGGCAGTTTTGACGGATTGGCACAAGTGTTTCGCGGGCACCTATCCCTATTTCCGTTTGTGCGCGGCCACGGGCCCACTTACCTCTAACAGGCTTTGCCCGCCGCAGAGCGCTGCCGCACACCCGCGGCTTGGCTGGTGGGCCGCTATGGGCTGCAGGCCATGACATCCCAGTGCGAGACCGCGGCTCAGGGCGCCGCCGCGGCCAATCCTCCCGGCCCCGGCGCTCTGCCGACGGCGGCGGTGCAGCCGGCGCTATGGCTGACATTGCTGATCGGCGTCGTCTTTGCGCTGATCTGGAGCTCGGCCTTCTCCGTCGCCAAGATCCTTGTGGCGCATACGCCGCCCTTCTCAATCTCGGCCGTCCGGTTCCTGATCGCAGCGATGATTGCCGGGGCCCTGGCGCTCTCGCTGGGCCAGAGGATCCCGCGCGGCTGGGCGGCCTGGCGGCCGATCATCCTCTTGGGCCTCTGCCAGAACACCTTCTATCTCGGTCTGTTCTTCACCGCGATGACGACCATCCCGGCCGGCTTGGCGGCGATCGTGGCTAGCGCCATGCCGCTGATTGTCGCTGCGCTCGCATCCGCGCTGTTCGCCGAGCGGGTCGGCGCTGTGAAGACGGTTGGCCTGCTAATGGGCTTCGGTGGTGTCGTCTGGATCATGGGCACGAGGGTGGCCGGCGGCATCGACCCCGTCGGTCTCAGCCTCGCCGTGCTGGGCGTCATGGCCCTGTCGGTCGCGACACTGACCATCAAGCGGGGCGATTTCGGGACCGGGCTATTGATGGTCGTCGCCTGCCAGATGCTGGTTGGCGGCCTGGGCTGCATTCCCCTGGCGCTCGCCTTCGAAGACGTCACCGCCTTCCACATCACCACCGAGGTGGTGTTCGCCTTCACCTATCAGGTGTTCTTTCCAGGGATCCTGGCGACGCTGCTGTGGTTCACCCTGGTCAAGCGGGTGTCGACGGCCGGCGCCAGCGCCTTCCACTTCCTCAACCCGATCTTCGGCGTCGGCTTCGCCTTCGTGCTGCTGAGCGAGCCACTGTCGGCATGGGACGCCGCCGGTGTGACGCTCGTTGCCATCGGCATCTTCTTGGTCAACCGAGGCAAGGCATCTCCGCGTTCACCGCGCACCTGAACCTGACGGAACCCGTCGGTCAGTGCCCGCTTGAGTCCGGTCGGCAGGTCGGTCATGGTCGCCGCCGCCTCAGCGCGTGCAGGCGCATCGTGGCGACCCCTTTGAGGAGAGCGAGGCCGGCGCCTCTACCATCGCCATGACCTGCCATCCCCGCAGCGTGCTGACTAAATCCGCCGACGAGGTGCTGATGGCCCGCCTGCGCGAGCCGACCTATGACGTGATCCTGGCCGATGAGGCCGGCATCACGGTTCATCATACCGCGCCGCTGAATCCGCCCGCGATGATCGCCCGGGAATACCCGACGCCGGACGGCAGGCGCCGCATCGAATATGAGCCAGGCAGAGCGGCAAGTGGTTCGGCGGCAGATGTGGCCCAGCCGACCGGAGCCGTGACGCCGTGACTCCGGATCTCGTCATCTTCGACTGTGACGGCGTCCTGATCGACAGCGAAGTGATCGCATCGAGAGTTGACGCTGAAGAGCTGACCCGGCTCGGCTACCCCATAACGGCGGACGAGTTGATCCGCCGATATGCCGGCGTTCCGGGCGCCGACATGCATGCCGATGTCGAGCGTCGGCTGGGAAGAACCCTGCCCGCCGATATCTATGACCGTGTCGAGGAACGCGTGCTGGACAGCTACCGCAACGGGCTGGACGCCATCCCCTACGTCCGTGAGACCCTGCAGGTGTTCCCCTGGCGTCGCTGTGTCGCCTCCAGCAGCAAACCGGCGACGCTGTGCCTCGGCCTGATCCAGGCAGGGCTCTTTGAAGTCTTCTATCCCCACATCTTCTCCACCGTGCTGGTCGAACGCGGCAAGCCGGCACCGGACCTGTTCCTGTTCGCAGCACGGCAGCTGAACGCGTCGCCCGACCGTTGTGTCGTTGTTGAAGACAGTGTCGCCGGCGTCCGGGCAGCCAAGGCGGCAGGCATGCGGGCCCTCGGGTTCGTCGGCGGCTCCCACTGCCTAACCGAACACGCAGCCTCGCTTCGACAGGCTGGCGCGGAACTTGTGCTCGACAGATTCGATCAGCTGCCAACGGCCTTCGATCAACTGGCGTGACTGCGGGCGCAGCCTTGCCGACACGACGGCCATCGTCTTGCTGCGACGGTTCCGGGTCTGCCAGACGGGAAGCCATGACGCAACGAGACCCGCGTGCGCCCAGCCTTCATAGCGCAGCTCCATCCGGACAATAGCATCAACGATTGCAGCGACCTGATTCCCGTCGAGGACGGCAAGACTGGGCTTGTTCAGATCCAGCAGCGCATGAACGCCGCGGGATCGGCGCATTTGCAGGCTAGGAGGATGGTGTCGGCGAGTAAGGCGAACACAGCCATGGGCATCACCGCGATCCGAACGGCCTGGCGTCTACTGCCCAGAGGTCTGGTCGCAATGACCATTCCCTGTGCTCTCTTGCTGTTCTGGTCGTTCCTCGGGCGCCCGCTGCTCATGGAGGGCGGCCAGCCGCTCCTCTTCCAGTATCCACAGACCGCGGGGCTGACCTGGGCGGCTCTTGAGTCCGCTGTCTATCTCGCAGCGGAGGCCCTCTTCGTCGGCCATGTATTCTACTGGTTGCTGACCGCAACCGTTCCACCGATGCGCCAAGCGTGGAGGCCACCGCGACCGGCGATCCTGTTCGCCGTGGCGATGGTACCGGTCGGCTTCATTGTGGCGTTCATGCTGAAGGCTGCAGAGGCCGGGGCGCTGGGGCTGCTGATTGACGCCGTCGAGGTCGGACCGGACGGCAATCTCAATCCGTGGACCCGCCTCATCTGGACAGTTGCCACGTCAACCTACTGGGTCTGGCCGTTGGCCGGACTCGCAGCGCCGATCTTGGCCCATTGGCAGTTTGCCAATGTGGCACCCCTGCGCCCCGTTCCAGCGAGGGCGTATCTTCCACTGTTCGGCTTTCTGGTTGGGCTGACAGTGGTCACCACTCTGGTTCAACTTGGCATCGAGACGGCAATGACCAGAATGTTCGATGCGAACGTGGAGATGGGTGGCCCTATCTCGATCCTGACATGGCACATCCTGGTGGTGGTCGAAGAACTGCTCGCATTCGCATTCGCCGCAATTCTGCTGCTCATGCCACTGGGCGCCGCGATGTGCGTTCTGATGCACAGGGATGGGGCGTCCGATGAAACCATACGATCTGCAGCGAACGGGCTAGACGGTTGACTACCATGGGCCGTCGCTGTGGCGCATTGGAGCTGCCGCCTATTTTGTGAGCAACTCCACCGCACCGCACAACAATCGAGCAGAATTGGCCCAAGTTTGAGGCAGATCGTTTCCCAAACGGGAACGCTGATGCGGCTGAGGTGGCTTTCCAGTGCTGCATTGCAGCAAAAGCGGCACGATTCCGGCTGACTCCGCCGTCAGGATCCCGTTCCGGGATTCTTGGCACGGCCCTTGCCTTGCCTGTTGGTGCGCACGCACCCGCGTGGGCGTCCGCTACGAAAAACAGGAGGCGTTCGATGGATCTGTTCGATCGCATCACCCGGTTGGGGGCCGCCGCGGCCCTTGCAGGCAGTGTTGCCCTTGGCTCGGCCGCTGCGACCGCGCAGGAAGGCGATCCGATCCGGGTCGGGATCTTGCATTCCCTTTCCGGAACCATGGCGATCAGCGAGACGACGTTGAAAGACGTCATGCTGATGCTGATCGAGGAGCAGAATGAAGCCGGCGGTCTGTTGGGCCGTCCGCTGGAAGCCGTTGTAGTCGATCCCGCATCCGACTGGCCGCTGTTCGCCGAAAAGGCGCGCGAGCTGATCGAGCAGGAAGAGGTCGACGTGGTATTCGGCTGCTGGACCTCGGTCTCCCGCAAGTCCGTTCTGCCGGTGTTCGAAGAGCTGAACGGCCTCTTGTTCTATCCGGTGCAGTACGAGGGCGAAGAGTCTTCCCGCAACGTCTTCTACACCGGGGCTGCGCCGAACCAGCAGGCGATCCCGGCCGTGGAATACCTGATGAGCGACGAAGGCGGCGGCGCGGAGCGCTGGGTGCTGCTGGGCACCGACTATGTCTATCCGCGCACGACTAACCGCATCCTGCGGGCCTTCCTGAACGCCAATGGCGTCAGCGACGACGACATCATGGAAACCTATACGCCGTTCGGTCATTCCGACTGGCAGACCATCGTCGCCGAAGTGCAGGAATTCGCCTCGCAGGGCCTGCCGACGGCCGTGGTGTCGACCATCAACGGCGATGCAAACGTGCCGTTCTATAAAGAACTGGCGAACCAGGGCATCTCCGCCGAAGACATCCCGGTCGTCGCGTTCTCAGTCGGAGAAGAGGAACTGGCCGGCCTCGATACCGAGCCGCTGGTCGGTCACTTGGCCGCCTGGAACTACTTCATGTCGGTCGACACGCCGGAGAACGAGGCGTTCATTGCCGGCTGGCACGACTTCATCGGCGACGATGCCCGCGTCACCAACGATCCCATGGAGGCCCACTATATCGGCTTCAACATGTGGGTTCAGGCGGTCGAGCAGGCCGGTTCCACCGAGGTCGACGCCGTGCGCCAAGCCATGTATGGCCAGACGGTGCCGAACCTGACGGGCGGCGTCGCGGTGATGAACACCAACCATCACCTGTCCAAGCCGGTGCTGATCGGCGAAATCCTCGAAGATGGGCAGTTCGACGTGGTCTGGGAAACCGATGACGTCGTCGTCGGCGACGCCTGGAGCGACTTCATCCCCGAAAGCTCCGTGCTGACGGCCGACTGGACCTATCCCTGGGTCTGCGGCAACTGCGAAACTCCGCGGTTCCAGTAATCCCCGTTCGGATGCCCGGTGCGCCACCCGTCGGCGCACCGGGCGCCGGCAATCCAGATCGATACCGGTAAGGGGTCTTTGATGCCCATTCGGGTGAACCGTGCACTGGTGTTGGCGTTCGCGCTCGCCCTGGTCCTGGGCGTCCTCGCCGCACCGTCACGGAGCCTTGCCCAGGAGGCGGAGTTCGCTGAGCTGGTGGCCACGCTGGCGACCGGCGATTTCGCTGAGAAGACGGCGGCCATCGCCGCGCTCACGGCCACCGGCGACCCCAGGGTCCAACCGATGCTGGAGGCGATGGCGGACCGCAGGCTCTACTTGCGCGAAGAAGACGGGCTGGTGGCCATCGGCGAAGACGACGCCGAGGGCCTGCGCCTGATCGACGTGCTGACCGGGGAAGAGGCCGGCATCGTCGGATCCCGCGACGTCGACCGCATCCGCGCCAACAACCGCATGCGCGGTATCATCCGCTCCGCCCTCGGCACCATGACCTTGATGAACCCCGACGCGGCCGTACGGCTTGAGGCCGCCGAGACAGTGTTCCGCAGCCAGGACGAAGGCGCCCTGGACGCATTGGAACAGGCGTTGGCGGCAGAAGCCGACGATGCGGTCCGCGCGGCCATGGAAAAAGCCCGCGCGGCGATCCTGCTCGGCAGCGAAGATGCGGTGCTGCGGCTGGAGGCGGTTGAGGCTCTGAGCAGCTTCACCGACCCTGACATCCGCAGCATGCTGGCCGCCCTGCTGGTGCAGGACCAGGACGGCACCTTCGCAGAGACCGACGAAGCCGTTCGCGCCGCAGCGACAGAGGCCCTGGACGCCATCGAGCAGCGGCTGGCCCTGTGGCGCACCGCCGGGCACATCTATCAGGGCATCAGCCTGGGCTCCGTCCTTCTTCTCGCGGCGATCGGGCTCGCCATCACCTTCGGCGTGATGGGCGTGATCAACATGGCCCATGGCGAGATGGTGATGCTGGGCGCGTACACGACCTTCGTGGTCCAGCAGCTCTTCCGCGACTACATGCCAGGCCTGTTCGACTTCTCGCTGTTCGTGGCCATCCCGGCCGCGTTTCTGGTGGCGGGCGCGGCCGGTGTGGCGATCGAACGCGGGATCATTCGCTTCCTCTACGGCCGGCCACTTGAGACGTTGCTGGCGACCTGGGGCCTCAGCCTGATCCTGCAGCAGCTGGTGCGTACCGTGTTCGGACCGACCAACCGTGAGGTCGGAGCGCCGTCGTGGATGCAGGGCGCGATCGAGACCACGGCCGGCATCACGCTGACCTACAATCGCCTCTACATCATCCTCTTCTGCCTGATTGTCTTCGCCGGCCTGATTATGGTGTTGAGGCGCACGCCGCTGGGCCTGCAGATGCGCGCGGTCACGCAGAACCGGCAGATGGCAAAGGCCATGGGCATCCGCACCGGCCGGGTCGACGCGCTGACCTTCGGCCTCGGCTCCGGCATCGCCGGCATGGCCGGCGTGGCGCTCAGCCAAATCGACAATGTCAGTCCCAATCTCGGCCAGTCCTACATCATCGACAGCTTCCTGGTCGTCGTCTTTGGCGGCGTCGGCAATCTCTGGGGCACGCTGGCAGGCGCCTTCTCGCTCGGCATCGCCAACAAGCTGCTGGAACCTTATGCCGGCGCGGTGCTGGGCAAGATCCTGGTGCTGGTCGCCATCATCCTATTCATCCAGAAACGGCCGCGGGGGCTGTTTGCCCTGAAGGGCCGGGCGGTGGAGGCATGAGCATGACCGCCGCCAGCCGCCCGTCAGGCTACGTGCCGCTGCTGATGCGCCTGGACCGCGGCGGCATGGTGCTGCTCTCCGTCCTGGCGGCGGCTGCGATCGCCGTGCCGGCGCTGAACCTGCTGATGCCACCAGACTCGCCGTTTCACGTGCCCACCTACCTGGTCAGCCTCTGGGGCAAGTATCTTTGCTTTGCCCTGCTGGCCGTCAGCGTCGACCTGGTGTGGGGCTATTGCGGCATTCTCAGCCTCGGTCACGGCGCCTTCTTCGCGCTCGGCGGCTATGCCATGGGCATGCACCTGATGCGCCAGATCGGCGATCGCGGCGTCTATGGCGACCCGATCCTGCCCGACTTCATGGTGTTCCTCGATTGGGACCAGCTGCCCTGGTACTGGCACGGCTTCGACAGCTTCGCGTTTGCCGCGCTGATGGTGCTGCTGGTGCCAGGCACGCTTGCCTTCGTCTTCGGCTGGCTTGCCTTCCGCAGTCGCGTCACGGGCGTCTATTTCTCCATCATCTCTCAGGCCATGACCTATGCCCTGTTGCTGGCCTTCTTCCGCAACGACATGGGCTTCGGCGGCAACAACGGTCTGACGGACTTCAAGGACATCCTGGGCTTCGACCTGCAGGCCGACGGCACCCGCGCCGCCCTGTTCGTGGCCAGCGCAATTGCGCTCGCCGGCGGCTATCTGATCTGCCGGCTGATGGTGACGTCGAAGTTCGGGCGCGTGTTGATGGCGATCCGTGACGGTGAGAGCCGCACGCGCTTCCTCGGCTATCGCGTGGAGATGTACAAGCTTCTGGTCTGGACCGTCTCTGCCATGATGGCGGGCGTCGCAGGCGCGCTCTACGTCCCCCAGGTCGGCATCATCAACCCCGGGGAGTTCTCGCCGGCCAACTCCATCGAAATCATCGTGTGGGTCGCCGTCGGCGGCCGCGGCACGCTCTATGGTGCGGCCCTGGGCGGCGTTCTGGTGAACTATGGCAAGACCTATTTCACTGGCGCCGCGCCGGAAATCTGGCTCTTCCTGCTCGGTGGCCTGTTCATCGCCGTGACGCTGCTGCTACCCAAGGGCATCGTCGGCACCCTGTCCCAATGGTGGCAGGGACGACGCGGCTTCGGGCTGCGAAAGCGCGCTCGCCCTGCGGTTCCCGCATCCGAAGGGGGAGCCGCGGAATGAATGTCGGCCTGCCCGAAGCGATCGCCGCGGAACAGGGCATCGTCCTATACGTCGACGGCGTAACGGTCAGCTTCGACGGCTTCAAGGCGCTGAACAACCTCAGCTACACGGTCAGGACCGGCGAGATGTATGCCGTGATCGGCCCAAATGGGGCCGGCAAGACGACGATGATGGACGTCGTCACCGGCAAGACGCGCCCCGATAGCGGTCAAGTCTACTTCAAGCAGGTCCACGACCTGACGCGCCTGGACGAAGCCGCCATTGCCAATCTTGGCATCGGCCGGAAGTTCCAGAAGCCGACCGTGTTCGAGAACCATACGGTCATGGAGAACCTGGAACTGGCCTTGAAGTCCAAACGGGGGCCATTCGCCAGCCTGTTCTTCCGCCTCACGCCGGAACGCGCCGACCGCATCGACGAGGTTCTGACGACCATCGGCCTGACCGGCCAGCGCCAGGCCATGGCCGGCACGCTCTCGCACGGCCAGAAGCAGTGGCTGGAGATCGGCATGCTGCTGATCCAGGAACCGGAGCTGCTGTTCCTGGACGAACCCGTTGCCGGCATGACCGACGCTGAGACGGAGCAGACATCGGAGCTCCTGCGCCAGATCGCCGGCAAGCATTCCGTCGTCGTCGTGGAACACGACATGGCCTTCGTGCGCGCACTGGACGTCAAGGTGACGGTGCTGCACGAGGGCTCCGTTCTGGCAGAAGGAAGCCTCGATCATGTGCAGAACGACGAGAAGGTGATCGAGGTGTATTTGGGCCGCTAAGCAATGCTGCGTGTGGACGACATCCATCTCTACTACGGCGCCAGCCATGCGCTCCGCGGTGTCGGCATCGAGGCGCGGGCCGGAGCCGTGACCTGCGTTCTGGGCCGCAACGGCGTCGGCAAGACAAGCCTGTTGAAGGCGATCCTGGGTCTGCAGCCGATCCGCGGTGGTGCCATCGCGTTGGACGGTACAGACATCACGCACATGCCGACCCATGCTCGGGCCGCGAGGGGCATCGCCTATGTCCCACAAGGGCGGGAGATCTTTCCGCTGCTGACCGTGGAAGAGAACCTGAAGACGGGCTTTGCCGCCCTGCCCCGTGCGGCCCGATCGCTGCCGGAAGAGATCTTCGAGCTGTTTCCCGTACTGAAGAAGATGCTTAGACGGCGTGGTGGCGACCTGTCGGGCGGTCAGCAGCAGCAGCTTGCGATCGCCCGGGCACTGGTCACGCGCCCGCGTCTGCTGATCCTGGACGAGCCAACGGAGGGCATTCAGCCCTCCATCATCAAGGAGATCGAGCAGGTAATCCGCCATCTGGTCGCAAAGGGCGAAATGGCGATGCTGCTGGTGGAGCAGTATTTCGAGTTTGCACGCGATCTCGCCGATACCTATGCCGTTATGGACCGCGGCGAGGTTGTCCTGGCCGGCGCGCGCGAGACGATGCAGGAGGCCGAGGTGCGCCGGCACCTGACCGTGTGACCATGGATGGCACCCTGGCCAATCGATTGCGGAGCGCATCCGCACCGCCCGCTGCGGCCAATGACGGGCCGATCGGCAGGGCCGAAGGTGCGATTGAACTGATCGTCGACCGCCGGGACGAGCGCGCGCGGGTTCAGCACCTTTACCAGCGCCAGCCATTGCGCGTGCTGCTGCCAAAGCCGGCCGCCGGCGAACCGCTTACGGCCGTACTGGCCAATCTGTCCGGCGGCATGGTCGGCGGGGACATCCACGAAGTGTCGGTGGTCGTAGAGGGCGGCGGCGACGCGCTGGTGTGCGGGCAGGCGGCAGAGAAGGTCTATCGATCCACCGGCGCGGAAACCCGTGTTGCCGTCGGCATGGCCGTGGAGGACAGCGCCACGCTGGAGTGGCTGCCCCAGGGCACGATCCTTTTCGACGGCGCCCGCCTCAATCGGCGAACAACGGTCGACGTCGCTGCCGGCGGGCGTCTGCTGGCCGGTGAAGTGTTGGTGTTCGGCCGTCTTGGCATGGGCGAGGTCATGCGCTCAGGCCTGCTGCGCGATCATTGGCGCCTCACCGTCGATCGCCGGCTGGTATGGGCCGACGCTCTCACGTTGGACGATGACATTGGCGCAGTTCTGGACCACCCGGCCGGTCTGGGTGGTGGCCGTGCGCTGGCGACGGTCGTTCACGCCGCACCGTCGGCGGACACCTGGCTGGAACCGGCACGCGCGATCTTGACGGAAACGGGCGGCGCCGACCTGCGGTCGGCCGCCACGGCTTGGCCGGGGGTCCTGCTGATCCGGATGCTTGGGTCCGACCCGGCGGTCGTGCGGCGCGCATTCGGACGCTGCTGGTCATGGCTTCGCGCTGCGACACTGAGACGACCGGCGACTATGCCGGTCCTTTGGACAATCTGATGCGGATGGCGATCGAGGAGAGCGGACGGTGAACCTGACACCGCGAGAAAAAGACAAGCTGTTGGTCGCCATGGCAGCCATGGTGGCACGGCGGCGGCTGGAACGCGGGGTGAAGCTGAACCATCCCGAAGCGGTGGCGCTGATCACCGATTTCGTCCTCGAAGGCGCCCGCGACGGCCGCAATGTGGCCGACCTGATGGCCGCCGGTGCCCAAGTGCTGACCCGCGACCAGGTGATGGACGGCATCCCCGAGATGGTGGCCGAGGTGCAGGTCGAGGCAACCTTCCCCGACGGGACCAAGCTGGTCACCGTCCACAACCCGATCCGGTGAGGGCACGCACATGATCCCTGGCGAAATCCTGCCGGCCGCCGGCGACATCGTTCTGAACGAGGGACGGGAGGCCACCACGCTCACCGTCACCAATACCGGCGACCGGCCGATCCAGGTTGGTTCCCACTACCACTTCGCAGAGACCAACGTTGGTCTCGCCTTCGACCGCAAGGCCGCTCGCGGCCACCGTCTGGACATCCCCGCGGGCACAGCCATCCGGTTCGAGCCGGGACAGACGCGCGAAGTCTCGCTGGTGGCCTACGCTGGCGCGTGCCGCGTCTACGGCTTTAATGGCGCCGTAATGGGCGCCCTCGACGCCGACGGGAAGGAGTAACGCCACATGCCCTACCGCATGCCGCGTGCGGCCTATGCCGACATGTTCGGCCCCACCGTCGGCGACCGCGTGCGCCTGGCCGACACCGATCTGGTGATCGAGGTGGAGCAGGACCGCACCGTCTATGGCGAAGAGGTGAAGTTCGGCGGCGGCAAGGTGATCCGCGACGGCATGGGCCAGTCGCAGACCAGCCGCGCCGACGGTGCCGTCGATACCGTGATCACCAACGCGCTGATCCTCGACCACTGGGGCATCGTGAAGGCCGATATCGGGCTGAAGGACGGGCGCATCGTCGGCATCGGCAAGGCGGGAAACCCCGACGTCCAACCCGGTGTGGATATCGTCATTGGACCCGGAACCGAGGCGATCGCGGGCGAAGGCAAGATCGTCACCGCGGGCGGGCTGGACGTGCACATCCACTTCATCTGCCCGCAGCAGATCGACGATGCGTTGATGAGCGGCATCACGACGATGATGGGCGGCGGTACCGGCCCGGCCACCGGCACCAACGCCACGACCTGCACACCCGGCGCCTGGCACATCGCCCGCATGATCCAGGCAGCCGAGGCGTTCCCGATGAATCTCGGCTTCTTCGGCAAGGGCAATGCCAGCCTACCTGCAGAACTGGAGGCGCAGGTACGCGCCGGTGCCTGCGGGCTGAAGCTGCACGAAGACTGGGGGACGACGCCTGCGGCCATCGATTGCTGCCTCGGCGTCGCCGATGCCTACGACGTTCAGGTACTGATCCACACCGATACGCTGAACGAAAGCGGGTTCGTCGAGAACACGGTGGCGGCCTTCGCCGGCCGCACAATCCACGCTTTCCACACCGAAGGTGCGGGCGGCGGCCATGCGCCGGACATCATCAAGGTGTGCGGGCTGGCCAACGTGATCCCGTCGTCGACCAATCCGACGCGGCCGTTCACCGTCAACACGCTCGACGAACACCTCGACATGCTGATGGTGTGCCATCACCTGGACAAGTCGATCCCCGAAGACGTGGCGTTTGCCGAAAGCCGGATCCGGCGCGAGACCATCGCGGCGGAAGATATCCTGCACGACATGGGCGCGTTCTCGATCATCGCGTCGGACAGCCAGGCGATGGGCCGTGTCGGCGAGGTGGTGATCCGCACCTGGCAGACGGCCGACAAGATGAAGAAGCAGCGCGGGTCGCTGCCCGGCGAGACCGGCGACAACGACAACCTGCGGGCCAAGCGCTATGTCGCCAAATACACGATCAACCCCGCCATCGCCCACGGCATTGCCGACCATGTCGGCTCCGTGGAGGTCGGCAAGCTGGCCGACTTGGTGTTGTGGCGGCCGGCGTTTTTCGGCGTGAAGCCCGACATGGTGCTGAAATGCGGCACCATCGCCGCAGCGGTCATGGGCGATCCCAACGCTTCGATCCCGACCCCGCAGCCGGAGCACTACCGCCCGATGTTCGGCGCCTTCGGCCGCTCGCTGACCGAAAGCGCAGTGACGTTCGTCAGCCGGGCGTCAATGGAGTCAGACATCGCCCGGGCCTATGGGCTGTCGCGGCCGCTTGTGGCCATCAGCAACACGCGCGCCGGCATCTCAAAGGCCGCAATGGTCCACAACAGCCTGACGCCAGAGATCGAGGTGGATCCGGAGACCTATGAGGTCCGTGCGGACGGTGCGCTGTTGACTTGCGAGCCGGCTGAGAGTCTACCCATGGCGCAGCGGTACTTCCTCTATTGAACGGCCAAGTCCATGGATGACTCCGCCCTTCTCGATCGCGCGGTTGCCGTCGCCCGGCATGGCGACTGGCCGCCGGATCAGGCGTTGGACAGCGTCACTCTTCCCTTCGACTTGCGCCACCGCCGGCGGATCCGGCTGACGACCGATCGCGGCGCCGCCGTCCTGCTCGATCTGGAGAAGGCGGCGGCACTGTCCGAGGGCGATGGGCTCAGGCTCCAGGCTGGCGGGTGGGTCGCCGTGAAGGCAGCGCCTGAGCGGGTGCTGGATGTGCGTGGCCGCGACACACGCCATCTCATGCGCCTTGCCTGGCATCTCGGCAACCGTCATCTGGCTTGCGATATCGGGAACGACCGGCTGCTGATCCGTCCCGATCCGGTCATCGCCGACATGCTGCGTGGCCTTGGCGCCGTCGTTACAGAGATCGAGGCGCCGTTTCAGCCGGAAGGTGGTGCCTATGGGGCCAGCCACGGCCATCACGCAGAGGCAGGGCATGCTGACCAACACTGAAGCCCTGCTGCGGCTGCAGTCCTGGCTCTCGCCGGCCTTTCCGACCGGGGCGTTCAGCTATTCCCATGGGCTGGAGACGGCGGTTGCGGACAGCCTGGTGACGGATGCCGACGGCCTGGAGGCCTGGCTTGCCGGCATCCTGCGTTATGGTGCCGGACGCTCGGACGCCTGGCTCTTGATCGACGCGTTCGAGTCCGCGCGGAACCGAAACTCGGAGCGCCTGATGGAGGCGGCGGAACTGGGGATGGCTCTTGCGGGCGCCGCGGAGCTGTCGCTGGAGGCCCGCTCGCAGGGGATGGCTTTCTTCGCGACAGTGCGGGCCGTATGGCCAGCGCCAGGGCTAGACTGGGCGGCCGACACGCTCACACGGGCCGAGCTTCCCGCCACGCTGCCGGTCGCGACCGGGATCGCGGGTGCAGCGCATGGCATCCCGATGGAAGCGCTTGTGGCGCTCTACCTGAATGCGTTTGCCGCCAACCTGGTTTCTGCTGGCGTCCGGTTGATCCCGCTGGGGCAGACGGACGGGCAGCGCGTCACGGCTGCCCTGGAACCGGTGGTCGCGGAGGCCGCAACCCGCAGCCTGGAGCGGGAAGAGCCGGAACCGGCGAACGCCACGGTCATGGTGGACATCTGTGCCATGCTTCACGAAACCCAGTACACGCGCCTGTTCCGCTCATGACGGTGCGACCCGAGACCTCCCATGGCCCGCTCAGGGTCGGCATTGGTGGCCCGGTCGGTTCCGGCAAGACGGCGCTGGCGGAAGCGCTGTGCAAGCGCCTGCGCGACCGTATCGACATGTTCGTCGTCACCAACGACATCTACACGAAGGAAGACCAGCAGATCCTGACGCGCGCCGGCGCGCTGCCGGCGGACCGCATCATGGGGGTGGAAACCGGCGGCTGCCCGCACACCGCGATCCGGGAAGACGCGTCGATCAATCTGGCGGCGCTGGACGAGATGCGCACGCGCTTTCCAAGCGCCGCGATCGCCCTGATCGAAAGCGGCGGCGACAACTTGGCCGCCACGTTCAGTCCCGAGCTTGCGGATCTGACGGTCTATGTGATCGACGTGGCGGCGGGTGAGAAGATCCCCCGCAAGGGTGGCCCCGGCATCACGCGCTCGGACCTATTGGTGATCAACAAGATCGACCTGGCGCCGGCCGTCGGCGCCGACTTGGCCGTCATGGACGCGGACACGCGTCGCATGCGCGGCGACCGCCCTTACGTCTTCACCAACCTGAAAACGGGCGAGGGTCTGGACCGGGTGATCGACTTCATCGTGACAAGTGGGGGCGTTGCGCTTCGGTAAGCGCTGTGCGCTCCCGTAAGTCGGCATTGAGGCTAAGCCGAAACCCGACGCAGCCACCGCCTGTCGGGTCGCGCTTCGCTTGACGCCGACCTACCGGCAGCCGTTACTCCGCCGCGTCGGCGTGCTGGGCCTCTTCGGCCGCCTTTGCCGCTTCGATCGCCGCAGCCTTCTCTTCCACCAGCCCGACCAGATGGTCGACGATGCTCTGGTCCTGCAGGCGGTGGTGGGGCTGGCCGGCGATGTAGATCTGATGCGTGCCCTTGCCGCCGCCGGTCAGGCCGATATCGGTCATCAGGGCCTCGCCCGGGCCGTTGACGACACAGCCGATCACCGAGACGGTCAGCGGCGTGGTGATATGGGCTAGCCGTTCCTCGAGCACCTTCACGGTCTCGATCACCTCGAACTGCTGGCGCGCGCAGGAGGGGCAAGAGATCACGTTGACGCCGCGGTGCCGCAGGCCCAGCGTCTTCAGCATGTCGAAGCCGACCTTGATTTCCTCCACCGGGTCGGCCGACAGCGACACGCGGATGGTGTCGCCGATGCCGGACCACAGCAGCATGCCGAGGCCGATGGAGCTCTTCACCGTACCGGTGCGCAGGCCGCCCGCCTCGGTGATGCCGATGTGCAGCGGATAGTCGCAGGCCTCGGCCAGCGCCTGATAGGCCGCAACGGCCAGGAACACGTCGGACGCCTTGACCGAGATCTTGAACTCGAAGAAGTCCTGGTCTTCCAGGATACGCGCGTGGTTCAGCGCGCTTTCGACCATGGCCTCGGGACAGGGCTCGCCGTAGCGCTCCAAGAGCTCGCGTTCCAGGCTGCCGGCATTGACGCCGATGCGCATGGAGCAGCCATGGTCGCGCGCGGCCTTCACCACCTCGGCCACGCGCGCTGCTGAGCCGATATTGCCCGGATTGATGCGCAGGCACGCGGCCCCGGCCTCAGCCGCCTCTATGGCGCGTTTGTAGTGGAAGTGGATGTCGGCGACGATCGGCACCGTCACCTCGGGCACGATCTCTTTCAGGGCCGCAGTCGACTCCTCATCCGGGCACGAAACGCGAACGATATCGGCGCCCGCAATCTCCAGCCCGCGGATCTGGGCGATCGTGGCTTCCACATCGGTGGTCAGCGTGTTGGTCATGGACTGCACGCTGATGGGCGCATCGCCACCGACAGGCACTTTGCCCACATGGATCTGGCGGCACGCGCGGCGGTGGATTTCGCGATAGGGTCGTACGCTCATGGGGGGCCGTTGCGCCTCAGGCGGTGGAGTGGATGTCGCTGACGTTCAAGGTGGGGTTATAGCGGAGTATCGACAACCGAGAAAGCGATGCAGGCCGCGGCGGACTGCCCCGCCACGCAGGCGGAGACGCGCCATGCGGCGCGTCACTGAACCTGTCGCATCAGCGCTCCGGCGTCCAGCGAGACGTCGCGCACGACTTCGCCGTCCCGTCCGAGCGATGGAACGCGATTCCCGTCGACCTCGATCGAGAGGGCTCCGGCATTGCCGGTGTCGAGCCTCAGGCCGTTGCCGTCGGGCACCTCGTAGGCGTCCCCCGGCTGCAACACCCGGGTCATTACCAGCCGGCCATTTTGGTCGCGCACTTGCACCCAGCTCATATCCGTTGCGCGAATAATCACCCGGCCGTCGCCTTCCGCTGCCTCCGCGCGTAGGCCGGCCTCCGGCGGACGTGGCGGCTGCTCCGCCTCTGCGTCCACCGCGGGCGGCGCAGAGGCGACTGTCATCGGCTCTCTGCCGTCCAGCGCCTCAGCAACCTCCGGATCGGCGGTCTCAGGCTCGGTGGCTGCAGGCTCGGTGGCTGCAGGATCCAAGTCAGGCGACATGGGCTCCGCCGCGCTTGCCTCCGACACCGTTGCCCCAGGCTCGGCCCGATGAACGACGGCTGCCGGAACTTCCACCGCACCTGCGGTCGGTTCGGCAGATGCCGGCGACGATTCCGGCTCCACCTCCACGGGATCAACAGGTGCCGACTCCGCCCTTGCCACGCTCGGCTGACGCCGCGGTTCCGTCGGCGCGTCTTCCGGCAGCGCCGCATCTGCGGGATCGTCGCTGAGCCACGCCGTCCAGCGATCCGGGAGGTCGGGCAACAGGTCGACCAACTGGCGATCCGTGGAACTGGCATAATACCAGCTGCCATAGGCAAGCCCGAAAAGGATGACCGCAATCAACAGGAAGGCTGCCCCAGGCATCCGTCCCTCGGGCGGCGGTGTGGGAAAAACGAGCTGGGTCGCCTTGTTGAAGCCGCTCATCTCGTCCTTGAAGCGCCGGACAAGATCCTCAGCATCGAGTTCGAGCAGCTCGGCATAACTGCGCACGAAACCGTGGGCATAGGTGGCCCCCGGCAGGTCGCCGAAGCGGCCATCCTCCATCGCTTCGATGAAGATGCGGCGGATACGCAGAGTCTCGGCAACGTCCGGCACCGAATAGCCGGCGGCCAGCCGCGATTCGCGGAGGATATGGCCGACCGTCGCATCGTCGGGAATGAACGGCGTACCCGAATACCTGCCAGAGCCGGTCGACCCGGCCGGATGGGGCGGCTGATCGTCCTCTGGTGTCATCTCAAACAAATGGTGCCTGCCTTGCGCCATTGTGCCCGCCGTAGCTGGATAGTGTCGATCGCAAGACCTTGGATGCCATTTCCCGTCCCGGCCCGCCCGGCTGTCTCTCCAATGGACGGCGCCTTACCGCAGACCAGCAACACCTGTCTTCTGATTTGTAAACAATTTTGCCGTCAGTATCAAACGCCGAAATGCTAAACCATTTTCTAAATCTCGATGTTACGATCCATTGCGAATCCACGAAGTTTTTCCCTGAGACTATGATCGGGGGAGGAGATCAGGCGATCCAGGTACCTTTCGAGTTGGCTGACCGTCAGCGAGCGGATCATCGCGCGCACCTCACCAATCGCCGCGGGGACCATCGAAAGTTGCCGGAACCCTATGCCAACCAGGGCCATGGCTTCAAGGGGGCGAGCCGCCATTTCGCCGCATAAACTGACGGACACCCCCTGCTCGGAACAGCGCGCAACCAGCTCGCGCAGCATCGTCAGTACGGCAGGCGAAAGCGCGTCGTATCGCTGGGCCAGCGGCGGGCTCGCCCGGTCGCAGGCGAACAAATACTGCAACAAGTCGTTTGAGCCGACGGCAATGAAGTCGACCCGGGCCAAGAGCGCCGTCAACTGCCAGAACAGGGCTGGCACCTCCAGCATCACGCCGATCCTGAGCCGCTCGGGCAACGGCTCGTTCAGCAGCCTTGCGCGCTCCAGTTCCTTGTCTAGCAGGGCCCTGGCGGCGTCCACCTCGGCCACTTCGGCGACGAGCGGAAACATGATGCCGATGGACCGGCCGGCAGCCGCACGGATCAGGGCGCGGAGCTGGCGGCGCATCAGCGCCGGGCGGTCAAGGCCGATGCGGATGGCGCGCCAGCCAAGCGCCGGGTTCTCCGTCGGCTCGTCCTTCAGATAGGGCAGGAACTTGTCGCCGCCGATGTCGAGCGTGCGGAACATGACCGGCCTGCCGTCGGCCTGATCGAGAACGGTTCGGTAGAGCCGCGTCTGCTCGGTGACATCCGGGAAATCGGATCGAACCATGAACGGAATCTCGGTCCGATAGAGCCCGATCCCGTCCGCACCCGTCGTCGCAAGATGCGGTATGTCCGCCAGCAGGCCGGCGTTCATCCACAGGCCGACGCGGACGCCGTCCTTCGATTCCGCCGGCAGATGGGCCCCGGCTTCCCGCGCCCGCCGCCGCGCCATCCGCAGGCTCATGGTACCGGCGAACATGTCCTGAACATCGTCGGCCGGGCGGACGAACACGTTGCTGTTGTCCGCGTCCACGATCACCGGGTCCCACGGCTCGATCGTGCTCATGGCGTCGAGGCAGCGGCCAACCACCGGGATCCCCATCGCCCGCGCCAATATCGCCACATGGCTGGTGGACGATCCGTCTTCCAGAACCAGTGCGCGCAGCCGCGACTGCTCGTAGTCGAGCAGCTCGGCCGGCCCGATTGCACGCGCGATCAACACGGCATCATCGGGCAACGTCCCGAAGGCGGCCGATGCCCGCCCCGAAAGATGCATCAACAGGCGGTTCGCGAGATCGTCGAGGTCCAGCAGCCGTTCCCGCAGATAGTGGTCCGCAAGATGGCCGAGGCGGGCGTGCGTATCGTTCTGCACCCGCTGTACGGCAGCCTCGGCGGTCAAGCCCGTACGGATCACCTCTGCGATGCGGCCAAGCCAGCCGCGATCGCGCGAGAACATCCGGTAGGTCTCCAGGATGTCGCGGCTTTCCTCCTTCTCCGCCAGCACCGGGTTGGACAACAGTTCGTCCAGCGCGTCCTGCATGCTCGCAACGGCGGCACGGAAGCGCGCGAGCTCTGCCGTCGGGTCGTCCGCCACCATCTCGCGGATCGTCAGGATCGGGCGATGCAGAACGGCGCGCCCCATGGCCAGACCGCCATTCAGCCGCAGGCCGACCAGGCGGGCCGGAAGGATCTGGGACGGGGCGTCGGCCCGCGCCGCGCTGCCCGGCTCCGCCGGCACGCCCACCGCCACCAGTTCGGCGACGACCATGGCGACCGTCTGCAGCGTTTCGATCTCTTCCTCGTGGTAGACGCGACGATGCTGGTTCTGCACCACCAGCACGCCGCGCACCTGGCTGCCCCGCAGCACTGGAACGCCCATCAGCGACTGATAGGGGTCTTCGCCGGTCTCAGGCCGGTAGGCGAAATTGGGATGCTCGGGGGCATTGGCGATCGCCGTCGGCCGGCCCGTCGCTGCGATCTGACCGACCAGCCCCTCTCCGATCCTGAGACGGGTGCGGTGCACCGCGCTGGCATTGAGGCCGTGCGTCGCAAACAGCTCAAGTACGTCGCCGGGACGGACGACATAGCACGAACACACTTCGGCAACGGTTTCAGACGCGACCAGACGGACGATCTTGTCGAGGCGCGCCTGTAGCGCGTCGCTGCCCGCCATAATGTCGCGCAGCCGCGCCATCATGCGCCGGGCAGAGATGATCACGCCGCGATCCGGCGCTGAGGGGTGGCCGGCGCCGCCGCCCCCCGCTGCCGGCGGCATTACTCCGCGTCCAGCCCGTATGCGGCGTGCAGCGCGCGCACCGCCAGTTCGAGATACTGCTCGGCCACAAGAACGCTGATCTTGATCTCGGAGGTGGAGATCACCTGGATGTTGATGCCGTTCTCGGCAAGCGCGGAGAACATGCGCTTGGCCACGCCGGCATGGCTGCGCATACCCATGCCGATCACCGACAGCTTGACGACGTTCTCGTCGGGCCGGAGGTGGCGGTATCCAAGCGCCCCGCGCTGCGCTTCCAGAAGCGCGACCGTCGGCGCCAGCTCCGCCTTCGAAACGGTGAAGGTGACATCGGTGGCCTGGCCGTCTTCCGACACGTTCTGCACGATCATGTCGACATTGATGCCGGCATCGGCGAGCGGGCCGAACACGGATGCGGCCACGCCCGGCCGGTCGGGCACGCCCACCACGGTCACCTTCGCCTCATCCCTGCTGTAGGCGATACCGCTGACGATCTCCTGCTCCACGATCTCGTCCTCATCCACAACCAATGTGCCGGGCCCGTCGGCGAAGCTGGAGAGCACGCGCAAGGGCACGCCGTGCTTCATCGCCATCTCCACCGACCGGGTCTGGAGAACCTTCGCACCGAGCGAGGCCATCTCCAGCATCTCTTCGTATGTGATCTTAGTGAGTTTGCGGGCGCGGCGCACGATCCGCGGATCGGCGGTATAGACGCCGTCGACATCGGTGTAGATATCGCACCGGTCCGCCCTCAGAGCTGCCGCGAGCGCAACGGCGGACGTATCGGAGCCGCCGCGGCCGAGCGTGCCTATCCGCCGGCGCGGCGACACGCCCTGGAAGCCGGCGACCACGGCCACCTCGCCCTCCTCCAGCCGCCGCGCCAGTTCCGTCGCTTCCACGCCGGTGATTCGCGCCTTGCCGTGCACTTCGTCCGTCGCGATCGGGATCTGCCAGCCGAGCCAGGATCGTGCGGGCACGCCAAGCGTCTGCAGCGCCATCGCCAACAGACCAGACGTCACCTGCTCACCGGCCGACACAACAGTGTCGTACTCACGCGCGTCGTGCAGCGGCGTGACGCCGCGGCAGAGACCGACCAGCCTGTCGGTCTCTCCCGCCATAGCCGACACCACCGTGGCCACCTGATTGCCACGGTCGACCTCTGCCTTCACCTTTTCCGCGACCACACGTATGCGGTCGAGATCGGCCACCGAAGTGCCGCCGAATTTCTGTACGATCCGGGCCATGAATGAACGCTCCCGGCGCTGACGCCGTCGATCCCCAAAACCTCCGGCCGCTGATGCCGCGCCGGAGACGTCATACCGCGGGAAGGAACTCGCCCTGACGCCACAGGTTGTCGCGGCAGGTGCCGGTATCCATACTCTGAACCTCAAGACCCAAGCAAGCCGCCGGATCTCATCACGATGACACCGCGCCAATCCACACGCACCGCCTCCCGATCCGCCGCCCCGGACGCAGGGCGCCTCGCTGGAGCCAGCGTCGACCCTGCAGACATCGCGCGGTTCGAAGCGCTAGCACACAGCTGGTGGGATCCGAACGGCAAGATGAAAGAGCTGCACCGGATGAACCCGCTGCGCATCGGCTTCATCCGCGACCGCTTCGCCGCCGCTCATGGCCGCGACCCGTTGGCACACCGGCCCCTGGCGGGATTGCGGATCGTCGATGTGGGCTGCGGTGGCGGCCTGTCCAGCGAGCCGCTGGCCCGCCTCGGGGCGGAGGTGACCGGCATCGACGCCAGCCAGGAAGGCATCGGCGTGGCGCGCCTGCACGCGGCCGAGCGCGACCTCGACATCGACTACCGGCAGACGACAGCAGAGGCGCTGGCCGAAAGCGGCGAGACATTCGATGCCGTTGTCGCCCTGGAGATCGTGGAGCATGTGGCCGATGTGGCCAGCTTCCTGGGGGCCCTTTCGCGGCTGGCCCGGCCGGGCGCACCGCTGGTGATGAGCACGCTCAACCGCACGCCCAAGAGCTTCGCGCTCGGCATCGTCGCCGCCGAATACGTGCTCGGGATCGTGCCGAGGGGCACGCACAACTGGCGCCAGTTCCTGAAGCCCAGCGAACTGGCGCGCGGCCTGCGCGACCAGGGATTCGCTGTCGAGGAGATCAGGGGCATGGTCTACAGCCCGCTGAAGGGGGACTGGAGCCTGTCCGACCGCGACCTTGACGTGAACTACCTTTTGGCCGCGGCCAAGCCGGACGCCTGAGACTGCCGACGCCCGGCCTGGGCCGCGACGTCAAACCGGTTGAGGGTCTTCATCCCGCTGGGTTAGTGTCCCGGGCCGAAAGCGATACGGCCAGTGGATGGCCGGGCGCGTCAATATCGAGGAGGTGGAGCATGTCGGCAGGGAAGTCCCTTTGGCTTGTGGCATTGGCGTTGTTGGTCGCCTTGCCGGTCTCGGGCGCCCACGCCCAGTTGGGCTTCGACCTCTATCGCGCCGGTGTCCAGCTCACGACCGAAGATGTGGACCTGACCCGCGCGGCGGTCCGCGAAGCCTTGGAAAGCCAGGAAGTGGGCTTTTCCAACACCTGGTCGAACCCCGAGACGGGATTGAACGGCGAGGCCCGACTGCTGGAGGTATTCGAGCGCAACGATGCGCCCTGCGGCACGGTCTATTTCACCGTCACCAAGCAGGGCCGTGGGATCCCCTACACCTTGAGCTTCTGCAAGATGGAGGAAGAGGACCGCTGGGGCATGCTGCCATAGCGCTTTGCCCAAGAGACGCTGTCTGGGCCTGCCGACAAAATCCGGTTGTCACGCAACACCTCCAAGACATGTGTCGAGGCGGACGGTGCCTTGGCGTGCAGTCAGCTCCCGGCTTTACCTAGGCGGGTCGCGGGATCATGTGGGAAAGCGTGCGGGCTATCCAGGCAAGAACACCTGCGGTGTGGGCCCTGGCGCTAGCACTGCTGATCGGTGCGGTAACCTGGCAAGCTCCTGCGAACTCCCTGATCAGCGCAGCACGCGCTCAAGCGGACTTCGCGCCAGATCCGAATGTGGCGGCGAATACCCTCTTCGTCGAAGCGATCGAGCATATCCTTGCGGCCGATGACGCCGCCGCAGCAGCAGCGCGCCTCGACCGGCTAAGGCGGGCTGAGGCCAACATCGACCGCATTATCGCGGATCATCCGGGCTCCGAACTGGCCGTGCAGCTTATCACCGGTCAGAGGATCGGCTGGTTCGACCCGGCAGCGTTTGACCGTGCTGTTGCCAGAACGGAGGAGGAAGTCCCGGCGGCGGCCGAGCGGGACCAGCGGTGTGGGGCGATGCCCGTTGCTTGCCTGCTGCTCGCCGATGCGTCAGCTACCGCCGCGGAGATCTCGCACGACCACTATCGTTCTCGGGCGATCGGCCTGATCGCTGAAGGTCAGGCAAAGGTGGGTCTGACAGAGACGGCGCGATTCACATTGGCTCATGGTCTGGCCGGAGCCAATGGCGCTCCGCACAGCTATGTTCAGCTGGAGGCCGTGCGAGAGGTCGTCAACGCGCTGGCGGCACTGGGGCTTTTCGCGGAAGCCCTGGCCACGGCCGCTGACATCGCCGACGACGAGGAACGCGATGAAGCTCTGCACGACATCACCGTGGCCCAGGCAGTGGCAGCATTGTTTGCAGATGCACTAGCAACGGCCGACCGCATCCGCGATGAGGGCCTACAGTCGGAGGCCCTGCGTGATATCGCCGCCGCACAGGGTGCTGCGGGGAACATTGCGGAGGCGCTCGTCATGGCTCGCGGGATCGCCGACGATCTCCACCGCTCAGAGGCCCTGCGCCTAATTGCCGTAACCCAGGCTGACGAAGGCCATTTCGACGATGCCTTGCAGACAGCCCGAGACATCCCCGGCCACACCTTCTGGTACCGTCAAAGCGGCTCTATTCGATCCAAGACCTTCCGCTACATCGCCGTAGCGCAAGCAGAGGCCGGGCATCTCGCAGAGGCTCTCATCACGGCCCGCGGCGTCGAGAGCCGTTCTGCACGCGCTGAGGCCCTCGGCCTCATTGCTGCCTTCCAGGCTGCGGCCGGGTCAACACAAGAGGCGCAGCAGGTGCTGGCCGAAGCGCTGACAACCGCCGGGGAGGTTGCCGAACCAGTCAACCGCCTGGACCGTCTCGTGATCGTCGCTTCCGCTCTGGGCCAGGCGGGGCTTGTGGAAGACGCTCAGCGCATATTCGCCGACACATTCTCCATCATCGGCGAGATCGAGGATGTCGAATTCCGCCCCCAGCTCTTAAGCATGATCGCATCATACCAGACGGAGGCGGGGTTCGTAGACCAAGGTCGGCGTACGTTTGCCGAAGCGCTTTCCGCCACCGACGAGCTGGTACCTCGCCTCAGGAACCGCATGATCGGGATGAGTGCCATTGCCTATACGCAAGCGGAGGCAGGGTTGGTGGAGGACGCTCGCCAGACATTCGCCCAAGTGGCAGCTCTGTCACATGGGGTCGAGGATGAATTCGATTCCGATTACCTGTTGAACTACATCGTCTTCAATCAGGCCGATGCGGCCGCAGCCAGCCTCTGGCCCGGCTGGGTTAACCGGACGCCGCGTTCCGACGGCGGGGGCTGACACAAGCAACACCTGGTCACAGCGTGTCACGGGCGCGGTTGATGCTCCGACTGCCCCCGCGCCCCCCGACTACAGAACCGCGCGGAACTGCGCGACCATCCAGTCGATCTCTTCCGTCGTGATCACCAGCGGCGGTGCGATGCGGATGACCTGCTCGCGCGTCTCCTTTACCAGCACGCCAAGATCCATCAGCCGCTCGCAATAGTGCCGGGCCGGACCGGCCTCCGGACGGATCTCCACGCCGACGAACAGGCCTCGGCCGCGGATTTCCGCCACGCGCGTGGAGTTGATGGCGCGAAGCTGGCGCATCAAGTGATCGCCCAGCATGCGCGACCGGTCGGCCAGCGCCTCGTCGAGGATCACGTCCAGCGCCGCCTCGCCGACGGCGGCCGCCAGCGGGTTGCCGCCGAAGGTGCTGCCGTGGTCGCCCGGCTGGAAGAGACCGAGCAGGTCGCGCGCGGCCAGTACCGCAGACACGGGATAGACGCCACCACCGAGCGCTTTGCCGACGATCAGCACGTCGGGCTCGGCATCCGATTCATAATGCTGATAGCAGAACAGGCGACCGGTGCGACCAAGGCCCGTCTGGATTTCGTCCAGCGCCAGCAGCACCTGCGCCTCATCGCAAATGCGCCGGACCTCGGCCAAATACCCATCGGGCGGGATTACGATGCCCCCTTCGCCCTGGATCGGCTCGATCAGCACGGCGACGGTATCCGGCGTCACTGCGGCTCGGATGGCATCCGCATCGCCGAACGGCACCTTCACGAAGCCCGGCGTGAAGGGGCCGAAGCCGTCGCGATAGGCGGGCTCTGACGACGCGCTGATGGCCGTGGTGGTCCGCCCGTGGAAGTTGTTGCTGCAGACGATGATCTCCGCCTGACCGTCGCGCACGCCTTTGGTCGTATAGCCCCATTTACGCACCAGCTTGACCGCGGTCTCGACCGCCTCGACCCCGGTGTTCATGGGCAGGGCCATGTCCATCCCGGCGACATGGCAGAGCTTCTCAAGAAACGGCCCCATACGATCGTTGTGGAAGGCCCGCGACGTCAGCGTCACGCGCCCGGCTTGCTCGACGAGCGCGCCGATGATGCGCGGATGGCGGTGTCCCTGGTTCAGAGCGGAATAGGCGCTCAGGCAGTCGAGATACCGCCGGCCGTCGGTGTCCCACACCCATACGCCCTCGCCTTCGGCAATTACGATGGGCAGCGGATGGTAGTTGCGCGCGCTGTAGTTGTCGCACTGCGCGATAATGCGGGACTGGATTGCGGACATCGTCACCTCCCTTCATCCATCGCCATGGGCTACAGATCCACCTTGTGGCGGCTCAGGATCTGTTCGCCGAACAGGCTTTCCACCAGCTCCACCACCAGCTGGGCCGTGGCGTTGCGGATGTCGTAGGCCGGGTTCAGCTCGACGATGTCGAGCGACGCCATGCGGCCGCTGTCGTAGATCATCTCCATGCAGAGCTGGGCCTCACGGTAGGTGGGCCCGCCGGAGACCGTCGTGCCCACGCCAGGCGCAATCGACGGGTCCAGAAAGTCGACATCGAAGCTGACGTGCAGATGTCCGCCGATCGCTTCGACCTCGCGGAGCACGGTCTCCACGGTCGCGCGCATGCCGTTCTCATCGATCTTGCGCATGTCATGCACGATCAGATGGCTGTCGACGACTTCGGCCTTTTCGACCGCGTCGACCGAGCGGACACCGAGCTGAACCATCCGCGAGGCATCCAGGATGGGGGCCGTGTCGCCCAGCCCCGTCAGCTCAGCCGGCCCACGTCCTGAGATGACGGCCACCGGCATGCCGTGCAGGTTGCCCGAGGGCGAGGTGGCCGCGGTGTTGAAGTCCGCATGGGCATCGAGCCACAGCACCGACAAGGGTACACCCTCCGCCGCGCAGTGCTGCGCCACGGCAGCGACGGACCCGATGGCGAGCGTGTGGTCACCGCCCAGCAGAACCGGCAGATGGCCGGACTTAAGCGCGTCGCGCACCGCATCACGCACCGTCCGGCACCATTCGGCCGCCTCGGGCAGGTGGCGGTAGCCGTCGACCGGCGGTTCGTCGGGATTGACGGGCCCCGCCAGATTGCCCCAATCGACGATCTCGTGTCCCAGGCCGCGAAGCGCCGCCTCAAGGCCGGCGACGCGCAATGCTTCGGGCCCCATGGACCCGCCGCGATGGCCGGCACCGATATCGGTGGGGGCGCCGATCAGGGCGATGGGTTTGTTCGCCATTCCGGTAGACTGCTCCCCAGAGCCGAATACGCCTGTCTCGGCGGCTGCCTCGCCGCCCTTCACAGTGGCATCCGCCGAGGCAAATGAAATGCCGAACTGGGCCCGTCACGCAGCAGGAAATGCTGTCGCTGCCGCCGCCGGACGGGGCCGATCAGGAGGTATGGGGGATTGCGGGACCATGAGCGGTGACGCAAAGCTGGACCGTATCGACATCAAGATCATCAAGACGCTGCACGCCGACGCCCGCATCACCAACCAAGCTCTGGCAGAGCAGGTCGGGCTGTCGCCCAGCCCCTGCCTGCAGCGGGTTCGGCGGCTGGAGCGTCTGGGCGTCATCGGCCCGTATCTCGGCCGCGTCGATCTCGACAAGTTGTGCCACAGCGTCATGGTGTTCGGCACGGCCAGCCTGCGCAGCCACGAGCACGACGATTTCCAACTGTTCGAGCGGCTGGTGCGCGAAATCCCCGAAGTCGTGGCCTGCTATAAGGTCAGTGGAGCGTTCGACTATCTGGTGCAGTTCCGCTGCCCCAGCATCGCGCGCTATCATGCGCTGAGCGACGATCTGCTGCGGGCCAGCTCGGGCCTAGTCAAGCTCAGCAGCCATGTCGTTCTGGACGAAACGAAGGAATTCAAAGGATGGCCGCTTGACGCTCTGCTCGGAGCGTGACCGTCGACGCATACCAACGGATAATTCACACACTTACCAAAATATGCTCCTATATGCCCGTGTTTACACATATTCGGCATAAACGACATTACTAGAGTCACAAGACGCCATGGGAAATATATATTTATCCGAGAAACTCTCAAGGCTCGTTGATCTTTGGGTGCAGAAGCGTGGCCCGCGCAATTTCCCGAGAAAGGCAGACTTTGACGCTTTTGCCGTGCGGCAATGGATCGGCCATATCGGCATTCTGGAAAGACGAAAGGACGATAAGAGCCTGTTCGTCCGTCTGTCGGGAAGCATGATCGTCGAATACGACGGTGCCGATTTCACGGGCAGATATCTGGCCGACTGCGTTCCAGACCATGCGGTAGACGAAATTCTTCATCCGTATCGCATCTGCATAGACCACCGTGCGCCCGTCTTCATTCGGCTACCGCCGGGACATCTGGGCGGATCCTTTCGATACTACGACCGACTGATCCTTCCTTGCTCTGACAACGACACGTTCATCGACCATTTCATCGTGGCGATCTACGTCTCCGATTTCCAAAGGTACCTGAACGAGCACGGCGTCTACGGTGACCAGACTCTGTCACACATGCCGCCATCCCGACCCAATGCGGCCCTTCTCGATGCCGCTGCCGTGTCCGACACGCCGGAATCGATGCCGGCCTGCACTCATCCCGGTGTCGAAAACGCAGCCACCCAGGGCCAATTCGTCGAGGTGATCCACGTCTAGGCGGGCACCAGAGCGTCCTATCCCAACAACCGGCGGATCGCGATCAATGGCCGCCGACGGCGCGCCGGTCGTCGGCTAGGTATCTCCGCGCGGCACCCAAGGAATGCGGGCGAATTCCACACCCTCGTCCTTCAGCTGTGTCGCCTCGGAGTCCGTCGCCTCGCCGTGGATGTTGCGGGCGTCTGCCTCGCCGTAATGAATGCGGCGCGCCTCTTCGGCAAATCGTCCGCCGACATAGTCGCTGTTGGCCTCCACATGGTCGCGCAGCTTGGAAAGCTTGCGATAGAGGTCAGCGGCCTGCGCCTCCTCTTTCGAGGGCCCGTCAGTGCGGGATCGGCCGATGCGCGGTGCCATCGGGGCCTTTGAAATCTTTGCGTCGCCGCAGAGCGGGCAGGCAATATCTCCAGCATCGGCCTGTGCGTCATACGCCGCGCTGTTGCGGAACCAGGCTTCGAACGAATGGCCGGCCTGGCATCTGAGATCGAACAGTATCATCCCGCTCACTCAACTGACTCTGGCACATTCTTGCCGATCATGGGCATCGATGTCCAACACCCGTGCAGCTTTGCCATCCAGGCACGTCCGGGCCCGGCGTCAGAGACAGCTATTCGCCCGCCGCGCGGTCGGCCACCACGACCGCCGGCTTGGCAGGCATGAAGTCCCGATCATGGCGCAGGGCCGGAATGGCCTGGCGCGCCTTATCGACGACCGACAGATCCAGCGTGGCCTGGGTGATGCCGACCGACTCGCCACCGTCTGCGAGAATGTCGCCCCAGGGCGATATGATCAGCGAATGGCCAAAGGTCTGGCGCCCTCTGTCATGGGTTCCGGTCTGCGCCGGCGCCACCACGAAAGACCCGGTCTCGATCGCACGGGCGCGCAGCAGAACATGCCAATGGGCCTGCCCGGTCTGGCGCGTGAAGGCGGCCGGCACCGTCAGGATAGCCGCTCCCTTCTTCGCCAGATCTCGGTAGAGATGAGCGAACCGCACGTCATAGCAGACCGTCATGCCGATCGGGCCCCAGGGGCTAGGGGCAAGCACCGCCTGCGCGCCCGGCTGAAACGTCGCGCTCTCGCGATAGCTCTCCCCACCCGGAAGATCGACGTCGAACATGTGGATCTTGTCGTATCGTGCGACGATCTCCCCCTCGCCATCGACCAGGAAACTGCGGTTCGCCAGCCGGTCGTCCGCCACCCGGACAGCCAAAGACCCGATCAGCAGGGACACACCGCAATCGGCCGCCACGTCGCGGAACGCAGAGAGCGCGGGGTGCTCCTTCTCCGTCCGTGCTTCGGCCATCTGCTGTTCGCGCCCATGCACAATCAGGCTGACATTTTCCGGCATGGCCACGAAGTCGGCGCCCGCATCGCAGGCCTGCCGGACCAGTCCGACCGCCGTTTCGATATTGCGGGCCATGTCGGTGCCCGCATTGACCTGCACGCAGGCGACGGACACGCTTTCCGCGCTCATCGCACGGCCTCCAGCAACTGATCCAAGCGCCCGTCGCGGTCGAGGGCCTGCAGATCGTCGTTACCACCCACATGCGTCTCGCCGATGAACACCTGCGGCACCGTCCGGCGGCCACCGGCACGTTCCATCATCTCCTCCCGGCGCCTGGGGTGCATCGCCACGTCGATTTCGACGTACTCCACGCCCTTCTTCTGCAACAGCTTCTTGGCCATGTAGCAGTAAGGGCAGAATGCGCTGGAATAGATCGTCACGTCGTTCATTCGGTGGGCACCTCAGGATGCTCGCCATCGGCGGTCGTCTTGCGATATGGCCCTTGGTGCTCCGGTTTGCCAGCCAGACCGCAACAACCTGAGCGCATAGCGGGTCTTCGGATCACTCGGGAAAGATCGTCTCGTTCTCGTCCAACTCCAGCATCGGCATGTGGCTGAGCAACGTGGCGCGCAAAGCAGACCGGTTCAGCACCTTCTGCCGCGCTTCCGCTGGCAAGTCGTTGAGCGAAATGACGCTCTTTTCCATCAAGGCGCCGATCAGGTCTTCCAACACACGAATGAATTCGAGATCGGCCCGTGTGAAGGCGGAGAGCTGCGCCATGCGCTCGCTGGACAGCTTGTCCAGAAAGGCGAGCAGCTCAACATCGTCGGACGCGACCTCTTCGGTCTGTCCGACACTGGCCCGGTCAAAAACGGCCATGATCTGGCCGTCCTGGTCGCGCAGCACATATGGCATGGGGATCACCAGTCCAGATTGGCCTGCGTGGCACGGACCCCGCCGCCGACCCGTCCGGTCGGCCGACGACAGCGGCCCCCACCTCTCCGCAAGCAGTGGCTCTGCGGCCCGGTCAGGCTGCCTGAGGTAGGTTTACCCGTGCGAGGGTCAAGACGTCCACTGCCTTGGCCCCGGCACCTTTCAGCGTGGCCGCGCATTCCCCGGCCGTCGCTCCGGTCGTCAGCACATCATCCACCAGCACCACATGCCGACCGGCGAGCATTCCGGCGCACCCGACGCGGACGGCGAACGCCCGGCGGACGTTGCGCTGCCGCTCATCGCGGCTCAGCGTACCCTGGCTCGGCGTGCGGCGACGGCGAATAAGCAGGTCGGGCACAACAGCGATGCCGGTCAACCGCCCCAGCGCCAGGGCCAGCAGCGCCGCCTGATTGTACCGGCGCCTGAACAGCCTGGCCCTGTGCAGGGGCACCGGCACCAAGAGACTGTCCGGGGCCAGCAACGATGCGCCCGTGCGCGCCATCCAGCCGGCAAAGGCCGGGGTTGCATGGGTTTGGTCGCCGTGTTTGAAGCCCAGCACCATGGCGCGGCTGATATCGTCGTAGATCAGCGGCGCCCGCGCCCGATCGAACCGTGGCGGCAACTGGGCACAGGCTCCGCAGATGGCCCCATCGGGCATCTCGTGCTCGAACGGCCGGCCGCAACAGCCGCACCATGGCGGTTCCAGAAAACTGGTCGACTGCCAGCACGAAGGGCACAGCGCACCCGACCTCTCGATCGTCACACCGCAGGCGAGGCACCTCGGCGGCAGCACTAGATCCAGTGCCGCGCGGCCAAGCCCCCGTAAGTCGTGCCTAGAACTCCGCGAACCTACCATGGCGCGAGATTGGTGACCGAGGACGACGCAGGGTCAACAACATTCTCCACGGCGCTGATCGCCTGGTGCCCGGCTTGCCCTGGCGCGAGGGCCGACGGTTGCGCTACATACCGCCTACCGCAGCGCTGCAGAAGTGAAGAGGGACCGGACCAATGGCCTCGTATCAGTACGTCTATGTCATGAGAGGCCTTGGGAAGACCTATCCCGGCGGCAAGAAGGTCCTGGAGAACATTTCGCTGTCGTTCCTGCCGGGCGCCAAAATCGGCGTGCTGGGCCCCAACGGGTCGGGCAAGTCGACGCTGATGCGCATCATGGCCGGCATCGAGACGGAGTTCACCGGCGAGGCCTGGTCGGCGGACGGCGTGCGGGTGGGTTATCTGTCGCAGGAGCCTGAGCTGGATGCGGCCCTGACCGTGCAGGAAAACGTCATGCAGGGCCTGGGTGAGACGCTGGAGATCGTCCGGCGGTTCGAAGAGGTCAGCATGAAGCTCGGCGAGGTCACCGACCCCGACGAGATGAACGACCTGATCGAGCAGCAGGCGGCGCTGCAGGAACAGATCGACGCCGCCGATGCCTGGGACCTGGACCGGCAGGTGGACATCGCCATGGATGCGCTGAGATGTCCGCCCGGAGAGTCGGCCGTGACGCACCTTTCCGGCGGCGAGCGGCGGCGGGTGGCGCTCTGCAAGCTGTTGCTCTCCCATCCCGACATGCTGCTGCTCGACGAACCGACCAACCACCTGGATGCGGAGTCCGTTGCGTGGCTGGAACGGTTCCTCAGCGACTACACGGGCACCGTGGTGATGGTGACCCACGACCGCTACTTCCTGGACAATGTCACGGGCTGGATCCTGGAACTCGACCGCGGCCGCGGCATCCCGTACGAGGGCAACTATTCCGCCTATCTGGACAAGAAGCGCAAACGCCTGGCGCAGGAGGCCAAGCAGGAGCAGGCGCGCCAGAAAACCTTGGCTGAGGAACTGGAATGGGTGCGCGCCGGCGCCCGTGGGCGTCAGGCCAAGGCCAAGGCCCGCCTGAAGGCGTATGACGAGCTGTTGGCGGCGTCACGCGATCAGGCCCCCGGATCGGCGCAGATCGTCATCCCCACGCCACCGCGGCTGGGCGAACAGGTGATCGAGATGGAGGGCGTAGCCAAGGGCTATGCCAGCGAGCTGCTGGTTGAGAACCTCAGCTTCCAGCTCCCGCGCGGGGGCATTGTGGGTGTCATCGGCCCCAACGGCGCCGGCAAGACCACGCTGTTCCGCATGGTTACAGGGCAGGAAACGCCGGATGCGGGGAGCGTGATCACCGGCGATACCGTGGTGCTGGGCTACGTCGACCAGAGCCGCGACACGTTGAGCCCCGACAAGACGGTGTGGGAGGAGATCGCCGAGGGCGCCGACGAGATCGATCTCGGCAAGCGCAAGGTGCAGAGCCGGGCCTATGTCGGCGCCTTCAACTTCCGCGGGCCCGATCAGCAGAAGAAGGTCGGGCAGCTCTCAGGCGGCGAGCGCAACCGTGTCCACCTGGCAAAGATGCTGAAATCCGGCGCCAATGTGCTGCTCTTGGACGAGCCGACCAACGATCTCGACGTCGACACGCTGCGGGCGCTGGAGGAGGCACTGTTGGCCTTCCCCGGCAGTGCCGTGGTCATCAGCCACGACCGCTGGTTCCTGGACCGCATCGCCACCCACATCCTGGCGTTCGAAGGCGACAGTCAAGTCGTGTGGTTCACCGGCAATTACGAGGACTACGAAGCCGATCGCCATCGCCGCCTTGGCGCGGAAGCCGACCAACCCCATCGCATCAAGTATAAGCCGCTGACGCGATAGAGGTTGCTCGGACGGACGGGAAACCGTCTACCGCAAACCGATAACCGTGAGTGTCGCCAACACGGCCTCTAGGAAACCGGAAGCCTCAACCGCCCGCGCGCAGCGTCGCGATCTGATCGCGCAGCGCCTGCAGAAGCGCATCGATGTTGCCGCCGTTGCGCTGGATGATCGAGCTGAACTCGTTGCGCTGGGTGACCGCCATGCTCACGCCTTCGACCATCACGTCGATGATCTGAAGATTACCGGCTCCGCGGTCGCGCACCCGCCACATCACCTGCACCGGCGGACCGTCGGGCGCAGTGATGCGGGAGCTCACCATGACGTCACGGTCGCCCTCAGGGCGCGACCCGTCCACGATGAAGCCCTGGTTGTCGTACTCGTTGAAACGCCGCGCATAGGTTTCAACAACCATGTCTTCGAACAGTGAGAGGTACTCCTCCCGCTGCGGCTCCGTCGCCGTGCGCCAATGTCGGCCAAGCACGAACTGGCCGATCGTCGGCACATCAAAGCTGTCGCGAAACAGCATCCGCACGCCTTCCACCGTGCCGGCGGATGACTGTGCGCTATCGCGCAGGAGCTCGATCGCCTCATCGCCGAGCTGGCGTATGAACGCCTGCGCCCCGGCTTGGTCCTGAACCGCAGCCGCCTTGCCCGCCGGCAGGACGACTGCCAATGCCAGTATCAGAAGTGACGCCAATCGCATCGCCGAACCCGCCCCGTTTTCAGTGTGCCCTATCATCTGACGTCCGGAGCCAGGTCCAAACGCGGCACCGGCGGCAGCTCCGAAACCTCCTCCTCCTCGGCCGGAGTCGGAATTGCCGGCGGCTCGTCGGACTCCGTCTCCGAGAAATCCGTATAATCCGGGATGTCGGGAATGTCCTGTTCAATCTCACCGTCCCGGATCTCCGCCTCGCGGAACTGCGTGTAAAGGCTGCGGATCGTTGCGTAGAAATCGACGGATGTGGCCCTCAGCTCGTCCGTCGCGTCGATCGTCCGGGCGCGCGCATCGATGATCGACAGCCCCAGCCGGCCATACCCGATGGCGTCCAACGCGGTGCTGTCGATGACGCGGGACGTGATCGAGATCGGATCGGCCAGAGTCTCAACCACGAAACCCACCGTGTCGCGCACATTGGAGGGGCCGATGATCGGCAGCACCAGATACGGGCCGCTGTCGACCCCCCAGACGGCAAGCGTCTGGCCGAAATCTTCCGATTCGAAGGGAATGCCCTGATTGTTGTGGTTGGCCACGTCGACAAAGCCGCCTAAGCCGGCCACGGAGTTGATGAAGAACCGGGCCATCACATTGCCCGCACCTTCGAAATCGCCCTGCATCAACTCGTTGGCGAGGATCAGCGGGGACCGCAGATGGCGCAGCATATCCCGGGCGCGATCTTGCAGCGGTTCCGGGAAATAGTCCCGATATGTCTCCGCAACAGGCCGAATCAGGATCGTGTCGACGACCTCGTTCCCGGCGAAGATTGCCCGGTTGACCGGCTCGATCGGATCATAGACCGCGCCGGGCCCTTCATCGACCGAGTCCGTCGCCGCGCAGCCGGCTGCGCCCATGAGCATCATGCCGACGACGACGCGGCGAGCCGCACTCGCCGGTTTCCAAGCCCGTCCGAAAATTCGCCCGTTCACGTTCAGCCCCCAAGCGGAAAGGATCCGTCAGCAGTAACCGTCGCCCGCCGCCGCAACAGAGAATGCCGATGGTCCTCCGCGCGACAGTGCCCCCGTCGTATTATCGTTCTGGCGGGACGATCACCAGTATCTGACAAGAAATCCTCTGTCGTCAGCGGATTCAAGGACAGATGAGTTAGCATACAGTTACCCTCTTGGCC
The DNA here is from genome assembly GCA_028281925.1 of Alphaproteobacteria bacterium. GTDB lineage: Bacteria > Pseudomonadota > Alphaproteobacteria > DSM-16000 > Inquilinaceae > JACKIG01. Next base: position 111,470 of record JANQIX010000026.1, read on the forward strand.
AGAACGCAACGGCACTCCTGTGGTCCATGCCACGTCCCCCGTGGGCTCGCCTTTCGTTACACCAACGGTCGCGCCGCCAGCCCGCCGCTCGGTTCGATCTCTCGCCAAGTCGACAGGCCTCCATTGCTGGATGCGCCAATCCGACGCCCGGTTACACCAGCTGCGAGCCGAAGCCCGATCGCGAGGTATGGGCAAGACTCTGAAACGTTGTGATCGCACTGGTATACCGACCACCTTTACGTATCATTGGCGGGATCGGATCGAAGGGTGCGACGCTGAAGCCCTCCGCATTGCCTTTGGACGGCATCTGGCACCACAGAGCCGATCACGCTAGAAGCCTGTCGAAGGCGGACTGTTCGCGATAGTGAAGGTAACCTGACGATTGTCCCGCGCGCCGGAGGCCGTCGCCACCCTTCACCGCTGGGAACCGGATGGCGATCCCAGGGGTGACGGGACGATGGAACAACTTCTCACCGCCCTGAAGGCCGCATCGGAGCCGACGCGCCTGCGCATTCTGACCCTCTGCCGCCGCAGCGAGCTGACCGTGACGGACCTCACCCAGATCCTCGGCCAGAGCCAGCCGCGGGTGTCACGGCACCTGAAGCTGCTGTGCGATGCGCGCCTGTTGGACCGGTTCCGCGAGGGCACGTTTGCCTATTTCCGCCTTGCCGACCGCGGGCCAGCGGCCCAGTTGGCCCAGACGCTCGTCACCCAGATCCCCCTCGACGACCCAGTCCTGAAGCGGGACGTCGAACGGCTGGAGACCATCAAACGGGAACGCGCGACTGCGGCATCGGCCTATTTCCGGAACAACGCGGTCCGTTGGGACGAGATCCGCAGCCTGCACATTCCGGACAGCGAGGTGGAACGCGAGATCATGGGTCTCGTGCCGGCTGCCGGTGTCGGGGATCTGCTGGACCTCGGCACCGGTACGGGGCGCATGCTGATCGTGCTCGGCCCGCTGGCCCGGCGGGGTATCGGCATCGATATGTCGCGTGAGATGCTGGCGGTCGCACGCGCCAATCTGGACCGCGCCGGTCTGCCGCAATGCCAGGTACGCCAGGGCGACCTCTATCAACTGCCGCTGGCGCCGGCTGCGGCCGACTTCGCCGTGATGCACCAGGTGCTGCACTTTCTGGAGGACCCGGCCGACGCCGTTGTCGAGGCCGCACGTGTGATCCGCCCCGGCGGCCTGCTGGCGATCGCCGATTTCGCAGCGCATGAGGTGGAAGCGCTGCAGCGCGAGCACGCGCATCGCTGGCTCGGTTTCCCGGACGAAACGGTCGCCCGCTGGCTGGCCGACGCCGGCTTCCAGCCCGAGCACATCCGCCACCTGCCCGGCGATCCGCTGACCGTGACGATCTGGGCGGGCCGGCGGGTGTCGTAGCGGGTACGGCCAATCCGCATTCGCTTCCCAGCGCTCACGCGGAGCAGACGATATCCGCGCCCTTTTCTGCCACCATCAGCGAAGGTGCGTTCGTGTTGGCTGACGTTATGTTGGGAAAGACGGACGCATCGATAACGCGCAACGCATCGACGCCGTAGACTTTGAGCGATGGGTCGACGACGCCAGTGTCGGTTTCGGGCGCCATTCTGCACGTCCCGCACGGATGATAGACGGACGCCGCCCGTCTCCGGAAGTCGCCGAGGATATCATCCTCGGTCGCCTGCGAGGGATCGAAGGGCGGCGCGACCGCGATGAGCGAACGCATCGCTGACGTCTCTTGCAGGCGGCCGATCAAGCGCGCACCTGCGATGACGTCCGCGACATCCTTCTCCGTGCTTAGGTAATTCGGTCGGATGACCGGGGCGGCCGAGGCATCCGATGAAGCGATATCGACCCGGCCTGTGCTCGACGGGCGGGTCGAATTGAATCCAAGGATGAAGCCTGGAAATGGATCGGGCTTGAATAACTCGCGCCGTTCAACGAGCTCGGCAGAATAGCTAATCGGATTGAAATACAACTGCATATCGGGTCGAGGCAGCTCCGGCGTGCTGCGCACCATTCCACCGAACTGGTTCACGCCGATGCTGAGCGGCCCGCTTCGGCTCATGAGGAACCGGAGAGCAACGGAGATGCGCCCGGGCCAGTTGCCAAGCACATTGTTCAATGTCGGCTTCGCGGCCCGATAGTAGTAGTTAACACCGAGATGATCCTGCAATCCGCCGCCGACCGCGTCGTTCGCGTACACAACGTCGACCCCGAGGGACGAGAGCAATGCCCCTGGTCCGACGCCCGATCTCTGCAGAAGGCCCGGCGACCCAATGGCGCCGGCGGCGAGAATAACCTCTGCGCGAGCGGTGGCCTGCTCGGTACTCGAATTCCGCTCGTACTCGACGCCGACGGCGCGTCGATCCTGGAAGATGACGCGTTTCACGACGGCTTCGCTTCGAACGACGAGATTGGTTCGACGTAGCGCCGGGCGCAGGAAGGCGATCGAAGCCGAACAGCGCCAGCCCCGCCGGGTTGTCACATTGTAGCCGCCGACGCCTTCGGGATCGGCGCTGTTGACGTCGGTTGCGCGACGCAGTCCAACTTCCGACGCTGCTTCGAGAAAGTGTCTCTTGACCGGATGGTAGTCAGCGTCACGGTTGCAGACCCAGAGCGGTCCGTCGCCAAAACTCGAGCCATCTTCGAGAACTCTGCGCTCAAATCGACTGTAGAACTGAGCGACTTCGGCCCAGCCCCAACCTGGATTGCCAGCCTCGCGCCAGTCTTCATAGTCGCTGGGCATACCGTGCGAGTAAACCATCGCATTGATGGAACTAGATCCACCAAGAACCTTACCTCGAGGAAAATAGATCTGGCGATCGCCCAGAAGTGGCTCAGGTTCCGAATAGAACTTCCAGTTAAATCTAGGATTAAAAAACGTCTTCCCATACCCAATCGGGAGATGAATCCAGAGCGAGCGATCGGGCCCTCCAGCCTCAAGCAGCAGGACGGAGCGCTTGCCGTCGGCGGTCAAACGGTCCGCCAGGACGCATCCGGCCGAGCCGCCACCGACGATGATGAAATCGAACTGCTCCAACAGATTATCCCCATCATGCCTTCGAAGTCTGAAGAAGACTTCACCGAGGTTTCGTACAGCACCTTCGCGCCGACGACGAGCCGCTCTCTGAACCGGAACCCATGCAGATGCGCCATGTCGGATTAGAGCTCAAGTGCCGCCAATGCCCTTGAGGGGGCCTCAGGTTCAGGAACTGCCGCACTTCGATCCCGCGTGGTTCATGACCGGAGGCTGGGGCGCTCCGGACGCATCTCGCCACTCGCAGCAGGCGACGTCGTGCCAACACCGGTCGTCCCAGGCATCCGACGTTCAAGTCCGGAACCGTCCCTGAGCGGTCGGCTGGGCAACGTCCTCGGAGACTGACAGCCTTACCCACAGCTGCGGCCAGTCGGTGTTCTGCCACTCGTGATCCGAGACCGTCATCCCCAGCCCGTCAAGCTCAACGACGTCGACCGGCAGGCTTGGCTTGCTCTCCCCTCGGATCGATGATCTCTACGCCCCGTACCCGGCCGCGACTGACGCTGACGTTCCCCGGGATCGCGGGTGACCTTGAACGTCGGGCACCTTATTGATGCCCGGTTTGGACCTTAAGACTGTCTGCCGCAGCCCGTACCAATTGCCAATTCGAACTCTTGCTTCGACTATAGCCGCCGATGTTCGGCCCTCCGGGAGTTGCAGAGTGAATCAGCCCGACGCCTGATCAACCCACCGCGCATGCCCCGTTGAAGCGGCCGTTCCCTCCGACCTCGCCCATGGCCCCTCCTGATGGCGGCCCACCCGTGTCCGAAGTTCTTGAAGGAAGATCTGCCATGTCCCGCGATCACAGTGACCGTCGCCCGACCCTCCCCTCCGCTTCGTCCGATGGCGTTCCGCCGGATGTCCTTCAGCGCCTGGCGTCCGGCGGTCCCAGCGTTGGGCGCCGGCCTTTGGGGGCGGCGGCGTTGCGCGCGCTGGCGACCATCTTTGTGTTCGCCACACCGATCCAGCCAGGCGTCGCCCAATCCCCAACGCTGCGCGGCTGCACCCTGACGGAGGAAGAGTTCCGGGAACTCATTGGCGATGACGAAGCGACGTTCCGCAGCAGCATGGTGTTCGTCATGGACGACGGCACGCTGGTCAGCGACACCTCCGGCGATCCTCGGCTGGACGCCGCCTTTGGACAGTTGCTGGCGGATCTTGCTACGAGAGTCCAGGTCCGTCCTGGCTTCGGCTTCTTCGACGACAGGGGCAGCCCGAATGCGTTTGCGACGACCTACACGCTCATGCCCAACACCCAGGGCACGGTGGTCATCGGGACCACATTGATGAATGACTATTTGCGCAACCCGGAATTCCGGCAGCATGGCGACCTACTGCTCATGGCCGTCTGCGCGCACGAGTTCGGCCACATCAAGCAGTATTTCCACCAGCCCAACCTGGGACTGTACGATCGCCTGGTCAGCATGCACCCAACGGTGAAATTCCTGGAGCTGCACGCCGACTTTCTGTCCGGCTACTATATGGGCACGCGCGGGTCCCAGTTCTCGGACGAGCAGCTGGTGGTCATCGGCCGGGGCTATGAGGCTATGGGCGACATCTACTACAACGACCCCAACCACCACGGCACCAATGCCGAGCGGATCGCCGCGATCGAGAACGGCTACCTCATGGGCTCACTGACGGGTGGGGGCATCGACGACGCTATCGAGGCCGGCCTTTACTATCTTCGCGCCTAAGCAGCCGCATCGCCTGAGGGCGCCGGCGCACGAATCCGTGTTTTGGTTGCCGCCTCGCGGACAATCTCCTCACCTTCCGCCGCTGGGTTGAGGCGCGGTTGGTCGCTCGATCAGAACGAGACCACGCCGCCGCGGGCAGGTGCCGCCGCTACCGCCGGTACCAGAACCGCGCCGGGCCGGTGTCCAGGTGCACGAAGCGGCCGCGCCAATAGATGCCCCAGCCGCCCTGGCCAATGCCGCGGCTGAGGTTGGCGAGGATGTGGATGCCGTAGCCTTCGACGGAGATGTCCGCGGCCTGGCCGCGCAGGTGATAGCTGTTCAGCGCCGCCCCTTCAGAGACCAGGCGCGCGTTGGTCTCCGGCGTGCGGTAGCCGGAATGGATGTTCAGCATGGGCACATGGCCGCGGGCGCGGAGATAGCGCTGCTGCAGGCGCCACAGGATGTCGAACAGGCGCACATCCATATAGACCGCGGCATCGGCATGGTGGTCGCGCAGCAAGAGGTTCAGCCGCTCGCCCATCTCCGCCACATAGCCCGCGCCGTCGTGATAGACATCGTCGAAGGTCTCGCCGGTGTGGACGTTGCGCAGACGCAGGCTGCGCGGCGCCTCCGCGGCGGCGGGCGTCGCAATGCCGCACGCGACGGCAGCCGACAGGCCGGCCAGACAGGCACGGCGGCCCATGGCGCCGGCAGCGGTTGCCGGGGGGCAATGCAGCCCCTGGTCTGCTGAGCCGCGCACGATGGTCGCCCCCTTACGCAAGTCTTGATCTCGATATGCGCCGGGCGCTACCAACGCGTGCAACCTGACTGCGCCTGCGGTTACCGACCCGGACCAATGACATGACGATCGCCTCACCCTGCGTCAAGATATGCCTCCTGGATGCCGAACGGCGCTATTGCACCGGCTGTTACCGGACCGTCCAGGAGATCGCCGGGTGGGCGCGGATGAGCGATGCGGAACGCGAGCAGGTGCTGACCCTTCTGCCGGAAAGGCAGAACCGCCTCACCGCCGCCTGACCAACCCGTTCATCGGGCCAAGCCGCCGGCCGGGGCGTCAGTGCAGCCCCGGTCTGTGCTTTCCAATCACTCCACCCGCATCACATAGACGACGGTGACATGCGGCGGCAGCACGCTGGCGTCATGTGTGTCGTCGCCGGCCGGCTCGGTCGCGACGGTCTCGGTTTCGGCGGCCTCATCCCCCGCTGCCGGTACGGTGACGTCATGTGCATGACCGCCGGTCTCCAGTGTGGTCGCCTCCACCTCGGCACCGGCTTCGTCGCCGCCCACCAGGAACAGCCCTCGCAGATCCGGTGTGGCCTGGCCCGCAAGCGGGCCGCTTTCGATGGTCCGGCCGTCGCAGATCACGAAGCCTTCCGGCACCGTTCCGCCATCAGAATAATCCGGATGCCAGGGCACGATCGCACCGACGGGCACCAGGCCGCTGGCCACCATGTCACGGACACCGGCTGACATCTCATCCAGCGCCTCCGCCGTAGCGGCCGCCGCCAGCCCTGCGGACAGCGCCTCAAGCTGCCCGTCGCGCGCGCCTGCGGCTTCGGCCAAAGCCGCCTGATCCGCGCTCAGCTGGTCCACCGCGGCGCCCACGGCCTCTGCGGTCTCGCCCAGGCTCGTGACATCGGCCACGACAGCCTCCAGACCGGCTTCCGTCGCAGCGAGGCCGTCGCCCAGTTCGCCGACCGTCTGCTCCAGCGCTGCCATCGCCTCGTCCTGCACGGCCGACCCGTCGGAGACAAGCGCGGCGAGCTCCGCAACGCTATCCGTGAGGCCGCCAAATTCCTCGGCAGGAACGGTCGTCACGACGGACTCTTCCATGGCTGCGACACGATCCGCGATGTCGGCCACGCCGGCGTCCGTCAGGTCCGATACGGTATCCTCCAATGTGTCGACCCGGCCTGCGACATCCTTTGGCACCGCCGTGGCCGCCACATAACCGGACAGCGCCAACGCCGCCACGCCAGCCACGAGCGCAAATTTGCTCAGCCCATCCGCCATCGATTCGTCCTTCTTTCGTGAAAAGCCCAGATGCCGGGCCGGGATGATACCGTCGGCCGAGAGGTCCGCAACGGCGGCGGCATAATCGTTCGCAGGGTGCCGCCCATCAACCTTGCATTCCGTTAACGGCCACCGCAGCATTCACCGGCGACCGGCCGCGGCCTGCCGCAATATCCGACGATGACAGCCGACCGGGGCGGACGCGATCCGCGGCGACCGGGATCGGCAGTCGCTCCGCGGCGACGGTGGCCAAGAGCTGCGAGACCGCCCCTATGCCCGTTTCCGTTAGCGCGATCGCCTGACCTTGCACAGCCACCACGCCAGACCCGTCACTCTGTTGCGCCTGTTCGGTCGCCGCATCCTGCGCAGCGACCACTGGGTTCTGGCACTCTTGGCCGTTGTCATCGGCATAGCCACGGCGGGCGGCGTCATCGGGTTCCGCACGGTGTTGGACCAGATCCAGCTGGTGTTCCACGGCTTCTCGTCCGAAGCCGTGGTGACGTTGATCGCGGAGCAGCCGTGGTGGCGGGTCGTGCTGGCACCGGCCGCCGGCGGCCTGCTGGTCGGTCTCATGGTGCGCTATCTGCTGCCTGCCGGGCCGGAAGGCGTGCCCCATGTGATGGAGGCGAGCGCGCTTAAGGGGGCGCGCATGCCGCTGAAGAACGGCGTGATGGCGGCACTCGTCAGCGCCACCTCGCTGGGCGTCGGTGCGTCCAACGGACGCGAGGGCCCTGCCGTGCATCTCGGCGCCACCATCGGCGCGCAGATCGCCCAGCGGCTCAGGCTGTCGGAGAACCTCTCGCGCACGCTGCTCGGCTGCGGCGTTGCCGCGGCCGTGGCCGGCAGCTTCAACGCCCCGTTCGCCGGTGTCTTCTTCGCGCTGGAGGTGGTGGTGGGGCACTACGCGCTCAGCGCGTTTGCGCCGATCGTCATCGCGTCTGTCGCGGCGACGGTGCTCACGCGCGCCCACTACGGGGACTTCCCCGCGTTCATTCTGCCGGAGAGCACGGGCATCGTCTCGATCCTGGAGTTCCCCGCCTTCGTGTTGCTGGGCGTGACCAGTGCCGCCGTGGCGGCCCTGTTCATGTGGACGGTGATGGCAGCACAGGACGCCATGACCCGGCTCGACCCGCCGCGCGTTCTGCGCCCGGCCTTCGCGGGCCTGGCAATCGGCTTGGTGGCGCTGCAGTTCCCGCACATCCTGGGCGTCGGCTACGAAGCCACGGACATGGCACTGAAGGAGACGCTGTCGCTGCACCTGATGCTGGCGCTGATCCTCCTGAAGATCGCCGCCACCGCCCTGTGCCTGGCCAGCGGGTTCGGCGGCGGGGTGTTCAGCCCGTCGATCTTCCTCGGCGCCATGACCGGCGGCGCGTTCGGCCTGTTGGCGACCATGGTGTTTCCGGAACTGTCGTCCGGACAAGGCGCCTACACGCTGGTCGGCATGGGTGCGGTCGCCGGCGCGGTTCTAGGCGCGCCGATTTCCACCATCCTCGTCATCTTCGAGATGTCCGGCGACTACAAGCTGACCATCGCGGTGATGATCGGCGTCGTGGTTGCCAGCGCGATCATCGAGCAGACGCTGAACCGCAGCCTGTTCACCTGGCAGTTGCATCGCAAGGGCATCAGCCTGCGCGGCGGCCGGGATATGGAGTTCCTCGGCCGCATCCGCATCGCCGATGTCATGAAGGACGACTACCTGACCGTCACCGCTGATACGGGGTTGGAGCCGTTGACGGACTGTCTGCGCCGCGCCCGCTACGGCGAGGTGTTCGTCGTCGACGACGACCGCCGTCTGATCGGCGTGATCACCACCGTCGATCTGATGCACGCCGATGCGGGACCCGATGGCGAGGTGCCGACGGCCGCCACCCTGCTGCACCGAGACCCACCCGCACTGCAGACGGGCGACGACCTGCACCGCGCCATCAACCTGATGGAAGGCGCCGGAGAGAGCCATCTTCCGGTGGTGGAAACCCTGGAAAGCCGCAAGCTGGTCGGCTTCGTGCATGAGCATGACGTGATGCTGGCCTATCATCGCGCAATCGTCGAAGCGCGGGCCGAGGAGCGGGGCCAGAGCCACGGCACCATCAATCTCAGGCGGCGCTGACGGTCGCACCTGCTCGGCCGTTCCGGTGTGTCGCGGGCATGCTATATCAGGGTCATGACCGATACAGAGAATGCCCGCGCCGACTTCACGCCGGAGCCGGCCCTTGGCCGAACTCCCTACCTGGCGACGCTCAACCCGGCGCAGCGCGAAGCCGTGGAAACGCTGGACGGCCCCGTGCTGGTGCTGGCGGGCGCCGGTACCGGCAAGACGCGCGTGTTGACCACGCGTCTCGGCCATCTGCTGACGACCGGCCGGGCGCGGCCGTGGCAGGTGCTGGCGGTCACCTTCACCAACAAGGCGGCCCGCGAGATGCGCGACCGCGTGAGCCAGCTGACCGGCGCGCCGACCGAAGGCTGGTGGCTGGGCACCTTCCATTCGCTCGCGGCCCGCATACTGAGGCGCCATGCGGAGTTGGTGGGGCTGACCGGCAGCTTCACGATTCTCGACACCGACGACCAGCTGCGCCTGATCAAGCAGCTGTTGGAGGCGGAGAATGTCGACCACAAGCGGTGGCCGGCGCGTCTGATCCTCAGCGCCATCGAGCGCTGGAAGGACCGGGCGCTGACGCCGGACAAGCTGAAGCCGGAAGATGCCGGCGATCTGGCGGGCGGGCGCATGCTGGCCCTCTACAGCGCCTATCAGGATCGCCTGCGTACGCTGAACGCCTGCGATTTCGGCGACCTGCTGCAGCACTGCCTGACCCTGTTCGCCATCACGGAAACCGTGGACGGGCAGACGCGCTTTCCGGTGCTGGAGCAGTATCAGGACCGGTTCCGCTATATCCTGGTCGACGAGTATCAGGACACCAACCAGGCCCAATACTTCTGGCTGCGCCTGTTGGCGCAGCGCCACCGCAACCTCTGCTGTGTGGGCGACGACGACCAGTCGATCTACAGCTGGCGGGGGGCGGAGATCGGCAACATCCTGCGCTTCGAGAGCGATTTCCCCGGCGCCAAAGTGATTCGGCTTGAGCAGAACTATCGCTCAACAGCGCGAATCCTCGGCGCCGCTTCCGCCCTGATCGCCCACAATCAGGGGCGGCTGGGCAAGACGCTGTTCTGCGAGGGTGCGGCGGGCGACCCCATCGTCGCCCGTACCGTCTGGGATGGCGAGGAAGAGGCGCGCTGGGTGGTCGACGAGATCGAAGCGCTGGAACGCCAGAAGGTGCGCCTGGCCGACGTCGCCATCCTGGTGCGCGCCGGCTATCAGATGCGCGAGCTGGAAGACCGCCTGATCACCGTCGGCGTCCGCTACCGCGTGGTGGGCGGCCCACGCTTCTATGAACGGCGCGAGATCCGCGATGCGCTGGCGTATCTGAGGGTTGTCGCGCAGCCAGCCGACGATCTGGCGTTCGAGCGCATCATCAATGTCCCGCGCCGCGGTATCGGCGCGACGACAATCCGGACCCTCAGTTCCTTCGCCCGTCGGGAACGGATTCCCATGACGGAGGCTGTGCTGCGCCTGCTGCCTACGGACGAACTGACCGGCAAGGCCCGCCGGTCGCTGGGCCAGCTGATGCAGGACTTCGACCGCTGGCGCGCCATCGCCGGGAGCCGCCCGCACACCGATCTCGCCCGCATCGTGCTGGACGAGAGTGGCTATACCGCCATGTGGCAGGCGGAAAAGACCGTGGAGGCCCAAGGCCGGCTGGAAAACCTGAAGGAACTGGTCGCCGGCATGGAGGAGTTCGAGACCCTGGCCGGTTTCCTGGAGCATGTCAGCCTGGTCATGGAGGCAACGGAAGCCGGTGACGCGAATGCCGCCGCGGAAATGGTGACGTTGATGACGCTGCACGCCGCCAAGGGATTGGAGTTCGGCCATGTCTTCCTGCCCGGCTGGGAGGAAGGCGTGTTCCCCAGTCAGCGGTCCATGGACGAAACCGGTGTTGCCGGGCTGGAGGAGGAAAGGCGGCTGGCCTATGTCGGGCTGACCCGGGCCAAGACCCGCGCCTACATCTCCAGCGCCGCACGTCGGCGCATCTACGGCATGTGGCAGGACACGCTGCCGTCCCGGTTCCTGTCCGAAATTCCCGCCGACCATCTCGACCGGCAAAGCGACATCGCCCCGGCTTCCGGATTCGACGGCTCGGGCTACCGCGGGCAGTTCGAAGCCTCGCGCCAGGCGGCCGTCAACCGCCGGGGGCCGCCGCTGCTGGACGATGTTGCCTATACGGTCACACCGCGGACGCGGCCGGAGCGGCCATACGACACCGGGCACCGTGTGTTCCATGAGAAGTTCGGGCCCGGAACCGTGCGGCTGGTCGACGCCGACAAGCTGACCATCCAGTTCGACCACGCCGGTGAGAAGAAGGTGATGGACAGCTTCGTCGTGCCGCTCGACCAGGCGACCTGACGGGTATGGCACAGTTCGCCGGAGCCTGGCGCATCGGGCTCAGCGCACCCGCATCCATTGCCGGCGCGGCGCAGGACCTCCTGGAAGCCATGTGCGGCAATGTCAGCGCGTTCGAGACCGAGCCCGACGGACCCTGGACCGTCGAAGCCTACAGCGCCGGGAAGCCAGACCGGACGGCGGTCGAAACGCGGCTGGCGCTAATTGCCGCAGCAGCGCACCTGACCGAGGCCCCGAACTGCGACATCACCTGGATCGCCCCCACCGATTGGGTGGCGGAGACCAAGGCCGCGTTCCCGCCGGTGCGCTGGGGGCGCTTCTGGATCCATGGGTCCCACCATCGCGCGCCCGCGCCCGCCGCAACGATCCCGCTCGCGATCGACGCGACCGTGGCTTTCGGCACCGGCGAACACCCGACCACTCAGGGATGCCTGAGGGCCATCGAATGGCTGCATCGTCGACGCCAGGTCCGGCATGTGCTCGATCTTGGCTGTGGCAGCGGCATCCTTGCCGTTGCCGCCGCCCAGATATGGCGCCCGCAGGGCGGGGTCATGGCAGCGGACCTCGACCCGGACGCGGTTCGCGTCACCCGCGCCCATTGTGTGGCAAATGGTGTGGCGGGGCGCATTCGGGCCGTATGCAGCGATGGGCTCCAGGCACGCGGGGTGGGGCGGCACCGGCACTATGACCTGGTCCTGGCCAATATCCTGGCGCGCCCCCTGATCGGCCTGGCGAGGCCACTGGCACGGTCGCTGGCACCCGGCGGCATGGCCGTGTTGTCCGGAATCCTCAAGCATCAGGCGGCATCGGTGACGGCGGCTTACCGGCTGCAGGGGCTGGTCCTGACACGTCGTTTCCAGTTCGGTTCCTGGCCGACACTTATCTTTCGCCGGCCGTCGCATTTTCAACAGAAGTGAGATCCCCTTCACAGTCGGCCGGCCATCAATGCGCCAGCATGTTGCCGTGAAGGTGAGGCAGCGGTCGGTTCGAGAATAGGGCGGGGGTCATCCTGCCCAGGGATCCCAAGCCCAACAGGGCTGCGCCGAAACGGGAACCCGACGGCGAACCGGACCGCACGAAGAGGGGACCGGAGAGATGCGACACACCGTGATCCCGATGCGCCGGAAACGACCGGCTTCCGCTGAGAATGCCATCCGGCCGACATGGTCCGGCGCAACGACGACATTGGGCATCGATGGAACCCCGGCCGAAGCCTACTGCTCGCCGCTTGCAGGGCAGGCGGCCGGCGGTGCGTTGTCCGCTGTACAAGGTCGCATTGGCGACGCAGAGGATACCACCGAGCCTCGGCGCCGGCCCGACGACTGGATTCTTGATTTGGTCGATGCCCTGCCACTGCCGGTGAAATCGGTGCTGCCGCTGCTCGGCGCACTCGCAGGCATTCTGATGCTGTTCCATGCCTCGGCCGTGTCGACGGACGCTCAAGGCCTTGTGCGGATGGGCATGGTTACGATTGCCGGACTGTTGGCCGGTCACATCATCCAGTGCTGCTGTGTCGGCGCATTGCTGCTGGCATCCCGCGTCTTTGCAGCGGGCCCGGCCATTCTGAAGGGTTTGCTGATGGTCGGCGCAGCCGCCTGCCTGATTCACGCACTGGGGACACCGGCACCCTAGAGCAGATCGCTCGCCTGACGCCCAACGCGCACTATAATCGGCATACTTGGTGCACATACGCACAATAGGGCATCAGACGGCGCGCGCGATGACACTTCGAGCGAGCATATCTAAACTCATTACTGTCATATAATCTGCCGCCGCTTCCAAATAGTGGACTGCCCAGTATTGGCAACCGAGCAGTGAATAGCGCTCACTTTCAAGGAGTTTTAACTCCTTTGTAACAATTCCCCATAATACTCGAGAATTCAGGCAAGGGTGGCAAGCACCCTCCCGACAGCCCAAGGGTCAATCAACTACGCCGCATTCATGACGGCGAAGAAGTCAGAGGGTATGGCGATGTTCTGGCATTCCAGGAACGAAGGCCGTTCGACGACCGCAGAGGTATCCCCTACCGCGGTCGATACAGCAAAATCACCGTTTGAAGCAGAGCTTGCAGCTTTCATCCACACCGTTGCCACAGGCGGCAATGCAGCCCTGCCGCAGTGTGAAGGGGCGCTTCATGACAGCCTGGTGACGCTGGCGGAGACAATGAACCGTCAAGCGGCCGACGAACTGGAACGGATGGTCACACTGGCCATGCAGTCTAGCGAGGTGATGGCGTCTGTTTCGTTCGTCACCGGCGACGCCCGTGAGATATCGAGCAACACGCATACCATAGCCTCTGCGGTGGAGGAGCTGAGCGCTGCCATCAGCGCGATCGCCGAAACCAGCAACTCCGTCACGACTGCAGCCGACGCCACGTCGGACTCCGCCTCAGTGGGACTTGAGGCGGTCCAGCGCGCGGCCGGCAGCATGGACAACATCGAACGCGCGGCCAACGACGCCAGCGAAAAGGTTGACCGTCTGACCATCGCATTCGAGGACATCCGCAAGGTGCTGCGCGTGATCGACGAGATTGCGCAGCAGACCAATCTGCTTGCCCTCAACGCCACGATCGAAGCGGCGCGCGCGGGCGATGCAGGACGGGGCTTCGCGGTGGTCGCAGGCGAGGTCAAGGCCCTGGCCAATCAGACCACCAAAGCAACGGAGGACATCCAGTCCCGGCTGGCCGCCCTTTCCAGCGAGATGGAGGAGATGCGGGCGTCCATGACGGAGACCGCGAAGGCCGTGGGCAGCGGGCGGGCGGATATCGACGAGGTCGGCGCGCAGATCAGCCAGGTGGTCGACGGTATTCGCGACGTGACCGGCCGCATTGCCGGAACCGCGTCCAGCGTGACCGAGCAGACCGAAGCCACGCAAGAGGTTGCCCGCAGCGTCGATGTCATCCAGGAGAAGGCCGAATTCAGCCGCAGCAATGCCGAGCGCGCGGTGGCATCGGTGACGGCGTCAGAAGAGGTCATCAACGGCAGGATAGAGCACCTGCATGCCAACAGCACCGGCGCTTCCATCATCGATGTGGCCAAGGCCGACCACTTCAAGTGGAAAGAGCGTCTGGCAGGCATGATGGTGGGGGCCAACAAGCTGTCGGCAGGTGAGCTGGCAAGCCATCGCGAATGCCGCCTCGGCAAGTGGTACCAGAGCGTGACCGACTCGTCGGTGAAGGCTCATCGGGCCTTCCAATCCCTGGACACACCGCATCGCCTTGTGCACGAACACGGCAAGCGCATGGCCGAGCTGTTCGCCAATGGCGACCGGGTCGCCGCACTGGCCGAATTCGAAGCGCTGGAGAAGGCATCAACCGAAGTTGTCGGCCTGTTGGGCGAGTTGAAGACGGTCGTCAACGGCCCGTAACCGTGGCATACGCCGACGATAGCTGCACGGTTGACGCGAAGCCTCCAACCACTTCGTGACAGAATGCGTGTGATGGCTTGCGCTTCGGGGTAGCTTCGCCCTAGCCTCATCACACGCGGCGGCACGGCCGACCGCAGGACACGCGACTTCGGACAGCAGTTGACCTGGGCCGGCCAGTGAATGACGCAATCGACGGGACCGAGGCGGCCGCGCTGGCGGCCGCCCTCAATGGTCTCGGCTACCGAGGTGACGGCAACGCTCTGACGGCCATGCTTGCTGGCCTCAATGCCGCACCGGAACCCTTTGACGATAGAGCATGGCTCTCGCTTCTCGCCGCCGACATTCCCGCGGATGTCGGTGACAGGCTCGAGCGGTTGCGTAGTCGACTGCGCAGTCAGCCAACGGCCAAAGGCCCCCCTGATCGGCTGAAAGCGCTGCGAACCGAGTTGAAAGCGCGCGGTGTCGACGGCTTCGTTGTACCCCGCAGCGATGAGCATCCGGGCGAAGACCTTCCGGCGGCCGCGGAACGCCTGGCCTGGATCACCGGCTTCACCGGGTCGGCGGGCCTTGCAATCGTGCTGGCGGAAACCGCGGCCATCTTCGTCGACGGCCGCTATACGCTGCAGGTCGCCAAGCAGGTAGACGGCACGCGCTTCGAAGTGAAGCACCTGATCGATGACCCGGCAACCGACTGGGTGAAGGAACACCTTCCCCGCGGTGGGCGGCTTGCCTTCGATCCGCGGCTGCACAACGTGTCCTGGGTCGAACGGATGCGCCGCACGCTGGAGCAGGTCGGCGGAACGCTGGTGGCGGTCGAGGACAATCCGCTGGACGCCATCTGGACCGACCGACCGCCGCGACCGGTCGCTCCGATCACGGTTCACCCTTTGGATCTAGCGGGTCGCAGTGCCGCTGAGAAACGCCAAGCCCTGGCGGACGATCTGGCGAAACACGGCATCGATGCGGCCGTCATCACTGCGCCGGACTCCATTGCCTGGCTGCTGAACCTTCGTGGCGGCGACGTTCCCAATACGCCCGTGACTCTCGCCTTCGCCATCCTGTCAGCGGACGCAACGGTTGACCTGTTCTGCGACCCACGCAAGGTCACCGACGCGGTCCACAGCCATCTCGGCAATCAGGTCATGGTCGCTTCACCGGATGCGTTCGGAGAAGCGCTGGATCGCCTGGGGGCTCATGGCGGCTCCGTTCTGGCCGACCCCACGACGGCCAATGCCTGGATCTTCGAACGGCTCCACCGCGCCGGCGCTCAGATCCGACGGGAGGCTGACCCCTGTCTCTTGCTGAAGGCCCGCAAGAACGAGGTCGAACTGCGCGGCGCGCGTATCGCCCATCTGCGCGATGGTGTTGCGGTGAGCCGTTTTCTTGCCTGGCTCGACCGCGAAGCGCCGGGCGGCGACGTGACGGAGCTGTCGGCGGTCGATCGCTTTGTGGCGCTCAGGGCTCAAGCGCCGGAGTTCCGCGGCAACAGCTTCAGCACCATCTCCGGCGCCGGGCCGAATGGCGCCGTCGTCCACTACCGCGCAAGCGAAGAGACGAACCGGCGGCTTGAGCGAGGCACGCTCTATCTCGTCGACAGCGGCGCGCAGTATGTGGACGGCACCACCGACATCACGCGCACCGTCGTCATCGGGACCCCGACGGACGAGATGCGGGAGCGGTTCACGCTGGTGTTGAAGGGGCACATCGCCCTGGCCTCGGCGCGGTTCCCCAGCGGGACTACGGGACCGCAGCTGGATCCCCTGGCCCGCCAGTTCCTCTGGCGGCACGGTCTGGATTACGATCACGGCACCGGGCACGGGGTCGGCAGTTTCCTTGCCGTACACGAAGGCCCGCAGCGCATCGCCAAGCTTCCCAATGCGACCGCACTGCAGCCGGGCATGATCCTTTCCAACGAGCCCGGATACTATGAGGCTGGCGCCTACGGTATCCGTATAGAGAACCTGATCGCGGTTCGCGAGGCAGCGGCGCTGCCGTCGGGGCGATCCGACTTCCTGGAATTCGAGGTGCTGACGCTGGCACCCATCGATCGCCGCCTGATCGAAACCAGCCTGCTCACGGCGTCTGAGCGACAATGGATCGACGCCTACCACGCGCGCGTGCACGATGCGCTGACCCCCCAACTGGATCCGGCGGATCGCGCATGGCTCGCCGCAGCGACCGACCCCCTTCCCGACTAGGCGGCGCTACCGCCGCAGGCACCGGCGGCATGGCCCGGCCGGCCGATCAGGCTGCCGCCGCGGCCGCCCAGGGTCTGGCGGCGGAAAGGGCAGGCAATCTTCAGGTCGCCTGCAACTGGTACCACGCCGCCATAACGGCCTATCCGAACCATGTCGAGGCCCATCGGCACCTGGCAGCCGTGCTCTACCGCCTGGGCCGTCCGGAACAGGCAACGGGCGTCGGGCTGAAGGCGATGGCGCTCGACCCCGGCGACGGCGCCACCGCGGTATCGCTGGGGCGGCTGCTGCGGGGCCGCGAGATCAATCTTGCCAGATCCGACCCGACGCTGGACGCCGGGATTGCCGCCTGCCTGACCCATCCGAATGCAAATCCGGACGATTTCCGACTGATCGCCGAAGCGGCGTTGCGCGTATGGCCCCCGGTGGCGCACGTCGCCGAGGCCGTCCGAGGCGGCCGGCCGCCGGATGCCGCCTGGTGCCTGTCGGACATGGGCCGGCAAGCGCTAACGGCGCCGCTGATGTTGGCCTTCCTGTCGCAGACGCTCAACACTGACATCAGCATCGAACCGGCGTTCGTGTCGCTGCGCCATTGCTTGGCGACCGCGCCGACCCGGATCTGGCAGGCGCCGCATGTCGTTGCCTTCGCCACCGCCCTCGCCCGCCAGATGCGGATCAACGAGTACGTATTCGTCGCCACCGCAGAGGAGCGGGAGGCGGTCGGGCGGGCCATCGCCGACCTTGAGACATGCGATGCGTTGACGGCGGATCACCTCCCGGCCCTGATGACGGCCGCGCTGTACGGTCCGTTGTCCAATCTCCCCAACGCACGGCTCTTGGCCGATCAGGCCGATGCCCTGCCCGATCCGGCCGGCGAGTTTCTGCGGGAGAGCGTGACGGAGGATCTGGCGCTACGGGCGGCCGCTCAATCCGTTGCTAGCCTCACACCGCTTGCAGATACCGTCTCGACCAAGGTGCGGGCGCAATACGAAGAGAATCCCTATCCGCGCTGGCTGGATTTCAAGCGACCCAAGGCCGGGGGCTGGCGCGAAGAACTGACGGCCCTTGCCGGCACGTCGGGCCTTGCCCCCGACGTGACAGCCCCGCGGGTCCTGATCGCCGGATGCGGAACCGGCCGGCAGCCCCTGTCTCGGGCCATCAGCTACGGCGCCGCATCGGACATCCTGGCGGTGGACCTGAGCCGGCAGAGCCTGGCCTACGCGATTCGTCAGGCCGAGCGCCTGGACATCCGCGATGTGCACTTCGCACAGGCCGACCTGCTGGCGCTGACACCAGAGGCGGCTGGCGACTTCGACATTGTCGAAGCCGTCGGCGTCCTGCATCACCTGGCCGACCCGTTGACCGGCTGGCGTGTGCTTGTGAACCTGCTGCGGCCCGGCGGACTGATGCGCATCGGCCTCTACAGCCAGGTCGGGCGGGCGGACATCAACCGCATCCGCGACGACATCCGGCGACGGGGCGTGCCCGCAGAGCCGGACGCAATGCGCGCCTACCGCCAGACGCTGCTGCAGTCGACTGAGCCGCATGTCCGGCGCGTCCTTACCGGTCTTTCAGATGTGCACAGTCTGAGCGGCTGCCGAGACCTTCTGTTCCATGTGCAGGAGCACCAGTTCACGCTGCCCGCAATCGCCGACGCATTGGCGGCGCTGTCGCTGGAACTGTTCGCCATCGAGCGTCATGCCAACATGCGCGGGCCCCAGCCCGGCCCATCGGACCTGGACGGCTGGCTGGCGGCGGAAGCCGCCAATCCGGATCTGTTCCGCGCAATGTACCTCTTCTGGTGCCGGAAGGTCTGACCGCCGTCGGCTGACACGCGCCGTCCCTATCCCGTTCGGCCGATCATCGCCAGCCAGTCGGCTTCGCTCAGCACCGTCAGGCCAAGCTCCCGCGCCTTGGTGGCTTTCGAGCCTGCGTCGGCCCCGACAACAACGAAATCCGTCTTCTTCGAGACCGAGCCGGCAACCTTGGCGCCCAGCGTCTCCGCCATCGCCTTGGCTTCCGGCCGGCTCATGCTCTCCAGGCCTCCGGTAAAGACGACGGTCTTTCCGGCGAGGGGGCTGTCGCCACCCGTCTGGTCCGCGACATCCTCGACCGTCAAGACCTCTTCAAGAGCTTCCATCACCGAAAGGTTGTGCGGCTCTGCGAAGAAGCCGATCAGATCGTCGGCGACGGACGGCCCGATCTGATCGATGCCCGTGAGATCGGCATAGGCTTCGCCCGCCCGGTCCGCGGCCGCCACCATGGCGCTGCGCCAGTCGGGCAGCGAGCCGTAATGCCGGGCCAACAGCCGGGCCGTCGCCTGGCCGATCTGCCGGATGCCCAGCGCGTAGATGAACCGGTCCAGCGGCACGCGCCGACGGTCGGCAATGGCGCGGAACAGGTTGGCCGCGGAGCGTTCGCCCCAGCCCTCACGCTCCGCCATGGGCGGGCCCATCTCGCCGTCCCGCGCTTCCAGGCGGAAGATGTCCGCGGGCCCTTTGATCAGGCCCTCGGCGTGGAACGCGCGGATATGCTTGTCGCCCAGGCCCTCGATATCGAAGGCATCGCGGCTGACGAAGTGGCGCAGCCGTTCGACCGCCTGCGCAGGGCAGATCAGCCCACCGGTGCAGCGGCGCACCACCTCACCTTCCTCGCGGATCGCCAGGCTGCCGCATTCGGGGCAATGGTCGGGATAGGCGAATTCCACGCTGTCCGGCGGACGCCGCTCCGCCACAATGCCCAGCACTTGCGGGATTACATCGCCGGCACGCTGGATCAGCACCGTGTCGCCCTCGCGGATGTCCTTGCGGCGGATTTCGTCTTCGTTGTGCAAGGTCGCCCGGCTGACGACGACGCCGCCGACGGTCACCGGCTCCAGATCCGCGACCGGTGTCAGCGCCCCAGTGCGTCCCACCTGGATGAAGATCCGGTTCAGGCGTGTCTGCGCCTGCTCGGCCGGGAACTTGTGGGCCACGGCCCAGCGCGGCGCACGACTGACGAAGCCAAGGCGCTGCTGCCAGTCCAGCCTGTCCACCTTGTAGACGACGCCGTCGATCTCATAGGGGAGGTCCGCCCGCTCCGCCATGATGCGTGCGTAATGGGTCATCAACGACGCCACGTCGTCGCACAGAGCCGCCGGCTCATTTAGCCGAAACCCCCACGCATCGAGCTTCCGACGTGCCTCGGACTGTGTCTCGGCGAAGGGCGCGGAAACCTCGCCCCAAGAATAGCCGAAGAAGCGCAAGGGCCGGCCGGCCGTTACGGTCGGATCGAGCTGGCGCAGCGATCCGGCTGCGGAGTTCCTGGGGTTGGCGAAGACGGGGTCGCCGGCGGCCTCACGCCGTTCGTTCAGTGCGCGGAAATCCTGGCGGGTCATATAGACCTCGCCGCGCACCTCCAGCACACGCGGTGCGTCCGCCGGCAGGCGCTGGGGGATGTCAGCGATGGTGCGCACATTGGCCGTGACGTCCTCGCCCTCGGTGCCATCGCCCCGCGTGGCGGCAAGGGCAAGCGCGCCATCCTCGTATCTCAGGCTCGCCGACAACCCGTCGATCTTGGGCTCCGCCAGAATGGCCAGTTCAGCGTCGGGTTCGAGGTTGAGGAAGCGCCGGATTCGGGCCATGAACTCCGTAACATCGGCCTCGTCGAACGCGTTGCCGAGCGACAGCATGGGCAGGGCGTGACGGACCTTGCGGAAGCCGCTGGCCGGCACAGCACCGACCCGATCCGACGGGCTGTCTTCGCGCTTCAGTTCAGGAAATCGCGCCTCGATGCCCGCGTTGCGGCGGCGGAGCGCATCATACTCCGCATCGCTGATCACGGGCGCGTCGTGCTGATGATAGGCGGCATCGTGCCCGGCGATCTCGGCGGCCAGAGCCGCCAGCTCCGCCGCCGCCTGGTCCGCCTCCAGCGCGTCAACGGGAAAGTCGCGATAGGGCGTGCTGTCCATTGCCTGGTCCTGCCGGTCCGGTGGCTCAGAGATCGCGGGCGCCGATCAGGCTTTCGGCGGCTGCCCGCGCCTGTTCGGTGATGGTGGCACCGGACAGCATGCGCGCGATCTCCTCGCGCCGTTCCGTCGCGCTCAGCTCCACCACTGTGGTCAACACCGCCTGGTCACCGGCACTTTTCTGCACCTGCCAGTGATGGCCGGCACGGGCCGCCACCTGAGGGCTGTGGGTGACAACCAGCACCTGCAGCCGGCCGCCCAGGCGGGCGAGCCGTTCGCCCACCGCATCGGCGACAGCCCCGCTGATGCCGCTGTCTACCTCGTCGAACACCAGGGTCGGGACGCTGCCGGTCGCCGCCAACACCACCTTGAGCGCCAGCATGAAGCGGGCCAGCTCGCCGCCGGAGGCGATCCGGTTGATGGGCCCCAGCGGCGAGCCGGGATTGGTGGCCACCAGAAAGCTGACGCGATCAATCCCCGCCGGCCCCCAGCCGTCCTCCGGCAGACGGTCGACCTGTGTCCGGAAGGTCGCCCTGCCCAGGCGCAACGGGTCCAGCTCCGCCGCAACGGCACCATCGAGCCCCTGCCCGCCTTCGGCTCTCGCGCCGGACAGCGCCTCGGCCACCGCCACATAAGCGTCCCGTGCCGCCGCAGCCTCTCTCGTCAATCCGTCGATCAGATGGGTCTGATCGTCGATCATGGTCAGCTTCCCGGCCATCGCGTCGCGCAACTCGGCCAGCTGATCGACCTCGACCGAATGCTTGCGTGCGAGACCCCTCAGCGCAAACAGGCGCTCCTCGATCCGCTCCAGTTCGCCGGTATCGTGCTCCATGTCGGCGATCAGGTGCTGCAAGGCGCCGGCCGCTTCCTGCGCTTCCGTGGCCGCCCGGTCCAGCGAGTCGAGCACGGCGTCCAGCATCGATCCGGCCCGGTCGCGGATTCGCTCCAGCGCGCGCAGACTCTGGGCCATGGAGCGTTCCGCCCCGCGATCACCGACAAGGCTGTCCAGCGCACCGGACATCGCCTCGACCAGCCGTTCCCTGTTCATCAGAAGCGCGCGGCGTTCCGCCAACGCGGCCTCTTCGCCTGCCGAAGGCTCGAGCGCATCAAGCTCTTCCAATGCGTGGCGCAGGAAGGCCTCCTCCGTCCGCGCCTGGTCGATCTGGTCGGACAGCGCCTTGCGCCTGTCTTCGGCGTCGCGCCAGTGCCGCCAGGCATCGGTCGTCTCCGTCCGCCGATCGTCGGCACTGCAATAGGCGTCCAGCACGGCCCTGTGGGTCTGCGGGTTCAACAGGCCCTGGGTGTCGAACTGGCCGTGCACCTCCACCAGCATCTCGCCGATCTGACGCAGCAGGCCGACGCCGATGGGTTGATCATTCACATGGGCGCGACTGCGCCCCTCGGCTGTCAGGGACCGCCGCAGCACCACCGGCACGATCAACGCCTGATCCACGGGCAGGTCGTTCTGGCGCAGAAACTGAACAGCGGCATGGTCCGCCGGCAGATCAAATTCAGCGGTCACCGTCGCCTGGTCGGCCCCATGGCGCACAAGGCCGCTGTCGGCGCGCGATCCAAGGGCCAGGCCCAGTGCATCCAGCAGAATGGACTTCCCTGCCCCGGTCTCTCCGGTCAGGGCGCAAAGCCCGGCTGGAAACTGCAGAGCGAGCCGATCGATCAGAACGACATTACGGACCGTAAGGCTGACCAGCATCGGCCGCGGCGGGGCCTAGAAAAGCCAGCCGAACCAGCCTTCGTCTTCTTCCGGAGGCCGGACGCTTTCATCCACCATGACAGCATAGCTGTCGATATACCATTCGCTGCCGGGGTAGTTGTATCCCAAGACGGCAGCCGCAGACTGGGCCTCTTCGTGCAGACCCAGGGCCAGATAGGCTTCGGTCAGCCGATGCAGGGCTTCCGGCACATGGGTGGTCGTCTGGTGCTGGTCGATCACCATGCGGAACCGGTTGATGGCGGCGTTGTAGTGGCCCTGGCGCAGATACCAGCGGCCGATCTCCATCTCCTTGCCGGCCAACTGGTCTTCGGTGAGATCGAGCTTCAGCGAAGCATCGCGGGCATAGACGCTGTCGGGAAAGCGGTTCATCACCTCCTGCAGCGCGTCCTGCGCCAGCAAGGTCATGCGCTGGTCACGCTCCACGTCGGAGATGCGTTCGTAATAGCAGAGTGCGCGCAAGTAATAGGCATAGGCGATGTCTTCATGGCCGGGGTGAAGTCGAATGAACCGGTCAAGCGCAACCACCGCCTCGTCGTATTCCAGGGCTTCGTAGTGGGAATAGGCTGCCATCACCTGCGCCCGGGTCGCCCACTCCGAATAGGGGTGCTGGCGCTCGACTTCGTCGAACAGCTCCGCTGCGGTCGATTCGTTGCCGGCCTCCAGCTCGGTCACGGCCTCGCCGTAGATGTCCTCAGGCGGCCGCTCGATATACTCCAGCTCCTCATCGCCGCCGCATGCGCCAAGCGCAAGCGATCCGGCCAGACCCAGCGCGGCTGCCAGGCGCGACAGCCCGGTTCGCGAAGTCCTCGAATTGCGTATAGCCATGACCTCAGCGTCTCATCCACTCGCCCGCACGGATACAGCGCCGCGCCGGCATGGCGGACGCCGTACTCGCCGATCCCTTATAGCATGTCGCGGGTTGGCGCCACCATGCGGGGATGCGTCCTGGCGAAGGGGTGATGTTGCGTGAACGGCCGGCCGTGAGGGAAACGCCGTTGTGACCTAAGCCTAGGCGACCCCGGCATAGGCCGGGACGTCATCGCCGATGCCCGACTGCTCGTCGACCGCAGGCGTCAGGCACCACGCGTCCTCATCGGCGAACAGCGCATCCAACAGACTGTGATTCAGCGCGTGGCCTGACCGATGCCCATGGAAGTGGCCGAGTATCGGCGCGCCGGCCAAGTAGAGGTCGCCCACAGAATCAAGGATCTTGTGGCGTACGAATTCATCGGTATAGCGCAGGCCGTCGCGGTTCAGAATCTTGTCGCCGTTGACCACGATGGCATTGTCCAGCGACCCGCCGCGCGCCAGCCCGTGGGCGCGCATCCGCTCGACATCCTGCAGCAGGCCGAAGGTCCGGGCCCGCGCCAGCTCCCGCTTGAACGTTCCGTTGACCAGCTCGACCTCACCCTCCTGATGGCTGATGGCCGGGCTTTCGAAGTCGATCTCGAAGGTGAACCGTGCCGCATCCGCCGGTTCCAGCGCCGCATGCGCCTGTCCCGCAGTCACGGCGACCGGCTTCAGCACCTTGATGGCCCGGCGGGGGGCCGACTGCGCCACCAGCCCGGCACATTCGATCAGAAAGACGAAGGGGCCGGCACTGCCGTCCATGATCGGGACTTCCGGGCCGTCCAGCTCTACGACCGCGTTGTCGACGCCACAGCCGCGCAACGCCGCCATCAAGTGTTCCACCGTGCCGACGGTGACCCCGGCGTCGTTGCCGATCACCGTGCACAGCATCGTGTCGCAGACATTGCGCCACGTGGCCTGCACTTCGCAGATCGCCGCATCGACATCCGTCCGGCGAAACACGATACCACTGTCCGGCTCCGCCGGGTGCAGGGTTAAGCAAACCTTAACACCCGAATGAAGCCCGATGCCGGTGCAATGAATCGGCGCCTTCAGCGTCTTCTGCGCCAATGCTTGCCCTTCGAATCGATAGACAGTCACGGTAAATCTGCCCCCATCTCAGCCCTGTCGGACGAGAGCTTCCTCTGCTTCCTTATGATCGTGACAACGGCTTTACTTCTGGAAGCATGCAAAAGAAAGCTCCAGGGGCTTGGTATCAATAACCCCTGGAGCCGACAAATCACTCTTTGTTAC
Organism: Alphaproteobacteria bacterium; assembly: GCA_028281925.1. Classification (GTDB taxonomy): domain Bacteria; phylum Pseudomonadota; class Alphaproteobacteria; order DSM-16000; family Inquilinaceae; genus JACKIG01. Next base: position 136,007 of record JANQIX010000026.1, read on the forward strand.
GGAATGTTACCGAGGGCTGTCTAAGCCCCTCATTCCGTTGATCAATTCGCCTGCCGACGCAGGAAGGCCGGGATCTCCAGCGCGTCCTCCTCCTGGCGCGGCAGCGGCGCCCGAGTGGAGACGTCAAGCCGCGGCTGCGCCGGCGCCGGACGCGGGGTCGGCCGTGCCGGGGCCGCCTGCGGTGCCTGTGCCGCAGGCTTCGGCTGGGCCGCAACCGGCTCTGCGGCAGGCTGGCTTTCATGCTCTTCCGGGCGCAACAGTCCGGTCATACGCTGGAAGATGCTGTTGTTGCGCCGCCGGTCCGGCGCCCGGCTGCTGTTGTCCACCTCGGCTTCGGCAAAGGCATCCGCCCGGACCGGCGCTGGAGCGCTGGTCTGCGGCCGCACCGGGCTCTCTGCCGGGCGCGGCGGGATGAAGGCTCCCTCGTGCCGCTCAGCCCGAGGTGCCGTCGCCACCTGCGCCGCCATGGTTGACGGACGCTGCATCGGCGGTGGCGCCTTGGGCGGATTGCTCGGTACCACCGGGTCGATCGCCGGTGATGCGGCGACCGCGCGCGCCGGCGCGGCGGCGAAGGCTTGGGCGGCCGGGGCGCCGGCGAAGGCCTGCACGGCGGGTGCGGCCACCGGTGTCTCGGCAACCACCGGCGGCATCTCCGGCTCCTCCATCGCCGCGGGCTCGGCCTCGGTCATCGCCGGGGCAGGCGCGGCAGTGGCGGCAGTGCCGCCGACCACGGTGAAGCCGCGCGGCGAGACGGGGCGCGTCAGCGAACCTTCCTCCGCATCGATGCCGGTCGCCACGACGGACACGCGGACGCGCCCTTCGAGCGATTCGTCGAAGATCGCACCGAAGATGATGTTGGCCTCAGGATCGACCTCGTCGCGGATGCGATTTGCCGCTTCGTCGACTTCATAGAGCGTCATGTCCAGGCCGCCGGTGATGTTGATCAGCACACCGCGCGCGCCCTTCATCGACACATCGTCCAACAGCGGGTTGGAGATTGCGGCTTCCGCCGCCATCACAGCCCGGCGATCGCCTTCAGCCTGGCCAGTGCCCATCATGGCCTTGCCCATCTCCGCCATCACGGTGCGGATATCGGCGAAGTCCAGATTGATCAGGCCGGGCATGACCATCAGGTCGGTGACACCGCGCACACCGGAATGCAGCACGTCGTCCGCCATCTTGAAGGCGTCGGCGAACGTGGTCTTTTCGTTGGCGATGCGGAACAGGTTCTGGTTGGGAATGACGATCAGAGTATCGACGTATTCCTGCAGCTCCTTCAGGCCCTGCTCCGCAATCTTCATGCGCAGCGCGCCTTCGAAGTGGAAGGGCTTGGTCACCACGCCGACCGTCAGCACGCCCATCTCGCGCGCGGCGCGGGCAATCACCGGCGCAGCACCCGTGCCCGTACCACCGCCCATGCCGGCGGTGATGAACACCATGTGGCTGCCTTCCAGATAGCCGGTGATCTGCTCCAGCGCCTCTTCCGCCGACGCGCGGCCGATCTCGGGCCGCGAGCCCGCGCCCAGGCCCTGGGTGATGTTGATGCCAAGCTGCAGCTTGCGTTCCGCCAGGTTGCCGGCCAGTGCCTGCGCATCGGTATTGGCCGTGACGAATTCAACGCCTTCCAGATTGGCCTTGATCATGTTGTTAACGGCGTTGCCGCCGGCACCGCCACATCCGACAACGGTGATCCGCGGCCGCAACTGCGATTCTGTGGGGGGTAGGGTCAAATTGATCATGGTCTCTCTCTTCCCTCTCGCGGGCTTGTCAGGAGCTAGGGCTGAACGGCCGCCGTCGGCCGCGGGGTCTTGAATCGCCGTACTGCCCCGGCGAGCGGGCCGACCCGGGAACGGGCCGCAAATGGCGTCTAAAGGTCACGAAACCATCCTCCCAAACGACTGAGGAACCCCACTCCCACATCGTCCTCTTGGCCCCCCACCAGGGCCGCTTCCGCCGGCTGCTCGACGGCGTACCCAATCAGGCCGACGGCAACCGCAAACGCCGGACCGGCAGTCGCTTCGGCCAACCCCCGCAACGGTGTCGGCCGCCCCATGCGAACCTGCTTGTCCAGGACCTGTTGAGCCAGCTCACGCACCCCCTGGAGCTGGCTTCCCCCACCGACCAGCACGACGCGCCGGCCGGCAACCTTTGAGAATCCGCTGGCCTCAAGCCGGCCGCGGACCAGTTCGAAGATCTCTTCCATGCGCGGCTGGATGATGCCGGTCAGCAGGCTCTTCGGCACATGGGTGGAGCGCTGCGGCTCCTGCTCGCCCACCAGCGGCACATGCAGGCTCTCGCGGTCATCGGCGAGGTTGGTGGAGCAGCTGCCGAACAGGGTCTTCAGCCGCTCCGCATGCGCCAATGGCGTGGACAGGCCGCGCGCCACATCGCTGGTCACATGGCTGCCGCCGACCGGAATGCAGTCGGAGAAGACCATGCGCCCTTCAAGGAAGACCGCCAGGCTGGTCGTGCCGCCGCCCAGATCGAGGACGGCGCAGCCGAGCTGCTTTTCGTCCTCCACCAAGCAGGCAAGCCCGGCTGCATAAGGCGACACCACCAGCGTGTCGCAGGCCAAATGGGAACGGCCGATGCAGGTCATCAGGTTGCGCACCGGCCCCATGGCCGCCGTGACCAGGTGAAGGTCGACCCCCAGCGTGCCGCCATACATGCCGCGCGGATCACGAATGCCCCGCGCACCGTCGATGGCATAGTCGACCGGGATGGCATGGACGATCTCGCTGTCCGACGGGACATGGGATCCGTTGTGGGCCTTGAGTGCCCGACGCAGGTCGCCTTCGCCGACCTCGTGGCCGGCGATCGCCACCTCCACGGCCATGGTCTGCGACGTCGGATGCCCGCCCGACAGGTTGATCACTGCCTCGCGAATGGTCTCACCGGCCAGCTTTTCCGCCGCATGCACGGCCGTGCCGATGGCCTGTTCCGCCGCCTCCATATCGATGACAGCACCGCTCTTGATGCCCTGGCTGACCTGGTGGCCGATGCCGACGACGACCGGGCGCCCGACCTCGTCCACGCGTGCGATGAAGCACACGATCTTGCTGCTGCCCACGTCGAGCGCGGCGATCAGCTCGCCATGCGGACGATGGCGCGGCTTGCGTGCGCTGAACCCGTTAAACCCCACGGTCACGCCTCCCGACCGACACTCCGCGCATGCCCCGCGCCCTCATGTGTTCTCCTCCGGCAGCTGCATGCGCTCATAGACCTGGGTGGAGGTCCGGATGACCAAGTGGTCGGCAATGCGCAGATCGATGGCCAGCACATCGCGATCGAACAGGCCTTCCTCGCGCTGCAGTCGCGCCAGACGGTGCAGCGCCAGCGGCACGTCGTCTTCCGGCAGCCGCACGGCGACGCCGTTATCCAGCCGCAGGTCCCAGCGCCGCCCCCCGATGCGCACCGCGGCGCTCACGCGGCCGGCAACCTCGGGCTCTGCCGCTAGCATCGGCAGGAATTGCGGCGCATGGTCCGGCGCGTCGGCCCCTACGACCTGCGGCAGGTCCGCAAACGCCCCGACTTCTCCGTCGCCCAGCACTTCGCCCTCGTCATCGATCAGGGTCAGCCGCTGCTCGTTCTGCCAGAGCGCCAGGGGCCGGCGTTCCTCGATGCGCACCACCACGGTGTCGGGCAGCTGGCGTTGCACCCAGGCCTCGCGGACCCAGGGCAGCCCCTCGATCCGGTCCCGCGCCACGTCGGGATCGAGCATCAGGATCGGATCGCCGCGCCCGATGCCGAGAGCCGCCAAGAGCTCGATCGGCCGGGTCGCCTCACGCCCATAGACCAGGACCTCTTGCACGCTGAGGCCCATTCCCGCAGTCAGGTCGTAGACGAACTGATCGAACCCACGGCCTTCCTCCGAGCCGCCGCGCGTCAGGAAGACGCCGCCGACCGTCAGCATGGCCACGCAGGCCATGACGAGGCCGATCCGGCGCAGCCGCCGTCCCGACAGCGCGGGCGCCCGGCGCCTGCGGACGCCGGTTCTGCGGCCGCGCGCTGCCCCTGTGCGTTCGCTCACGCGTCGCATGCGGCGTTCTCCACCATCCACACGCACAGATCGGCGAAATCGATGCCGAGATGGGCCGCCTGCTCCGGGACCAGAGACAGCGGGGTCATGCCTGGCTGGGTATTGACCTCCAGCAGGACAAGCCCCTCGGTGCCGGGCAGGCTGTCATCGAAGCGGAAATCGGCGCGACTGATGCCGCGGCAGCCGAGCGTGCGATGTGCCAGCACGGCGTAGTCGCGGCAGGCCTGGCTGACCTCATCTGCCACACGTGCCGGAACATCGTGAACGGCCAAGCCGTCGGTGTATTTGGCCGAGTAGTCGTAGAAGGCGACGTTGGGGCGGATCTCCGTAACCGTCATGGCGCGGGGGCCCGCCCCGTTCTCCATCACGGCGACCGTCAGCTCGCGGCCAGGGATGTACCGCTCCGCCAGGACCATGTCGCCGAAGCGCCAGGTTTCGGCGTCGAGCGTCGGCCGATTGTCGCCCTGGCGCACGATCTCCACACCGACGCTGGAGCCCTCGTCGATGGGCTTCAGCACATAGGGCGGCTCCATCACGTGGCCGGCCAGAACGTCTTCCTTCGAGACCACGCGCCCTTCGGCCACGGGGATGCCGGTCGACTGGAAGGCCAGCTTGGCCGTCACCTTGTTCATGGCGAGGGCCGAGGCGAGGATGCCGGAATGGGTGAAAGGGATGCCGAGAAAGGCAAGCACACCCTGGATCAGACCGTCTTCCCCGCCACGGCCGTGCAGTGCGTTGAAGATCACGTCGGGCCGCGGGTCGAGTGCGGCCAGGAGCGATGGCAGATCGCGCTGCACGTCGATCCGGGTCACTTGGAAACCCGCCTGCTCCAGCGCGTCAGCGCAGGCCGCGCCGGAGGTGAGACTGACCTCCCGCTCTGCGGACCAACCGCCCATCAGCACGGCCACGTGCCTGGTCATGCGCCCGCCCCTTCCGCTTCGCCGATGCGGCGGATTTCCCATCGGAGTTCGACGCCCGATTGCTCGCGCACCCGGCGCCTGACTTCTTCGCCCAACCCTTCCAGATCGGCCGCCGTGGCATCGCCGGTGTTGATCAGGAAGTTGGTATGCATCTCGGAGACCTGCGCGCCGCCACGCCGCAAGCCGCGGCAGCCGGCCTGATCGATCAGCTGCCAGGCCTTCGCGCCCGGCGGGTTGGCGAAGGTCGACCCCCCCGTGCGACTGCGCACGGGCTGGGTGCTGGTGCGCGCCGCCGCGATCTCCGCCATCCGCGCTTCGATCGCCTGGCGGTCGCCCGGCCGCGCCCGCAGCACGGCGCCGGTGAAGATCCAGTCTTCCGGCACACTGCAATGGCGGTAGCCGAGGTCCATCTGATCGGGTTTCAGCACGTGGACCGTGCCGCTGCGGTCAACGGCCCGGGCCTCGATCAGCACGTCCTTGATCTCGCTGCCATAGGCGCCGGCATTCATGCGCAGGCCGCCGCCCAGTGTTCCGGGGATGCCGACCAGGAATTCCAGCCCCGTCAGGCCTGCCGCGCCAACCGCCCGAGCCAGGGTGATGTCCAGCGCCGCGGCCCCAACGGTCACGCGGTCGCCTTCGATCCCGATCTCAGCAAATGGCCGGCCCAGGCGAATAACCACGCCGCGCACACCGCCGTCGCGGATCAGCAGGTTCGACGCCACGCCGATCACGGTGACCGGGACGTTCTCCGGGCAGCCCGCCAGGAAGTCGCATAGATCCTGCTCGTCGGCCGGGCGGAACATCGCCTCCGCCGGACCACCGACGCGGAACCAGGTGAACTGCGACATCGGTGCATCGGCCGACAGTCGGCCGCGGACCGCGGGCAGGCGGTCGACCAGATGCGGCTCTGTAGGCACTTCGGCCGCCATCATCGCCCCGCCTCCCGTGCCACCGCCGGCGATTTCAGGGCGTCGAGTTCGCCCGGCAGCGCTGCCGCCCATTGCGTGATGTTGCCGGCACCGAGGCAGACCACCAGATCGCCGGGCGCCGTCATCTCCTCCACCATGGCCGCCAGCGACGAGGCTCCGGGCAACGGCATCACCAGCCGGTGACCATGGGTGCGCAGCCCCTCCACCAAGCCGTTCCGGTCGTATCCGGCGATCGGCTGCTCGCCCGCCGGATAGACATCAGCGACGATCACGGCATTGGCGTCGTTGAAGCAGGTGCAGAATTCGTTGAACAGGCTGCTCAGGCGGCTGTAGCGATGCGGCTGAACCACCGCGATCACCTTGCGCTCGGGCCCGACCGATTGGCGCGCTGCCTTCAGCACGGCGGCGATCTCCACCGGATGGTGACCATAGTCGTCGATTACCGTCACGCCGCCGCTCTCGCCGGTCTTGGTGAAGCGGCGCTTGACGCCGGAGAAGCCCTCAAGACCCGCCACGATACGATCGTCCGGCACGCCCATCTCGCTGGCGACGGCAATGCCGGCCAGGGCGTTCTGCATATTGTGATGACCCAGCATGGGCAGCCGGACGCCAGAGATCGTGCGACTGGCACCGCTGACACGGTCAGACAGACGGACATCGAACCGCGTATGGGTGCCGCCCATCTCCACCTTCACAGCCCGGACATCGGCCTGGGGGCTGATGCCGTAGGTGAGGATACGGCGGTCCAGCACGCGCGGGATCAACGCCTGCACCTCAGCATGGTCGATGCACATGGCGGCAAAGCCGTAAAACGGCACGTTGGTCACGAACTGCTCGAACGCATCTCGCAGCCGATCGAAGTCGCCATAGAAATCCAGGTGCTCCGGATCGATGTTGGTGACCACGGCGATGGTCGCGGGCAGACGGGTGAAGGTGCCGTCGCTCTCATCGGCCTCCACCACCATCCAGTCGCTGGAGCCGAGCCGGGCGTTGGTGCCGTAAGCATTGATGATGCCGCCGTTGATCACGGTCGGATCCATCGCGTTGGCTTCCAACAGTGCCGCGATCAGGGACGTCGTCGTGGTCTTGCCGTGGGTGCCGCCGACGGCGACCGACCATTTCAGGCGCATCAGTTCGCCCAGCATCTCCGCCCTGCGAACCACTGGAATCAGACGCGCGCGCGCGGCCGTGACCTCGGGATTGTCCGCCTTCACGGCTGAAGACGTGACGATCACCGCCGCCTCACCGAGATTGGCCGCCTTGTGCCCGACCGCGACCGAGATGCCCATGCCGCGCAGACGCTGGACATTGGCGTTGTCGGCCAGGTCGCTGCCCTGCACCGCGTAGCCGAGATTGTGCAGGATCTCCGCGATCCCGCTCATGCCGATCCCGCCGATGCCGATGAAATGGATCGTCCCGATGTCGAGCGGCATCTCTCTCATTCGGCGGCCTCCTGCAACGGGCCGTCATCGCCGTTGGCCCGCCCCAGCCCGCCGGTCGCCATCACCAGGGATGCCAGATGATCCGCGGCATCCAACCTGCCGAAGGCTTTCGCCGCCTTGGCTAGGCTCACCAACGTCTGCGGCTGGCTGACCATGGCGGCCACCCGCTCCGCCAGCCCGTCGGCCGTGAACACGTCCTGAGGCATGTGCCAGGTTGCGCCGGCTTCCGCGTAGATCTCGGCATTGACCGTCTGGTGGTCGTCCATGGCGAAGGGATAGGGCACCAGGATCGACGGCCGGCCCACGGCCGCCAGCTCCGCCACCGTCGACGCGCCGGCACGGCCGATCACAAGATGCGCACGCGCCAGGCGCTCCGGCACGTCGCTGAAGAAGGTCTCAAGCTCGACCTGGATCCCGGTGCCGACATAGGCTCTGCGCGTCGCCTCCAGCTCCTCCGGCCGGCATTGCTGGGCAACCTGCAGGCGCAGGCGGATCTCTTCCGGCAGCCGATTCAACGCTTCGGGCAGCACGTCAGAGAACACGCGGGCGCCCTGGCTGCCGCCGGTGACCAGCAAGCGGATGGCACCACCGTTCGGCGGCTGATAGGGCTGCCCGGCAACATCCAGAATGGCCGGACGCACAGGGTTCCCGGTCACTTCCATGCGGGCCCGCGCCGTGTCCGGAAGACCGTCCACCCGCGGGAACGACGCTGCGATGGCGGTCGCCTTGGACGCCAGCCAGCGGTTGGCGCGGCCGGCCAGGGCATTCTGTTCGTGCAAGACCAGCGGAATGCCGGTGCGGCCCGCGGCATAGCCCGTGGGCAGCGAGGGATAGCCGCCGAACCCGGCGACCACGGCCGGGGCGAGAGCGCGCAGGAGTCCGCGCGCCTGGCCATAGCCCATCAGCAGTTCCCACGCCCCGCGTACCTTGTTCACGATGCCGCCGCCGATCTGAGTGGCGCGGATGCGGTGGACCTCCACCTCTGGCAAGGCGTTGCCAAACGCATGGCCGCGTCGGTCGGTGATCAGGACCACGCGAACGTCCCGCCGCAACAGCGCGCGGGCCAGTGCCTCGGCGGGGAACATGTGCCCCCCGGTTCCACCCGCGGCCAGCACCACGGGGCGGCTTCGAATGTCGCCTGCCATCATCGCATCCCCCGCATGCCCGGCCGCCGGCGCGTCAACGCCAGCACCATGCCCATCGCCAGACCCATTGCCAGCATCGACGAGCCGCCATAGCTCACAAACGGCAGTGTCATGCCCTTGGTAGGGATCAGGTGCAGGGCCGAGCCCATGTTGATCAGCGCCTGCGCGCCGAACAGCGTCAGCAGGCCGGTCGTGGCGAGCACGACGAAAAGGTCGTCATCGGCCAGAGCCCGCGCCAGGCCGCGCAGCACCAGGAACCCGAACAGCGCCAGCAGTGCCAGACACCAGAACAGGCCCAGTTCTTCGCCCGCGACGGCGAAGATGAAATCGGCATGGGCATCGGGCAGATGCAGCTTCACGGTCCCTTCGCCGGGCCCTGTGCCCCAGACGCCGCCATTGCTGAACGCCTCAAGCGACCGGTCGATCTGATAGCTGTCGCCGCTGGACGGATCGAGGAAGCGGTCGATCCGGCTGGCGACATGGTCAAACAGGAAATAGGAGCCGACCATACCGCCGACCGCGAGGGTCGCCAGGGCCAGCACCAGCACCATGGGCAGGCCGGCCAGGAAGAATTGCACGCCCCACACCGCGCTGATCAGCACCGCCATGCCAAGATCGGGCTGTGCCAGCAATAGCAGGACGATCACCACGTAGAGCCCGATCGCCGCGTTATAGCCCGGGGCGTCGTGGCGCAGCCGCTGTTGCGAGAACAGCCAGGCGGCGACCACGGCGAAGGCCGGCTTGACGAATTCCGATGGCTGGACCGAGAAGCCAGCCAGGCTCAGCCAGCGCTGCGCACCCTTGATCTCAACCCCGATCACCAGTGTGGCCAGCACGCCGAGCATCCCGCCGGCCAGCACGATCACAGCCAACCGACGCACCCGGCCCGGATCCAGCAGGGATACGGCAAACAGGATCGCCAGCGTCGGCACGATGAAGACCAGATGGCGGCTGACGAAATGGTACTCGCCGAACCCAATGCGCAGCGCCACGGGCGGGCTAGCCGCGACCGTCAGCACGATACCGAAGGCGATCAACAGGCCGAGCGCGCCCAGCGACCAGCGGTCGACCGTCCACCACCAGCGGGCCAGCGTCGAGGTGTCGGTTCGGGCGAACGGGATCATGCCGCCCCTCGCGTCGCTTCGCGGTCGGCGCTGCCGCCATTGCCGCGTCCCAGCGCCTCCACGGCGGCAATGAAGACGTCACCACGCTCTTCGAAACTGCGGAACTGGTCGAACGAGGCGCAGGCGGGAGACAGCAGCACCACCGGCCGTGCGGTGGCATCCCGCTGCACCAGGCGGCGCGCGGCATCGAAGGCTTCCGCCACGGCATGATCCAGCATGCCGGATCGCGTGACCGGGACGCGGCCGGTCAGGAACCGGTCGATCGCATCGGCCCCTTCGCCGATCAGGAAGGCTTGGGCGATACGGTCGAGCATGGGGTCCAGCGCATCGAACCCGCCATCCTTGGCACGGCCGCCCGCGATCCAGAAGATCGGCCGATAGCAGGCCAGCGCCTTCACGGCCGCGTCGGGGTTGGTGGCCTTGCTGTCGTTGACGAACCGCACGCCATCGACCGTGGCGACATATTGCTGGCGGTGCCGCAGCCCCGGGAAGGTCCGAAGTGCCGCGACAATTGCCCCGGCGCCTATCCCGGCCGCCCGGGCCGCCGCATAGGCCGCAGCGGCGTTCTGCCAGTTGTGCCGGCCCGGCAGGCCGGTCAGCGGCGCCAGGTCCGCCACCCGCCGGGGTTCGCCATCCAGACCGTCGGTCAGCCAGCCGTCTTCGACCCACACGCCGCCGGGCGCCGGTGAGCCAACCGAGACCGGAACCACGCGGTGGTCGCTGCCGACCGCCGCTAGCGTCCGGCAGAGATCGCGTGACCAGCGGTCGTCAACGCCGACGACTGCCGCATGGCCGGGCTTACGCACCTGAAAGAGCCGCCGCTTCGCTGCCACGTAGTCGGCCATCGAGGCATAACGGTCGAGATGATCCGGCGCGATGTTGAGGAAGACGCCGATATCCCACGCCGGCATCGAGACGGTCTCAAGCTGGTAAGAGCTGAGCTCCAGCACGTACCACTGGCCGCCCCCCAGCGGCTTGAGCGCCAAGGCACCGGTGCCGAGATTGCCGCCCACTTCCGCCCGCACGCCAGCCAAGGCCATGATGTGGCCGATCAGCGCCGTCGTCGTCGACTTGCCGTTGGTTCCCGTGATGCCGAGATAGCGCGCATCCGGCTGCGCGGCGGCGAGGAGGTCGATATCCAGGCGGATGTCGATGCCCAGCGACAGAGCGCGCGCGATGGCCGGATGGGGGGCCGGATGGGCACGCGGAATACCGGGGCTCAGCACCAGCGTCTCGACGGCGGCGAGATCGGCCGTCGTCAGATCCGCAATCGTCATGCCCAGCGCCGCCGCCTTCTGGCGCTGCAGGGCGTCGTCGTCCCACGCCAGAACAGTTGCGCCCGCGCCGGTCAGCGCCTCCGCCGTCGGCAGACCGGACCGGCCGAGGCCCAAGACCGCGATCGTCTGCTGCTTGAGGAAGTCGAGCGGGATCATCGGCCTATCTCAGCTTCAGCGTCGCGAGGCCGACCAGCGCCAGGATGATGGCGATGATCCAGAAGCGGATGACGACGGTCGGTTCTGCCCAGCCCTTCTTTTCGAAGTGATGGTGCAGCGGCGCCATGGCGAAGACGCGCTTGCCCGTCAGCTTGTAAGAGGCCACCTGCACGATCACCGAAACCGTCTCGACCACGAACAGCCCGCCGATGATCGTCAGCACCAACTCGTGCTTGGTGATCACACTGATGGACCCAAGCGCCCCGCCCATGGACAGTGAGCCGGTGTCGCCCATGAACACCATGGCCGGCGGGGCGTTGAACCAGAGAAAGCCAAGCCCGCCGCCGATCAACGCGCCGCAGAAAACTGCCAGTTCGCCCGACCCCGCGGTGTGGTGGATCTGCAGGTATTCCGCGAAGTCGACGCGCCCGGCGAGATAGCTGATAAAGCCGAAACAGGCCGCGGCGAGGATGACCGGCCCGATGGCCAGCCCGTCCAGCCCGTCCGTCAGGTTGACGGCGTTCGAGGTACCGACGATCACCAGAATGACGAACGGCACGAAGAAGAAGCCGAGATTGATCAGCAGGTCCTTGAAGAACGGGACGGCAAGACCCGTCGCCAGAGGATCGGGTGTCACCGCCAGGTACCAGGCCGCAGCCCCCGCTGCGATCAGCACCTCGAACAGCAGCTTGACCCGCCCAGGCAGACCCTTGGTGTTGCGCTTGGTCAGCTTCAGATAGTCGTCGGCGAAGCCGATCAGTCCGAAGCCAACCGTCACCATGAAGACGATCCACACATAGGCGTTGCTGAGATCGCCCCACAGCAGCATCGAGACGGCGATGCCGATCAAGATCATGAGGCCGCCCATGGTGGGCGTGCCTGCCTTCGCCAGATGGGTTTCGGGGCCATCGGTGCGGATCGGCTGGCCGCTGCCCTGTTTCGATCTCAGCCATCCGATCAGCCGCGGACCGATCATGAACGCGACCAGAAGGGCGGTCAGCACCGCGCCGCCTGTCCGGAAGGTGATGTACTGGAACAGGTTGAAGACGATGAATTCGTCGGCCAGGGGAAATAGAAGCTCCAACAGCATCGATCACCCCTAAGCGCCGTTTGCCACCAGGCGCGGCGCCTGGCCATCATGCGGCAGTACAGATGCATCCAGGTGGTCGAGCGCCTCCACCACGGCCGCCATGCGCGACCCCAGCGACCCCTTCACCAGCACCACATCACCAGGCCGCACATCGTCAGCCACCAGGGGGGCGAGACTGGCACTGTCCTCCGCATAGGCGGCGCGCACCTTGGACGGCAGTGCGTCCATCAGGGCCGCCATGAGGGGGCCGCAGGCGTATACCTTGTCCACTGCGTTTGCCAGAATCGGCGTCGCCAATGCGCGGTGCAGTGCCTCCGCCGTCTCCCCCAGCTCCAACATGTCGCCAAGAACGGCAATGCGGCGGCCGCGGCCCTGCAGGGACGTTCGTCCGAGCACGGCCAGCGCTGCCGAGATCGCGGGGGGGCTCGCATTGTAGCTCTCGTCGATCAGCACGAAGCTGCCGCGCCCGCCCGGCCGGTCCAGCGTCAGCCGCCGCGTGGCGCCACGCCCTTTGATCGGTGCGAACTGGTTCAGAGCCCGTGCAGCCGTAGGCACGTCGCCACCCAGCGCCTTGACCGTCAGCAGGACCGCAAGGCCGTTCAGCACCCAGTGCTTGCCGGGCGCCGACAAGGTGAAGTCGATCGGTTCGCCGCGTATTGCCGCGCGGCCGACACTGCCGGTGGCGAACAGCGCGCATTCGTCCAGACGCGCGTCGGCCTCGTCATGTTCGCCGAAGCTCCAGATGCGGCTCAGGCCCTGGGTGCGGGCGTGGGCTACAAGGCGCGGGAAATGGCGGTTGTCATGGTTCAGGATGGCGGCGCCGGCCGGCGTCATGCCGGCAAAGATCTCGGCCTTGGCGTCGGCGATCTCTTCGACGCTTTCGAAATTCTCAAGATGGACCGCCTCGACCGTCGTAATGACGGCCGCTTCGGGCTGCACCATTCGCGACAGAGGCGCGATCTCACCGGCATGGTTCATGCCCAGCTCGAACACGGCAAACGTGGCCGACGGTGGCAGGCGCGCCAGGCTCAACGGCACGCCCCAGTGATTGTTGAGATTGCCGGTCGAGGCATAGGTCGGCGCTTGGGCCGAAAGCGACAGGCGCAACGCCTCTTTCGTGCTAGTCTTGCCGACTGAGCCGGTGACGGCCGCGATCCGTGCATCGCTGCGCAGCTGGGCGAAGCGGGCCAGCGCTGTCAGACCCTCCAACGTTTCGTCGACATACAAGAGCGGCGCATCGTCGCCGACGCCCGGCGGTGGCCGGTGCACCATTGCCGCAACGGCGCCGCGGGCAAAGGCATCGGCGACAAAGTCGTGACCGTCGAAGCTCGGGCCCAGGATGGCGACGAACAGGTCGCCCGGCGCCACCGTCCGGCTGTCGATCGACACGCCAGTGGCCTGCCACTGCCCGACCGGCTGGGCATCGACGGCCGTCGCGGCGTCCGCCGCGGTCCAGAGCACGGGCGCGGTCATGCGGCAGCCCCCGGCGGTTCGGCCACAGCGGCAACGGCGGCGCGGGCCTCTGTCGCATCGTCGAACGGCCGCACGGTGGAGCCGATCGCCTGGCCCTGTTCGTGTCCCTTGCCAGCGATCACCAACACGTCGTTGCGGCGCAGACGCGCCACCGCAGCCCGGATCGCTTCCCGCCGGTCACCGATCTCTTCAGCCCTTGGACAGGTCGCAAGCGCGGCCGCCCGGATCGCGGCCGGGTCTTCGCCGCGCGGATTGTCGTCGGTCAGAATGGGCAGATCCGCCAACGCATCGACGGCAGCCCCCATCTGCGGCCGCTTGCCGGGGTCGCGATCGCCGCCGCAGCCGAACACGACCACCAAACGGCCCGCCGTGTGCGGCCGGATTGCCTGCAACACGGTGGTCAGCGCATCCGGCGTATGGGCGTAGTCGACATAGACGGGGGCGCCCGAAGGGTGCCGGGCCGCCAGTTCAAGCCGACCCCGCACACCTCTCAGATGCGCGGCGGCCGCCACGACCTGCTCCGGCTCAGCGCCTGCGGCGATCGCCAGCCCGATCGCGGCCAACGCATTCTCCGCCTGGAAAGCACCCACCAGCGGAAGACTGACCCGATGGTTGCGGCCGGACACCTGCAGCTCGAGATCCTGGCCGTCGGGGCGCGGATGAACCGATGTCAGCACCAGCGCACCAGCGGTCCGCCCATAGTCCAGAACACCCACGCCGAGAGCCGCAAGGTCCGAGATCAGCGCCTTGCCGTACTCGTCATCGGCATTGACGACCGCCGTGCCGGCGGGATCGAGCAGCTCGACGAACAACCGCCGCTTGGCCGCCCAATAGGCCTCCATAGTGCCGTGATAATCGAGATGGTCGCGGCTGAGATTGGTGAAGGCCGCAAACCCCACACGAACGCCGTCCAGCCGATGCTGTGCCAGCCCGTGCGAGGACGCTTCCATGGCCAGATGCGTCACGCCGGTATGCGCCAGCACCGCCAGGTCAGAGTGCAGTGCGACCGTGTCCGGCGTGGTCAGCGACCCGTCCCGCGACAGTGTGCGCGAAGCGAGGCCAAGTGTGCCCATGGCAGCGGCCGAATGTCCCAGGCGATCCCAGATCTGGCGAGCAAACTGGGCGACCGACGTCTTGCCGTTGGTGCCCGTCACGGCCGCGATCACCTGCGGCTGGTCTTCGTAGTACATCGCCGCCAGTCGGGCGAAGCGCTGCCGAGGTTCCCGATCCAGCACCAGTCTCACGCCCGCCGCGTCGGCGGGAAGGTCGGTATCCGGCGGCGCCAGCACAGCGGCAGCACCGCGCGACACGGCCTCGCCGATGAACGATCGCCCGTCGGCTTGCGTCCCGGGCAGGGCTGCGAACAGGACACCCGGCCGCACCTTGCGGCTATCCGCCGTCAGGCCCGTCAGCGGCAGATCGGCGAGATCCGGATCGGCGGCCAGGCGCCTGGGCTGAGGGGGCTCCGTCATTGCAGTGTCCGAAATGCTGCCAGCCGTCCCATCGCGCCGTCGTCGCCGTCCGCGCTGGCCTCGCGAACCTCAGGCGACGGCTCCGAGACCGGGCGCAGGCCGAACAGCGGCCCCAGCCGCTCGACGATCTGCCGGACGACAGGCGCGGCGACGCGGCCACCCGTCGGGCGCCCCTCGGAGCGCGGCAACCGGGGTTCATCGAGCATGACCAATACGACGTATTCGGGGCGATCGATGGGAAAGGCCGCGACGAATGACGACAGCAATGCGTTGCCGTCATAGCCCCGCGCCACCGCCTTTTCCGCCGTGCCCGTCTTGCCACCCACCAGGTATCCGGGGGCGTCGGCGCGCCGGCCGGTGCCGTCTTCCACCACCTCGCGCATCAGCCAGCGCATCTGCAGGCTGGTTTCCTCAGACATCACACGCTCGCCCGGCACGGCCTCGTCTTCCGGCCGGTCCAACAGCGTCGGTGCACGGTAGATGCCGCCGCCGACGACCGCGCCGACCGCGCTGGCAAGCTGCAGCGGGCTGACGGCGAGGCCGTGCCCGAAGGAGATCGTCATCGTGTTGATCTCGCGCCAGGGGTCTGGGATCATCGGCCATCCGATCTCCGGCAACTCGACCGGCGACGCCCGCGTCAGACCCAACCGTTCCAGAAACGCCCGCTGGCGTTCCGAACCGACCGCAGTGGCCATGCGCGCCGATCCGATGTTGGAGGAATACATGAAGATCTCGCTCACCGTCAGCCACCGGCCACGTCCGTGATAGTCGCTGATGGTGTGGCGGCCGATCCGGATCGGATGGGTGGCGTCGTAGCCGTCCGTGAGCGTGACGATGCCATAGTCGAGGGCCATGGCCGTGTTAAAGATTTTGAACGTCGACCCCATCTCGTAGACGCCCAGGACGGCCCGGTTGAAGCGGGTCTCGTCCGGCTCCTCTCCGGCCAGATAGGGGTCGAAATCCGGCAGCGACACCATGGCGACGACCTCGCCCGTGCGCACGCCGAGGACGATCCCGATGGCGCCGACGGCGGAGAATTCCGCAACCGCGTCGGCCAGCACCTCATGCACCACCGACTGCGCCCGCAGATCCAGCGACAGGGTCACGGTCTCGCCGGCGGCCAGGCGATCTTCGAACTCGCGTTCGATACCAGCGAGACCTAGGCCGTCCACATCGGCGAAGCCGACCACATGGGCTGTCATGGATCCGGCCGGATAGAAGCGCTGCTGCTCGCTGCGGAAGCCGAGACCAGGGATGCCCAGGGCGTTGACCGCATGGTGCTGGCTGGGCGTCAGGCCGCGGCGCAACCATACGAAGCGCCGGTCGGAGTCGAGCGCCACACGGGTGGCCTCGATATCGAGATCCGGCAAGGCGATGCCCAGGCGGTCGGCAGCCTCGCCAGCGTCCGGCACCAGCAGCGCGTCCGCGAAAAGCGATGCCGTGGGCAGCGACGTCGCCAGCAGCACGCCGTTGCGGTCGACGATTTCGCCCCGGCTCTCCACCGGGGTCGGTGCCGGCGCCGCGAGGGCCGGCGTCGCCTGCGGCTCGCCGGAGGCACCGAATAGCGTGGCATCGACCAGCCGCCCGGCGACCGCAAGAAACGCCACCATGAAGAAAGCAACGGTCACCTTGAGGCGGATGCGGCCCAGGGCCAGCGCCTCGTTGGCGTGCCCTCTGATATGCACGCGGGCCGCCGGATAGCCGGCGGCCACGGGATGGGCCTGCTGGCCAACATCCGTCATCGGCTCTCGTCCAGGACAAACGTTGTGGGGTTCGAGCGGAACCGCGCCAGAACCAAGGGGGGTGCGGTGCCACCGCCCCGCACCGTGGGAGGGGCGGGCAGTGGGGGCGGCGGCACCGCGTCGCCGGCCGGGGTCGGGGGTGGGGCCGGACGGCGATCGCTGACCGCTGTCGGCTTCACGCCGGGCAGCGGAACGGAGGTGAATTCAGGCACTCCGGAAAACGGAACCATGCGCACGGGCGCGGGGCTGACCCCGTCTCCTGCCGGAAGCGGATGCGGGATCTCGGAGACCGAGGCGATCATCTGCTCGGGACGCATCGGCGCCAGCCCCGTCCACACCTCGGCCATTTCGCCCAGGTGGTCGGGCCGGTTCAGATAGGCCCATTCGGCACGCAGGATGCGGATGGTCTGCCGCTCCTGCTCGATCGCCTGGGTCAGCGCGCGGCTCTCGGCCTCCAGCCGCTCCACCTGATAGCTGATGTGGAACAGAGCACCCCCTGCCACGGAGACGAGGCCGAGCCACAGCGCTGTCGTGAGACGGATCATGCGGCCATCTCCGATGATGCGGCCCAGCTTGGTGCGTCTGTGCGGACTGCCGCGCGAAGTCTGGCGGAGCGAGCACGCGGGTTGGCCGCAACCTCTGCCGGCCGCGGCGTGACGGGCTTGCGCGTCAGCAGTTCGAAGGTCGGGGACCGTGCCGGCCGGTCGATCGCCTGCGGGCGGTGCCGCGAGACGCCGCCCGTGCGGCCGCTGCGCTCCGCCAGGAAGCGCTTGACTGCGCGGTCTTCCAGGCTGTGGAACGAGATCACGGCCAGTCGGCCGCCCGGCCGCAGCAGCCGTTCCGCCGCCACCAGGCCGCGCCCCAGCTCACCCAGTTCGTCGTTCACATGGATGCGCAGGCCTTGGAAGGTGCGGGTCGTGGGATCGATGCCGTCCTTGGCCTTCGGCACGACCTTGCGCACCAGATCGGCCAGTTCGGTCGTCAGCGCGATCGGCGCCTTTGCCCGCGCTGCGACCACGGCCCGGGCCACGCGCGTCGCATGCCGCTCCTCGCCCAGATCGCGGAAGATGCGGGCCAGGTCCTGCTCGCTTGCGGTATTGACGATCTCCGCCGCCGTCGGCCCGTCGGCGCCCATGCGCATGTCCAGCGGCCCTTCGGCGCGGAAGGAAAAGCCCCGTGCCGGGTCGTCGAGCTGCGGGCTGGCCACGCCGAGATCAAGGGCGACACCGTCCACCTGCCCGTCCGCCACGCCTTCGACCAGCCGCACCATGTCGCCGAAGCGTCCCTGGCGCAGCACCAGACGGCCGGCGCTCTCAGCCGCCAATGCCTGGCCCGCGGCAATCGCAGCGGGGTCCCGGTCGATGGCGATCACACGGCAACGGGCGGCCTGCAAGAACGCGGCCGTGTGCCCGCCGCGGCCGAAGGTGCCGTCTACGATGACGCCACCATCGGCCGGCGCCAGGATCTCGACCATCTGGGCCAGCAATACGGGCGTGTGCGCCTGGGTCATGCGCCACCCCCACGCCCGGGCTTGGGCAGCGGCTTGCCGCGCGGCACGCCGGCGTTGTGCTGCTTGAAGGCCTCCGGCTCCCAAAGCTGGAAGTAGCTGCCGAGGCCGACGAATTGCACCTGATCAGTGATGCCGGCAGCCGCCATCAATTCCCGCGGCAAGACGATACGACCATCGCCGTCGTACTCGACCTGCTCGCTTTCGCCGAAATACTCCATCTCGAAACTTGTCCGCTCCTCAGAGCCGATATCCATTTCGTCGATGCGCTGCTGCACGGAATCCATAAAAGACTCGGTCAATCCGTCTATTGCGATGACCGCGTTGTCGGCCTTCGCATAACTGGGCTTCAGATAGAAACGACGGGCGCGATCCTCGGTCTCGATGGCGGCACGGAACGGTGCGGGGACGCTAACGCGTCCCTTTCGATCCACCTTGTTCAAGTGCCGTGCCGTGAACCGGGCCATCTGTCCCTCGGCTACCGGTCATGCCGGGTTGGGTCGCCTCCATTTCGGCCTTCCGTGACAGCGGATTTCTTCGATCCGGGGTGAACACGGGAGACCAGCCGTTCTCAATGGGCTGATCTGGGATATCATGGGATCATATGGTCGTCAACGGGATTGCTTAGTATTTCGGAGAATCACTCAAGTGTCGCACCTGGTGATTACCGATGGATGTTGCATCAGCGAATCATTGACTCTGTAAATGCTGATACACTCTTTCTTAATTCTTTTGTGAAATACGTTCCTGAAATGTTCGATCTGAGCGGCAATGCCGATTCCGAAGTGATTCGGTTTTGGGGCATGGAATCGTATGGGATCATGAACAGAAATAGCACATTTCCAGTACCCAATATATTGCCGATTCGGGGACAGTTGACCCGACTATATAGTGATGAAAGCGCGCACAGCGGGCTCGGTGATTTGCCGGCGCCGGATCAGGTGGGGCAAGATCCCATGCCGTCCCGGACGGGGCGCATATCCGCGCCTGCAGGGCAGAGGAAGAGGGCGGGTCAGGCGCCTGTAAGCCGGGTTCTGTACCCCGCCCGCCCGTGCGAAGACGGTCGGGCAGGGCGATGGCCATTCGTCTCTGGACGCCCGTTGCCGGACGCCTCGTCGCAACCAACCCGGGCGGCGGCCGGAAACAGCCGTGGGGCCAGAAGGCCCCGGCCCGCCCCTATTCGGTCTTGCTCCCGGTGGGGTTTGCCCTGCCACCCCCGTTACCGGGGGCGCGGTGCGCTCTTACCGCACCCTTTCACCCTTGCCCGCCGGACGGGCTGGCCGGCCGCCGGGCGGTTTGCTTTCTGTGGCACTTTCCCTGGGGTCGCCCCCGCCGGGCGTTACCCGGCACCGTGTTTCCGTGGAGCCCGGACTTTCCTCCCCCGATGCACGCACCGAAGGCGGCCA